>JBGPKK010000100.1:0-16642 GCA_041485905.1 Vicinamibacteria bacterium
ACCCACGCCGAGGACCACGACGGCTAGCTTTGTTCGCATCTGATTTGCCTCCTGCAATTGAGAGTTCATCTTACATTACTTCGGGCATTACTTCGGGCATTACTTCGGGCATTACTTCGCGACACCCTTGCGCAGATGGCCGTACAGCATCTCCTCCGCAAACTCGACGCACTTGAATTCGAGGAGCTGCGCGCTCTTCTCGACGCGCTTGTAGAGCGGCATGCTGATCTTCCAGGGACGCGAGAACACCTTGTTGTCTTCGATCGTGGCTTCGTAATTGATGTGGTCGGCGTCGGTCATCGTGAACCGCTCCACGATGTGCGCGTTGTCGGTCGTGAAGTCGCCAGTCCGATCGAGCCACGCCTTGCCGTTCAAGCTCTTCACGTCAACCACGAGCGTGTCGCCTTCCCACTTACCGTTGGACCATCCCATCCAGCTGTCGACAGGCGCTTCGGTCGGCTTCTCCATGTTGACGACGCGATTGGCGCTCGCGTACTCGTACGCCATCAGGATGTTTTTCGGGCTCTGGACGATCTGGAAGGGGTATGGCACGTAGGTCGCGCGCGGGATACCGGGCAGATAGCACTTGACCTCGGGGTCCTCGGTGAGCCGGTTGATGTAATTCTTCTTTTTCTGCTCGAGCGCGGCCGGCAGATATGGAATGTCACCGCCCTCGACGACCGTCTGGCCCGGCGGCACGGCGCCCACCGCACCCATCTGGTAGAACGGCCCCGCCATGGCGGCGTGGTCCTGCAGATCCCAGTTCGCGGTGTTCATGGATTGCCAGACGCCGTTCATGTTGGGTTTGTTGTCCCACGCGTTGCGCGGCACGCGTCCGCTCGCCGCTCCGCGCGCGGCGGGCTGCGCGGCTGGTGCGGCCCCTCGCGCGCCCCTGCCGGCGGGCGCGGGGCCACGGCCGGCGGGCGCCTGGCCCGCAGTGCCGATCGCGGCCCACGAGAAGACCGCTCCGACGGCGGCCGTAGCAATCGTGGCGGTTATCAAGCCTCTGAACCGGATTCCCATTAGACCGATCTCCTCTCCCGCTACGCAGCTCTTGTGGCTGCGAGCCGCGATCGCGGCGGATGGCGTCACCCGACGTGGACGGCCAACATTTGTATTTGGCGCAGTTGTATTGAGAAACGTCTACGCTAGAACTGCAACTTCTACTAGAAGTCTAACCCCTCTGTCAACTGAACTTATCGCGATTTCCCTGTATTTTCGGGCTGAATTCGGGGTCGCCGCCGCGGATCGACGCGTCGATCAGCTCGATCGGATGCACGACCGGCCAGGTGAGACCCGCACGCGCCGCGGCGGCCGCGATCTGAATCATGCAGCCCGGGTTCCCCGTGGCGACCAGATCGGGGCTGAGCGTGGCGATGTGTGCCGCTTTGCGCGCGCCCAGATCACCCGCAGCCTCGGGCTCCACGAGGTTATAGATGCCGGCGCTGCCGCAGCAGATGTCCTGTTCGGCCGGGCTCACCACGTCGAGACCTGGAATCGCCCGCAACAACTCGCGGGGCTCCGCCCGCACGCCTTGCGCATGCGCGAGATGGCAGGCGTCGTGATAGACGACACGCGCCCGCAGAGGATGGCGAACGGCTCTCGGCTCGCCGATTTCCACGAGCACTTGCGACACGTCGCGCACGCGCGCCGAGAACGCGTGCGCGCGCGCCGACCAGTCGGGATCGTCGGCGAGCAGCTCGCCGTACTCTTTCATCGACGACCCGCACCCCGCAGCATTGACGACAACGCGATCGACGCCGGCGCGGTCGAACGCGTCGATCGTGCGCCGCGCGAACGCGCGCGCCTCGTCGATCCGTCCGGCGTGCAGCGCCAGCGCGCCGCAGCACCCTTGCGCGGACGGCGCGATCACCTCGCAGCCTTCCGCCGCCAGTACGTTGATGGTCGCGTCGTTGACGTGTGGAAAGACGAGCCGCTGGACGCACCCGGTCAGCAGGCCCGCCTTCAGGCGCGGGACGCCGGACGCGGCGGTCCGTTCGGGAACGCGGTGCACGAGCGCGGCCCACGAGACCGGCGGCGCGAGCGTGACGAGCGCCCGCAGCCGCGCCGGCAGCCACGTGAACAGCCGCGTTCGGTTGAGCGCCCGCATCGCCTGACCCAGGACCATGAGCGGCGCGAGCACCAGCCGGAGACGTCGCGGATACGGGAGCACGCTGAAGAGCGCCGTGCGGAACACGCGATCGGCCCAGGGCCGCTGGTAATGGCGCTCGATCTGTGCCCTGGTCCGCTCGACGAGCGGCCCGTACTGCACGCCCGACGGACAGGACGTGACGCACGCCATGCAGCCAAGGCACGCGTCGAAATGCTGGACGAACGACGACGAGATGGCCGTGCGGCCCTCGAGAACCGCCTTCATTAGATAGATGCGGCCGCGCGGCGAATCCATCTCCTCGCCCCACAACACGTAGGTTGGACAACTGGGCAGGCAAAATCCGCAGTGGACGCACTTGTCGATCAGTGCGCCCTGCGGTGCATCCACCGCGTCAAACCCCTGAAAAAGGGGTCGGGAGTCGTTCTTTTCGACCGCAGGTTCAGCAACGGCCATGCGAAAACACTCCACATTTCGACGGTTCTTGACCGAAAAAGGGGTCGGGAGTCGTTTAAACCGGCCCCCTCGCCGCATTCAGAATGCCGGCCGGATCGAGCGCGGCCTTGACGCCGCAGAGCAGCGCGGCGGTGTCGCCCGCCGGACCCCACACGTCGGCCTTCTCCTTGACGCCACGATCGGCCCGCAGCACGACGACGTGCCCGATCACGTCGGGCTTGGCTCGCAGATCCTCGATCGCTTTGACCTGGGTGGCGGTGTCACCCTCGATACGAATCAGACCGGCTCCAACGCCCGCACGCCCGACCAGCTCAATCGATGTCCCTTTGTCGCCTCTGATGCGTTCCACGAGTGCCAGCACCGCCTCCAGTGCCGCCGGCAGCCAGCTCACTTTCACGACGGCGCCGGGCGCCGTCCACAGGCGACGTGCGTGATCCCGCCACGCATCGGTTTCCGCAACTCCGCGGAGGACGTCGACATGATCGGCGGGCAGCAGCCGTCGTGTTTCGGCGATCTGGGCGTCCACGGCAGCAGCGGTCGTCGCGAATTGGATAAGGAGCTGGTATTCGGTCCGGCTTAAGCCGGTCACTACCGAAGCACCGGGATCCGAGGCGACAGACACGTGCGCGCCGACGTCGAACGCTGCCGGCTCGAGCTGGCTCGCACTGATGGCGGAGACCGCCTGCGCGATCGCCTGGCTGTTGCCAAAAGCGCCCACCAGCGTCGTGGACGCCGACGGCAGCGGCGTGAGCTTGAACGTCGCGCTCACAATCGCCGCGAGGCTGCCGAACGATCCGCTCATCAGCTTTCCCAGATCGTATCCGGCGACGTTCTTGACGACGTTGCCCCCTGCCTTCACGAGGAGACCGTCGGCTGTCGCGAACCGGATGCCGATCAGCAGATCGCGCGGCGTGCCGTGGCGGTGGCGCAGAGGACCGCTCTCGTTGGTGGCAATGGTGCCGCCGACCGTGGCCGCCTCGAATGCGGTGTCGAGCGGCAGCCACTGATGGTGCTCGGCCAGCACGCGATTAAGATCGCCGACGGTCGCACCGGCCTCGACCGTCGCGGTGAGATCGTCGTGCGCATGCGCGAGCACATGATTGAGCCGGCGGGTGCTGACCACGAGATCGATGGCAGCCGGCCGGCGTCCCCATCCGAGTTTCGTCCCGCTGCCTCGCAGCACGATCGACATCCGCTCGCGCGAGCACAACGCGAGGAGCTCTGCCAGCGCTTCGGCCGACTCCGGCTCGATGATGGCGCGCGGCCTGACGCCATCGATAGCATCCATGGCCAGGGCGTCGCGCACAACGCCGTAGCGGCTCAGGGCTTCAATCTGCACTCTGAAATCAGCCGTCAATTCGCGACTCAGAACCGTTCCGCAAGCCCTTGCTGCTCCACCGGGTGTTGACGATAGGGACCGGGCACTTCGCCGCACAGGCGCGGCGTCGGAAAGATCTTCCCCGGGTTGCACAGCTTCCGGGGATCGAATGCCGCGCGCACGCGCTGCATCACATCGAGGTCCTCTGGCGTGAACATCTTCGACATCGATTCCGCCTTATCCGCTCCCACGCCGTGCTCACCGGTGATCGATCCGCCGGCCTCAACGCAGTACGACAGAATCTCGGCCGCGACCTCGGCGGCCCGGTCCGCCTGACCAGGGATGCTCTCGTCGTAGCAGATCAGCGGATGCAGGTTGCCGTCGCCGGCGTGAAACACGTTGCCGATCCGCAGGCCCGATCGCGCCTCGAGCTGACGGATGCGGCCGAGCACTTCGGGTAACCGCGTGCGGGGCACGACGCCGTCCTGCACGTAGTAGTTCGGCGAGACGCGGCCCATCGCCGCGAACGCCGCTTTTCTCCCCTTCCAGATTCGCGCCCGCTGCTCATCGTCGGCGGCGATCTCGATGCCGGACGCGCCATGCCGGCGGCACGTCTCTTCCGCGACCTGGAACAACGCGCGCACTTCGGCCGCCGGTCCGTCGAGCTCGACAATCAGGATCGCCTCGACGGCGGGAAATCCGGGATGGACGGCGGCTTCCGCAGCCTTGATCGCCAGCGCGTCCATCATTTCCACGGCGGCGGGGATGATGCCTTCCGCGATGATCGCGGACACGGCGGCGCCCGCCGCGTCGATGCTGTCAAACGCCGCCAGCAGCGTCTGCACGCTCTCGGGCTTGCGCACGATCCTGACGACAATCTTCGTCGCGATGCCGAGCGTGCCCTCGGATCCGACGAGCAGGGCCACGAGATCAGGGCCGGGCGCGTCGACCATCGGGCTCCCGAGATGCACCAGCTCGCCGTCGGGCAGTACGGTGTCGAGCGCCAGCACGTGGTGCACGGTGAACCCGTATTTCAGGCAATGCGCGCCGCCCGAGTTCTCGGCGACGTTGCCGCCAATCGAGCACACCTGCTGACTGGACGGATCGGGCGCGTAGTAGTACCCATAAGGCGCGACCCTCCGCGTGATCTCGAGGTTCGTCACGCCGGGTTCCACGGTCACACGGCGGTTGGGGATGTCGACGTCGAGGACCCGGTTGAGGCGCGACAGCGCGATGACCACGCCGCCCGCGACTGGCAACGCGCCGCCCGACAGACCGGTCCCGTGGCCGCGGGCGACAAACGGCATACCGGCGCGATTGCACAGGCGTACGACGGCCTGCACCTGCGATGCCGACGAAGGCAGGACGACCAGCGCCGGCGCAGTGCGCAGATGCGGCAGCCCGTCACATTCGTAGGTGAGCAGCTCCAGGGGCTCGTGCAAGACGCCTTCAGCGCCGCAAATCCCCACGAACTCGCTCAGCAAACGTTCGTTCATCGGAAACTCTTATCGTATATGCTTTCCGCTCTCTTACGGTGGAAGGGACTGGAGGCTGGGGCCTGGGGGCTGGAATCCCGAAACAAGTCTCGTCACTCGTTTGTCCCAGCCCCTAGCCTCCAGCCCCCAGCCTCTAGCGAGATCCTTATGTGGCAACACAACTACGTGCCCGTCGGCGGGAGCCTCGGCCTGTCGGCGCCGGTCGCCGCGATTCCCATCCTGGTGCTGTTCGTCATGCTCGGTGTGCTGCGCAGACCAGCCTGGATGGCGGCGGTGTCGGCGCTGGTCTCGGCGCTGGTCATCGCCCTGGCGGTGTACGGCATGCCGGTGCAGCTCGCCGTGATCTCCACGCTCTACGGCGCCGCAACAGGCCTCTTCCCGATCGCGTGGATCGTCTTCACGTCGATCATGCTGTACCGCCTCGCGGTCGATACCGGCAAGTTCGAGATCATCAAGGACTCGGTCGGCGGACTCACCAGCGATCGGCGCCTGCAGGCGATGTTCATCGCGTTCTCGTTCGGCGCGTTCATCGAAGGCGCGGCAGGGTTCGGCGCGCCGGTCGCCGTATCGGGCGCGATGCTCGCGGGCCTCGGCTTCGACCCGTTCTTTGCCGCGGGGATCTGCCTGCTGGCCAACACCGCGCCGGTCGCGTTCGGCTCCATCGGCATTCCGGTGACGACGCTCGCGACGGTGACCGGGTTGCCGGTGCTGGCGCTCAGTGCAATGGTGGGACGGCTGTGCGCAATGGTCTCCATCATCATCCCCGGCTATCTCATCGTCGTCATGACCGGGTGGAGACGCGCGGTCGAAGTGCTGCCGGCGATCGTGGCGTGCGGCGTCTCGTTCGCGGCCATGCAGTTCTTCGTGTCGAACTACATCGGCCCCGAGCTGACCGATATCCTCAGCTCGCTGACCTGCATCGTGGTCATGGTGCTGGTCATCACCTTCTGGAAGCCGAAGACCGTCCTGCGCCTCGAAGGCGACAAGCCGATCACGGTGGACATGAAGCGCCACTCGGGCGGCGAGCTGGTCATGGCCTGGGCGCCTTACCTCCTGCTCGTTGTGTTCGTCCTCCTGTGGGGCAACGCCGACATCAAGCTGGCGATCAACCGATGGACAGACAGTCTGCTGCCTGGATGGGTGCCGACGCTGCCGGCGTCGACGCCGAAAGCCGCGGGGCAGCTCAATCGCATCATGGTCCCCGGCCTGCACAACATGATCACGCAGATCCCGCCGGTCACCAGGCGGACCGCGCCGTATGCCGCCGTCTACGAACTGAATTGGCTGAGCGCCTCGGGCACCGCGTGCTTCTTCGCCATCCTTGCCACCGCCCTCGCCCTGCGGGTGCGCCCGGCGCAGGTCGTGAAAGCGTATGTCGCCACCTTCAAGCAGTTGAAGCTCGCGATGGCCACGATTGCGTCGATGCTGGGACTCGCCTACCTGATGAACTATTCGGGCATGACGTCCACGATGGGACTCGCGCTGGCGGCCAGCGGCGTGGCGTTTCCCTTCTTCAGCGCCGTGGTCGGCTGGCTCGGCGTCTTCCTGACCGGCAGCGATACGTCGGCGAACGCGCTGTTCGGCAACCTGCAGGTCGTCACGGCCAACGCGCTGGGCCTTAATCCGATCCTGACCGCCTCGGTGAACTCCGCCGCGGGCGTCATGGGCAAGATGATTTCCGTCCAGAGCATCGCCGTGGCGGTCGCCGCCACCGGGATGACACGCGCCGACGAGAGCCGGCTGTTCCGATTCACCATCAAGCACAGCATCCTGCTGATGGTGGTGATGGCCATCATTTCTATGCTGTACGCTTACGTCTTCCCCGGCCTCATCGCGCACGGATGATTCAAATTTCCGTATAAAGGTGCGGATTCCCCCGAAAAAGTCCGTAAGTGCCTGAGACAGCCATTGACCGGCCCCAGCCACCACCTCTAACATTCACAGATCTAAAGGGCTGAGAATTCTTCGCCCTTTCAATAAGGAGTTTCCATGCGTTTGTTGAGAAGCGTGTTGTTCGTTCTCAGCGGGCTGTTGATCGTGCCCTCACTCGCGTTCGCGCAAGCCTCAGTCACCGGCGTCGTGAAGGACGCGTCGGGTGCAGTGCTGCCGGGCGTCAGCGTTGAAGTTGCCAGCCCCGTGCTGATTGAAAAAGTTCGCACGGACGTCACCGACGGCAGCGGGCTGTACCGCATCGTCAACCTGCTCCCTGGCACGTACACCGTCACCTTTTCGCTGACCGGCTTCAGCACCGTCAAGCGCGAGGGCATCGAGCTGAGCGGTTCGTTCATCGCGACGATCAACGCGGACATGAAGATCGGCGGGGTCGCCGAGACGATCACGGTCCTCGGCGAGACGCCGATTGTCGACGTGCAAAGCGTCCGGCGGCAGACAACCCTCAGCAACGAGGTACTGACGACGGTTCCGACCGCGCGGTCGTGGGCGGCCACCGCCGTGCTGATTCCCGGGATCATCATCCAGGCCGGCACCAGCGCGGATATTCAGGTCACGCCCCAAATGACCGTGTTCGGCGGAGCGGGCGGGCGCGCGAACGAGGGACGCATGCAGGTGGACGGCCTCAACACCGGCGCCGCACTAAACGGCGGCGGCGTGTCCACGTACGTGGCCGACATCTCGAACGCCGCCGAAGTGGTCACCACGACATCGGGCGGCATGGGTGAAGCGGAAGTCGGCGGACCCTCGCTGAGCATCGTGCCGAAGAGCGGCGGCAACACGGTCAAGGGCCAGCTGTATCTGTCCGGTGTCAGCAGCGGCATGGTTGGCAGCAACTTCACGCCGGCGCTGCAGACCGCCGGCCTGGCGGTGCCCGGTGTGTTGCTCCAGCAGTGGGACTACACCGGCGGCGTCGGCGGGCCGCTCAAGAAGGACCGTCTGTGGTACTACGGCACACTGCGCGACGAAGGACAGCATCGATCGATTCCCGGCATCTATCCCAATCTGAACGCCGGAGACCCGACGAAGTTCACGTATGCGCCGGACCTGACCAAACAAGCGCAAGGCGCCGAGAGCTTCCAGCTCGCCAGCCTTCGCCTGACGTTCCAGGCCACGCCGCGCAACAAGTTCAACTACCATCAGGATTGGCAGTTGCCGTGCAACGGCTCGGCGTTCAACACGACCGCCGATGCGTGCCGCAACCAGCCCGCCTCCGGCGCCGTCGTCGGGTCGCTCGGCCTGGGCGGGTTGGGGTCGACCACGTCTCCCGAAACGGCCGGGTACCTGCACGTCCTGGTGAAGAACAGCCAGTTCACGTGGTCGTCCCCCGCGACCAACCGGTTGCTGCTCGAAGCCGGCCTGGGGTCGTATCGTGCGGCGTGGGGCCCGAATGAAAGCCCGGGGAACCCGACGCGGGGCCTCGCAAGGATCACCGAACAGGCGAGCCAGAATTTCAACGGTACGCCCATCGGCGCGGGCCTGGCCTACCGTTCCGCGAACTGGCCCGAGGACTGGGACAACCCGAACACGTGGCGCGCCACGGCTTCGTACGTCACGGGCTCGCACACCTTCAAGGTCGGCTACGTCGGTGGTTATCTGGTGGAAGACATCCAGAACCACGGGAACGATCTCAACCTGGCGTACACGTTCAACGGCGGCAAACCCGCGTCGCTCACCGAGAGCCTCAGGGTCTACACCCAAAGCGACCGCGTCAGGTACACCGCGCTGTACGGGCAGGACCAGTGGACGATGGGGCGAATGACGATCCAGGGCGCGCTGCGTTTCGACAACGCGTGGAGCTATTCGCCGGCACAGACGATCGGTCCGGCTTTGATTCTTGGTCAGACCTTCCTGTCGACGCCGCTGAGCTTCGACAGAACGGATGGCGTCAACTACAAGGACATCTCGCCGCGCGGCGGCTTCGCGCTCGACGTCTTCGGCAACGGCAAGACGTCGGTCAAAGTCAACGCCGGCAAGTACATGGATCCGGCGAGCAACCTCAACAACAACTACTCGATCTCCAACCCCATCGCGCGCATCTCGACCTCGGCGCTTCGTACCTGGACCGACGTCCCCCGGCCGGGGTTCACGGGGATCGCGGGCGACAACATTCCTCAGTGCGATTTCACGAACAATCTCGAGAATGGCGAGTGCGCGGCTACCAACTCCACCACCTTCGGGACCGCAACGCGTATCACCTCTGCCATCGACCCCGCGCTTATCAACGGGTGGGGCATCCGTCCGAGGGACTGGCAGTTCGGCGCGTCGGTGCAGCAGGAACTGCTGCCCCGCGTGTCGGTGGAGATCGGGTACTTCAAGCGGTGGCTCCAGAACTTCACCGCCATCGACAACCAGAACCTGGGCTCCGCTGATTTCACCGCGTTCAGCATCACGGCGCCGTCCGATTCGCGGCTGCCCAACGGCGGCAACTACACGGTCGGCACGCTCTACAACGTCACCCCGGATGGATTTCTGCGCGCAGCGAGCAACAACATCACGGACGCCGGACGCTTCGGTACGCAGTATTCGAGCTACAACGGCATGCTGTTCAACATCAGCGCCCGTGCGAGCAAGGGCCTGACGTTGCAAGGCGGCATCAACAGCGGCAAAACCGTGACGGACAGCTGCGAGATCCGGGCACAGTTGCCGGAGACCAGCCCGACCAACGCGTACTGCCACAACGATCCAGGTCTCATCACCAAGATGAGCGCGGTTGGATCCTACGTCGTGCCGAAGATCGACGTCCTCTTCGCGGGAACGCTCAGAAGCGACCAGGGCGCCGCGCTCGCGGCCAACTGGAACGCGCCGACCGCCACGGTCATCAACCCCGCGCTCAACCGGACGATTTCGGGAGGCGCCACAACTCTCAACCTCAATATCCTGCCTCCCGGCTCGGTGTGGGGCGATCGCGTGAACGAGATCGATCTTCGTTTCGCGAAGATTCTGCGGTTCGGCCGGATGCGCACCAACGTCGGGGTCGACGTCTACAACATCCTGAACTCGAACGCGATTCTGCAATACAACCAGACGTTCACGCCGGGCGGCGCGTGGCTGGCGCCGCAATCGGTGCTGACGCCGCGCTTCCTGAAGATCAGCGCGCAGATCGATTTCTAGCAAGTCCGGTAGGGCTGGTAGGTCGGGTTGGTCTGGTAGGTTTTCCTACCCGGTCAACCTGCCCTACCGACCCACCCGCCCCACCTGACCTACCTGCCCTTCCGCCGGCTCCGTTTGCAGTTGATTTCCTTCTGAGTCGGCTGTAAAACCCCACACAACGCTCCGCGGATCATTCCAATCACCGTCAGGAGGCCACATGCGCAAGCTGCTCCGGGTCCTTTTCGCCCTCACAACCCTGAGCATGGTGCCGGCGGCCGCCTGGGCGCAGGCATCCATCACCGGCGTCGTCAAGGACGCGTCGGGAGCCGTGCTGCCTGGCGTCACCGTGGAAGCCTCCAGCCCGGTGCTGATCGAAAAAGTCCGTTCGGCCTTCACCGACGGCACGGGGCAATACCGCATCGTCGACCTTTTGCCCGGCACCTACGCGGTCACGTTCACGCTGACGGGGTTCAGCACGGTGAAGCGCGACGGAATCGAGTTGAGTGGGTCGTTTACCGCGACGATCAACACGGACCTCAAAGTCGGCACGGTCCAGGAAACGATCACAGTCACGGGTGAAACGCCGATTGTCGACGTGCAGAGCGTGCGCCGGCAGACGACGGTCGGCAACGACACGCTGACGTCGATCCCGACGGCGCGCTCGTGGGCCGCGACCGCCGTGCTGATTCCGGCCATCGCCACACAGTCGGGCAGTGCGGCGGACGTCCAGGTGACGCCGCAGATGACGGTGTTCGGTGGGTCGGGCGGCCGTCCGAATGAGGGGCGCATGCAGGTCGATGGTCTGAACACCGGCGCGGCGCTCAACGGCGGCGGCGTCTCCACCTACATCGCCGACATCAGCAATGCGGCAGAGGTGGTGCTCACGACGTCCGGCGGTTTGGGAGAGGCCGAGGTCGGTGGACCGACGCTCAGCATCGTGCCCAAAACCGGCAGCAACCTGATCAAGGGCCAGGTCTATCTGTCCGGCGTGCCGAATGGATGGGTCGGCAGCAACTACAGCGACGACCTGAAGACCCGCGGTCTGGCTACTCCCGGCTCGCTCGTCAGACAGTGGGATTTTTCGGGAGGCGTCGGCGGTCCCATTAAAAAGGACAGGCTCTGGTTCTACCTGACCGGGCGCGACGAAGGACAGTATCGGACGATCCCGGGCATCTATCCGAACATGAACGCGGGCGACGCCACCAAGTGGCTCTATGCGCCGGATACGAGTAAACAAGCTCAGGGCGCGGAGAGCTGGCAGATCGCCACGCTGCGCCTGACGCTGCAGGCGTCGCCGCGCAACAAGTTCAATTTCCACTGGGACGAGCAGATGCCGTGCAACGGATCCACCTATACCAAGGACGCGGACGGGTGCCGCCAGCAGCCGGTCGCGGGCGCGTTTGTCGGCTCCCTTGGCCTCGGTGGGCTGTCGGGCACGACGTCGCCCGAAATCGCGAACTACCTGCATTCCTTCCAGCGCGTGCGGCAGCTCACGTGGACGTCGCCGGTGACGAACCGGGTGCTCCTGGAGGGCGGCATCGGTTCACTGGGCGTACGATGGGGACCGATGGACATGCCGGGGAATCCCACCCGATCGCTCGTGCGCATGCAGGAGCAGTGCGCGGGCGGCTGCGCCGCGAACGGCGGCATTGCGAACCTGATCTACCGCTCGGCCAACTGGTCGAACAACTGGAACGGCACACACACCTGGCGCGGATCGGCGTCGTACGTGACAGGCGCCCACAGCATGAAGTTCGGCGTGCTGGGTGGCTTTCTGGTCAACGACTTCACGAACCTCTCGAACGACTCCAATCTCATGTTCCGGGTCAATAACGGCATCCCGAACCTGATTACGGAGACGGCGCTCCCGCTGAATATCCGTCGGAGGGTCCGGTACGACGCGCTTTACGCTCAGGAGCAGTGGACGCAGGGACGCATGACGCTGCAAGGCGCGTTGCGCTTCGATCACGCGTGGAGCTATTTCGACGAGCAGACGATCGGGCCGTCGAACTACCTGCCGATCTCGACTTCGTTCCCGGTTACCGAGGGCGTTGCGGGCTACAAGGACCTCTCGCCGCGCGGCGGTCTGGCGTACGACCTGTTCGGCAACGGCAAGACCTCCGTCAAGGTGAACGTCGGCAAGTACCTCGAGCCGGCCAGCAACAACAACGGCAGCTACTCCATCTCGGACCCGAACGGGCGCATCACCACGTCCGTCACGCGGGCGTGGACCGACGGCAACACCAACTTCAAGCCGGACTGCGATCTCGTGAACGGCCTCGGGCAGGATAACCGCGCCGGCGGCGGTGATTTCTGCGGTCCGATCAACGACCTCAACTTTGGGAAGCCGGTGTTCAGCAACACCATCGACCCGGCCATCCTTGCGGGCTGGAGCATCCGCCCGAATGACTGGGGCGTCGGCGTTTCAGTCCAGCAGGAAGTGCTCTCACGCGTCTCGGTGGAGGTCGGGTACTTCCGCCGCTGGTTCGGCAACTTCATCGCCACAGACAATCGGGCCCTGGCCGCGTCGGACTTCACGCAGTTCAGCGTGACGGCGCCTTCGGATTCTCGTCTGCCGGGGGGCGGCGGCTACACGGTGTCCAATCTCTACAACGTCACGCAGGCCGGATTCCTGCGCCCGCCCGACAACTTGATCACCGATGCCGCCAACTACGGCGAGCAGTATCAGCGCTACAACGGCGTGCTGATCAACGTCAGCGTCCGGCCGCGCAACGGTCTGACGTTCCAGGGCGGCATCAATACTGGCAAGACCGTGCAGGACAACTGCGCCGTTCGCGCGCAGGTGCCCGAACTGACGACGATCGCGGCCGGCAGCATCACCTGGCCGACGGTGAACCCGACCAACCCGTTCTGCCACGCGGACCCGGGCTTCATCACGCGCGCGACCGGTTTCGGGTCGTACCTCGTGCCGAAAGTCGACGTCCAGATCAGCGGAACGTTCAGAAGCGATCAGGGCGGCGTCCTCGCCGCGAACTGGAACGCGAACAACACGGTGCTTCAGCCGATCCTCAGTAGGGTGATCTCGGGCGGTCTGCAGAACCTGACGATCAATCTGGTCGAGCCGGGTCAGGTGTGGGGCGACCGGGTCAACGAGGTCGACCTGCGAATCGCGAAGGTCCTGCGGTTCGGGCGGACGCGGACCAGCGTCGGGGTCGACATCTTCAACCTGATCAACTCCGCGGCGGTCCTCACGTACAACCAAACGTACAACCCGAACGTCCTGTCCGGTCCGGGAGCCTGGCTGCAGCCGCTGTCGGTGCTGACGCCGCGGTTCGTGAAAATCGGCGCGCAGATCGATTTCTAGCAGGTCCGGTAGGGCCGGAGGTCGGGTAGGGCTGGTACGTCAGGTCGGTCTGGTAGGTTTTCCCACCCCTACCTGACCCACCTGACCCACCAGGCCTACCTGCCCCACCTGCCGTTTGCTGTAGCATTGCGGTCATGCGGCACTTCCCGCTCTTCGCACTTCTTGTTCTCTATTCGTGGCATCAAGCTTCAGCCGGATCCCAAGCCGCCAAACCGCAGCCGCCGAAGACACCTCGTCTTTACGTCTTCGACGGCGGCACCCTCGACGTCGCCGACACCGGCCGGTTCCGGCTGAAAAAGGAAGAGGTCGCCACCGACAAGCTGTCGGTCGCCTGCTTTCTGATCGCGCACCCGAAAGGCACGTTGATGTGGGATGGCTGCGCGGTCCCCGACAGCGCGTGGAAACCCAACGGCACGCCCGTCAGACAGCGGCTCGTCCTTCCCGACGCGCAAGAGCGATTCGTCACGATCGTCAAGCCCCTTCGGGCGCAACTGGCCGACGCCGGCTACGACCCGGCGGACATCACGTATGTGGCGCTGTCGCACTATCACTACGACCACACGGCGAACGCCAACGACTTTGCCCGCTCGACGTGGCTGGCGCGGAAGATCGAGCGCGACGCGATGTTCGCCGACACGCCGCCCGATCTCACGCAGCCGGCGAGTTATGCGGCGCTGCGGACCAGCAAGACCGTCGTCATGAAGAACGACGAGTACGACGTCTTCGGCGATCGGACGGTCGTCATCAAGCTGGCGCCCGGCCACACGCCCGGCCACCAGGTGCTGTACGTGAAGCTCGCGAACACCGGAGGCGTCGTGCTGTCCGGCGATCTCTATCACTATCCGGAGGAGCGCACGCTCGGCCGCGTGCCCACGTTCGAGTTCAACCAGGAGCAAACCGTCAGGGCCAGAGCGTCCATCGAGGCGTTCCTGAAAAGGACCGGCGCCCAGCTCTGGATTCAGCACGACTTCACGGGGAACGCGAAGCTGAAGAAAGCGCCGCAGTACTACGACTAGGCTTCAGGAGAGGTATCGCATGGATCGACGAGAGCTCCTCCGTGGCATGACCGCGCTGTCGGCCCTTCCGTACGTGGGATCCGGCTTGAGCCGGATTGCCTATGCACAACAAGGGTCAGGGGACACGACGCGCTTCTTCCCCGGCTTCAAATCATTCGATTTCCAGACATCCGGCGCGGTGATTCACGGCGTGATCGGCGGCTCGGGGCCGCCCCTGCTGCTCCTTCACGGCGCGCCGCAGACGCACGTCAGCTGGCGGCTTGTCGCACCAGAGCTCGCGAAGAATTACACGGTGATTGCGCCCGACCTGCGCGGCTATGGCGACAGCAGCAAGCCCGCCGACGGCGAGAATCACGTGAACTACTCGAAGCGCGCCATGGCGCTCGATCAGGTCGAGGTCATGAAGCATTTCGGCTTCGACCGCTTCCCGGTCGTCGGCCACGATCGCGGCGGACGCGTCGCGCATCGCATGGCGCTCGACCATCCTGACAAAGTGATGAAGCTGGCGGTGCTCGACATCGTCCCGACTCATTACCTGTACACGCACGTCACGATCGAGTTTGTGCAGGCCTACTTCCATTGGTTCAACTACCTGCGTCCGGCGCCCGGTCCGGAGACCGAGCTCAAGGCCGCCAACGACGCGCAGCTCGCGCGAGCGACGACCGACATCCAGAGGGAATACCTCCGGACCGCCAGTCAGCCGGCGAACATTCACGCGATGTGCGAGGACTACCGTGCGGGCGCCTCGATCGATCTCAAACACGACGAGGCGGATCTGGCCAGGAAGATTGCCTGTCCGCTGCTGGTGCTGTGGGGCGAGCGTGGGCCGATGGGCCGGTTGTACGACGTGCTCGCGATCTGGCAGGAGCGCGGAACGAAGGTCAGCGGAAAAGGACTACCGGGCGGCCACAACCTGCAGGAGGACGTTCCCGACCAGGTCCTCGCAGAAATACGCGCGCTGTTGAAAACCTGACGCTAACACGCAGCCACGAAAACGCGAAATTATGAAAGCCCTGACGTCATTCGGTGTGTCGATCGTCCTCGCGTCGCTCTTCGCCATGGCAGGCCCGCGCGCCGCCGGCTGCGACCCGGTGGGCGAGATCCGGTTCGTGTGCGATCAGAACGGTCCAGAGGATCTGGTCGTCGTGCCCTCCACGCCGTGGCTCATTGCCTCGGCCTATGGCGCCGACGGAGGCCTCCATCTGATCGACACGAAAGCGGCCTCGTCTACGCGGTTGTTCCCCAGCCCGGACGCGAAGGAGCGTCCTGACACGAAGACCTATGATTCGTGCCCCGGTCCGCTGGAAGGCACGGACAAGGAAAAGTTCAGAACGCACGGGCTCTACCTGAAGCCCGGCCCGAACGCCGTCCACACACTGTACGTGGTCCACCACGGCAACAGAGAATCGATCGAGATCTTCGAGCTCAACGCTCGTCCGAAACGGCCGGCGATCACCTGGATCGGATGCGCCGTCGCGCCGGACCCGGTCGGTCTGAACGCGGTCGTCGCTCTCCCGGAAGGCGGCTTCGCTGCGACCAATTTTGATCCGCGCCGGCCGGCCGGCGCGCGCGGCTTTTCTCCCGAGCTGCTCGAAGGCAGGAACAACGGCGAAGTGTGGGAATGGCATACGGGCACGGGATGGAAGAAGGTGCCGGGCAGCGAGGCCGCCGGCGCCAACGGACTCGAGATCTCAAAAGACGGCAAGTGGTTCTACGTCGCCGAGTGGGGCAATCGATCGTTCATGCGTCTCTCTCGCGGGCAGACGCCGGTCAAGCGCGACGAGATTCCGCTGGGATTCCGGGTGGACAACGTGCGGTGGGCGCCTGACGGCTCGCTCTTCGTCGCGGGCCAGGGCGGCGCGGACGCCGGCAGGGGTC
>JBGPKK010000101.1:0-16427 GCA_041485905.1 Vicinamibacteria bacterium
CAGCACGATATTGCGTAGTTCCGAAAACAGCGGTGACGCCGCGTTAGCCTGGTAGTGCCTTTGATGGCCAATCCTTCGCGCCACGATCAGCCCACTTCCTTCCAGCCGCGCTAGTTCGCGCTGCGCCGCTCCAGATCCCGTGCCCGCGTCTCGAATCAGCTCCGATGCGTAAAAACTTCGCTCGGGCTGGCCGAACAGCACACGCATGACGCGTTGCTGCGTCTTGGTGAACAGCGCATCCGCCAGGCTTTTTCGACGTGACCGACTTGAAACGACCTTCGCACCCAATATGGGCATAATCATACCCGATTTGGGCATGACGTCAAGGCATGAGGCGGCGCCAAAGCCTTTCGCAAGTTGGACTACGCGTAGTGCTCTGGGATCATCGCTCCTCCCTTGGGTTTCGTCGGTTGCAACGGCTGCAATCGGTCGCTCGAAGGAGGGATTCAGCACAATGCACGGTGTAGTTCACGCGCACCTCCCAATACGCCGTCGGTCAAACCAACAGACACCACCCGACTGTGCCCGAACACATCAGAAAGTGAATTGCTGGCGTGAGCAGCGTCGCCCATACTACGAAAAGCAGCTTGTGGGTGAGTAGCGCCAGCAAGCATATCGAATTACCGCATTGCCAACCTTTGTCTGGTACAGACAGTCGAGATGGACAGATACGACCCGCGCGACGCCGGCGACCGAGAAGGCTCATGGGACCGCGGTCTCGGCAGCCGCGGCGGCACGAGTGAGCGCGACCGCAATGACGATCGGGAGCCGAGGGACATATTCACAAGAAATCTCGATCTTCCGCGCGGGCGCGAGCGTCGGCCCGTCCGAGAGCGCGAGCGCATCTACGAGATCAACGGCGCCGAGAGCCGGATGCTCGGCACGGTGGGCGTGTTTCGTGTCGTCTCGGAGAGCGACCTGCACGACGTGCGCGACGACTCTAAGGAACTCGCCGGGGCCTTCGCCATCTCGAACCCGTAACGAGTACGAAGACCGGGACGGCTACTCGCGGCACGAGGACCTCGAGGTGGTCACCGGTCACTACCGCGGTGCCCACGTCACAATCACGTCACAGTTTGACGTTGAGCGGCTCCCCGCCGCACGGTAAGCTATTGATTCCACTCGTGCGGAGAGAAGCGCCTGCGAGTGGAGAAGCGCCTGCGGCCGCGGCGAGCGAGCGAAGCGAGCCGCAGCGAGCCTGGGGTGGGGTCCCGCGAGCGAGCAGCCTGGAGCTGTTGCGAAGCGCGAAGACGCTGAGCAACTGCGCTGGGGGTGGGGCCCCGCGAGCACTGGAGAAGCGCCTGCGGCCGCTGCGAGCCGCGAAGCCGGCGAGCAGCGCGCGTGGGGGTGGGGCCCCACGCGCATGTGGAGAGATGTCCGAGTGGTTGAAGGAGCACGCTTGGAAAGCGTGTGTAGGGGAAACTCTACCGAGGGTTCGAATCCCTCTCTCTCCGCCAATTTTCATTTTTCGCGAAATTCCTTAGCATTTTCGCGGTTTTTCTCGCCAAAACGACGTAAGTGACATTTTCGAGTGTCATTGTGTTTTTATGAGGTGATTTCCGGACGTGATTTCCTCTGAAGTCTTCCAGGTTAGACGCCGTCCCAACGTCATCTACGCAAGCATTTGCGGAGACTGATTCTCATCGAAATGAGCTTGGCGTTCGTTCGGGATCCGCAAAACCGCTCAGCGAAGTCACGCCGCTCCTGTGATGTTCCAGACGGGTCGGCACATCTGGATCAGGCCCGCTTCGAGCCCCGCGGCCGTGTTCACGGGCAGGCCATTCCATTCAAGAGGAGCTGGCAGGGCAACGAGGACCGCGACCGGTTGCCCTTTGGAAAGAGTGTCGATGATCAACTGCTTGACCCGGGCATTGGTCCGTTGGCCTTTATGTCCGACGCGGTACCCATCGAGCCGCGCCTTGAGACCGTTGTTGGTCAGCCCTACATAAACGACGACGTCGTTGACCACGAAAGCGTAGACGCCGGGTTCCGCAGTTACCTTCGCGCCGAGCCTGATCACCATCTTGGAGGTTTGGGTCCACTCGCCAATAGACGAGAAGCTGGCACGTAGGAGCACGTCTGCCGACGTTGCTCCACACAACTTCGGGCCAGCGTCAACCGTTATCGGCTCGCGCTCGGCCTCTACTTGCCGGCGCAAGCCGCTGGTGATTCCGGTATCGACGAGTACCTTCCGTACCTGTTGATAGCGGACGCCGAGGAGGTGACTGATCTCCGTGCGGTCGCAACGCGCATCGGCAAGGGCGCGAATCTTCGTCGAGATCGCACCGATCCCGCGAGTCACGTCGTCGGGCAGCTGGCGGTGATCCATCTGCTCTCCTTGGCCTGAACGCCCCGCCAACACCCACCGAGTTGCCCAGCAAGAAAGCCATTATGACGATGTCGACGCTCAGTCCTTCCACGCATCCGGCTCGCTGCCAGAGCCACCTTTCAGGCGAATATCGGGCGTATGACCGGGCCTGTCAACGGTCGCTGATACCCTGCTCGAATCGAAGGGATGGGCCGCGAGCCGGCCGGGAGGTTGCCACGTCGAGCAGTGAGCGCCAGCGACTGTCGAAGCGTGTCAGGACCTTGTGCGCGGCATGCCAGGAGCGGAAAGCCAGGTTCAAGTATCGCGGCGAGGTCCGTGCGGATCGCGACCATACCCTCTGTTTCGAATGCTACCGGGCCGAAATCAATCGCGCCCACGCGCGTCGCATGACTGAGAAACCGCTCCCCTTGCGGGCGGGGTTGCCACACTCGAATCATGAGTCCACGTCCGGGCGAGTCTTGAGCGACCAACAGCTCGCGCATCGCCGCCGGATGCTCGCCTGCCTGCAGCGCCCGTCCGCAGTCGCGTCTTGACACACGGTATTCGCGAGGACAGTATCGACGCGATCCGTCAGGCGGCGGTCACGATGAATGCTACGGAACCGATCCCATCGTGGCCCGTGCTGCCAGCATTGGTCACTCGCATCGAGGCGGCTGTCCGTGGCTTCCGTACGGCGGACCCGTTCCTGCCGATTCACATTCTCGTGTCCAATCACCTCCTGGTCACGCTGCTCTCGAGGGCGCTCTTCGCTGACACTGGATACCTCGCGATCCACGTCGAGCTCCCAAATGAGTTCGCCTGGAGCATCGCGGCCCGCGACAGCCTGGCCGCCGGCCTGCTGCCCGTCCCGGAAGAAGTCGACCTCGCGATTGTCCTGAAGGCCGCGGACGCAGCCGTGGCGGACGCCGCGACGCCCGATTACCTCACGCGCGCGGTGCCGATGCCGGGATTTGCGCCGGCCGCTCGCACGCTTCGCGACATCGCGCCTGCAGACGTCACCACCGCAGCGCTCGAGGCTTTCGCCTCGAACGCGCCAGACAGCAACAAGGTCCGCGTTCTGGCGCGCGTCGCGGATGGCCACCAAGCCACGCTCGCATCCGCGCAGTTGATCGATCGCGAGACGCTCTACCGACGCGCGGCTGCCGTGTTGCCAACAGCAGACGCCGCCGGCGTGGTGTTCATCGGCGAGGCTCCGGAATCGCGTGGACTCGAGGCGCTTCTCACTCGCCTGGCGGCGACGCACCCGTTTGCCTGGCTGACGGTTAACGAGCGCGTCGGCATTGCCCGGCTTGGCTGCGGCGGCGAGGTGCTGCCGTTCACCACCAACTTCCGCACCGTGCCGTCTGTCATCGGGTTGGAGTACACGTGACGAAGTCCGAAGCTGTTCGATACCTGCTCCGAGAGGAATACACTCCGAGCTGGGAACTCCTTGAATCGCTGGTCGTTCAGTTCAACGGCTCTCGATACGAATTCGTTCCGCCAGCTGCATTCGAGGCGCTAATTAAGTCAGACGTCGCCGCTGCCATGGAGATTTATTGGAGAGAAATGCTGTTCCGGGCACACTGGGCGGCCTCCGGGAGTCTCATACGTACGCATCGGTGGCTGTCAGGCCTGTTCGATGCTTTCGTCGATGGGAACCTGATTGTATTCAGTGCGTGCTTTAGAGGCCTTCTGGAGTCTGCGGCCGACACTTGGTACAGCCTCGGCCCAGCCGCACCAACGCTCGCCTCTGCGAAGTCGGTCATTGTCCAAGCGCTCAATCGCGCTCTAACGAAGAGCACTTTGGCCGAGGATCTTGAGAACCGGTTCATCCATTTCGCATTCGCGCGCAAACCGGCAAAGGGCGAATCGCTGCGAGAACAACACGAAGCGGAAACGATAACAAAGTATCTGTCGACGTTCGAAACGGATCAACCGTCGATCCGTCGTTTGTATGGGAAACTCTGCGATGTTGTCCACCCTGGCGCGAGTTCAGTTCTCAGTTTTGCCAAGCCACTCGACGATCAGGCCGCAACCGTTGTATTCGACCTTGCCGGCGAGGAAAAAGCGCTAGCTGAATTTGCAGTCGCATTCCGGATCCTGCTCCCTACCTTAATGGCCTCAGGTGTCAACACCGGGTTGTTCATTCTTCGGACGCTGAATCGTCTCCCGCTGACGAGTGTCCATACGAGTTCGTTGGAGAGCGTACCATTTCAGCAGAATTCGGCGTGGGCGAAGATTGAACAAATGCTTGAGGCTTGACCTGAAGAAGCTCCACGGGAGCCCCAATTTGCCGACGACCAGGACTTCATGGCGCTGTCGGCGGCCGATCGCGTGTCTCAACGGATGAGACCACGACTGGATATGCCAACCGCAACCATCGTTTTCGGACTGTAGAACATCGTGTCCAGGATAGAGTTGCATATCCGTTGCGCTATGCGCCGGACGACTTCGGCTCACGATACCGTTAGCCCGTACAGGGAGAGCTGGCATGGTTCCCGGGTGGGCACAGTTGCTGAAGCAACATCGGAAAGAGGGGCACTTCGGCCTAACGCTCTCCTTCCTGGTTGGCGCGATGCGCAATCCGCCAGGAACGCTCCTCAATGAGGATAGCAGCATTCGAGAACTTAGATCGGTTTTGGAATCGATGCGCGAGCAGTCGGTGGGAACGCCGGTGCGCATTTTGAAATGCCTCTGGCTGCAGCAGCCGGTGGCTGCGCTTGACGGTCAGATTGGCGCGGATGAAGTCGCGATCCAGAACAGCTGCAAAGAAGCGCCGCGCTTGTTTGTGGCCGAACCCGAGCCACGCGGAGAGATCTCGCCCCGTCGCAAACGCCGCCCCGTTGCCGACGGCGGCGACGAGGGCGGTGGCCGTGAGCGGGCCGATGCCAGGCACCTGCATGAGCCGATCGCAGGCCTCATCGTCACGCGCGAGGCTGAGGATTTCCTGATCGACGTCGTGAATGGCACCGTCGAGGAGCCGCCACTCGTCTCGGAGTTGCTGCAGCAGGCGACAGAAGCGGACGGACAGTCCCAGGGCAGGATTGTCCAGCACCTCGGGAAACCGCTCGATCAGCACGCGCCGGCCGATGGGAAACGTGACGCCCCGCTCAAGCAGGAATCCCCGCAGTTGATTGATCACCGCGGTGCGCCGCCTGACGAGACGCGTGCGGAGCCGATGGATGGCTTGCAGATCCAGTTGCTCCATTGTCTTGAGTGGCACGAATCGCATGGTCGGCCGCTGGACAGCTTCGCCAATTGCTTCGGCGTCCAGTAGATCATTCTTGTGCGACTTGACGAACGGCTTCACGTATTGCGGCGGAATCAGCCGCACGTCGTGTCCCTGCGCGACCAGAATCCGTCCGAGGTGGTGCGCGCCGCAGCAGGCTTCCATCCCCACGAGACAGGGCGGCAGATTCGCCAGCGCCCGAATCAGTTGCGGGCGCGAGCACTGTCGCCGAATGACAATCCCGCCGCGCGCATCAAAGCCGACGAAGTGAAAGCTGTTCTTGCCGATGTCAACGCCGATCGTGGAAATCTGCATGGATGCAATCCTCCTCTCCCTTGATCATCACCACATCCTGATGAGAACGGGGGCGGACCATCCCATTAGATCGAGGAACACCTGATTTTTGGCGCGTTCTACTCGCTGACCACGCAGTGCGATCTCTGGAAGTCTCCACGAGTCGCCAGGGCCAGCGACACGTGACCATCGCGTCGTGCACCTCTAGGGAATTGCCGCGTGATGGGCGCAGCACTTGCGCTCCAGACGTCGGGAGACATTCGCCTGTGTTTTTTGGACCTCCACTGTGCCGCTGATGGTGCCGGTCAGGTCGGCCCCAGTGCTCTGGGCCAATGCTGCAGCCGCGAACACGAACGCGTTCGCTGAGCCCATGCGCTTCCTCCATCACCTCCCGCGCAGAGAGGCGCTTCGATGCGCAGTACACGCTGTTCGCTATTGACACGCCGGTGGCCGGCGCTCACCATCTGCACAGGGCCGCGATTGAGGGAACGCCGATCAGTCGGATGGTCGCTACCGGGTCTCGCGATCCTCGTGCTGTGCTCCGAGCCCGGTTCGCGCAGCAACAGCCGATGGTCGGCGAGCAGCCCACCAAGGAGATTCTCGAACAGTTTCGGAGTCGACCGCAGAACGCGGCGCTCCTGCCGGCCAACCTGATCCTTCGCACTCGTTGATGGCGAGCGTCGGCCAGTCGGGCTTGTTCGGGTCGGCGCCGTCAAGCTGGTGTTCTGATGTGAAGAGGAAGTTCGCGTGAGGAAAACTGCGGGAAGGAGTCTCGCGCTTGCGGTGCTTGCGGCGTTGTCGCTCGAGACGAACGCCGTGGCGCAGAGGGGAGGGCCCCCGGGCCCGCCGCCGACACCTCGCGCGGCTGCGCCGTTCGACATCATTGGTCAATGGGTCTCCGTTGTGAGCGAGGATTGGCGCTACCGCATGACCGTGCCGCCGAAGGGAGACTACGGTGGCGTGCCGCTCAATCCCAACGGACGTCGCACCGCGGACGCATGGGATCCGGCGCGCGACGAAACGGCGGGCGAGCAGTGCAGGGCGTATGGCGCGGCAGGACTGATGCGTCTGCCGACGCGGGTGAGGATCAGTTGGACTGACGACCAGTCGCTGAAGATCGAAAGCGACGCGGGCACGCAGACTCGGACCATTTCCTTTGGCGCGCCGCGCGCGCCTGGCGGCGACTGGCAAGGCGTGTCGGTCGCCACCTGGGATCGCTCTGCGCCAGTCGTCGGCGGCGGATTTTTTCCCGGCGGGGGCGGACGCGGCGGCTCGCTCAAGGTCGTGACGACGCGAATGAAATCCGGATACTTGCGCAGAAACGGCGTTCCGTACAGCGCAGACACCGTCGTCACCGAGTATTTCGATCGCTTCGACGTTCCCGGAGGCGATTCGCTACTGGTCGTGTCGACGGAGGTCGTCGACCCGACATACCTCGCGCAGCCTTACTGGACGAGCAGCCATTTCAAGAAGCAAACCGATACTTCAGGTTGGAATCCCACACCATGCGCCGTACGCTGACCGCCGCCGCGTCCGTCCTCGCCGCGTGCACCGTTCTTGTTGCTCAGGCGCCGGGTCCGGTGGACACACCGGCTCCGGGATTCGACATCTCCGGGTACTGGACGTCGCCGCTCTACGAGGATGCGCTCGAACGGGGCGCGGGTCCGGAGCTTGGCGATTACGGCGGCTTTCCGATTAACGAAGCCGCGCGGTTGTTCGCGCTGTCGTACGACGCATCGCGCGTCACGCTCCGTCACCATCAATGCGACGGCTACGTGGCGCCGTACTCGGTACGCTCGATCGGCAACGCGCGCGCGTGGGAGGAACGCGATCCCCACACGCAGCAGCTCATCGCTATTCATTGGTACAACCAGACATTCGAAGGACACCGCACCATCTGGATGGACGGCCGTCCGGATCCGCCGGCCTGGGCGCCGCACACGTGGATGGGCTTCTCGACCGGACGTTTCGTCGGGCGGGCTCTCGAAGTTCAGACGACGCATCTCAAGCAGGGGTGGCTGCGGCGAAACGGCCTGCCCGAGAGCGATCAGGCGACGATGGTCGAGTTCTTCGTGCGCCACGCCGATCACCTGACGCATACGTCAGTGATTTCCGATCCCGTCTACCTCGCCGAGCCGGAGATCCGCAGCACGGATTTCTCACGGCAGCCAATCGATCATCAGACGTGGCTCTTCGCGTGCGACGACGGTGAGCAGATTCTCGATCGCGCCGCCGATCTCGTGCCGCATTACGCGTTCGGCGAAAACCCGTTCGTGAACGAAATGCGCGACCGCTACAAGATCCCTGCAGCCGCGTATCTCGGCGGACCGGAGACGTCGTCGCCGGATCTGCTGCTCCGGCTGGCCTCGTTGACGGAGGCGGACGGCGTCGCGAAGACGAGGCCGGCGGCCGGGCCGCGCGCGACGAGCCGCGCCGTCGATCCGCAGCCGCGCGACGGCGACGTCCACGTGTGGCCGCTGCGCGGCAGTCTTTTTCTTCTGGCCGGCGATTCCGGCAACATCGTCGTCCAGGCCGGCGATGAGGGCGCGCTGCTGGTCGACAGCGGCGCCGGCACGCTGGCCGAGAAGACGCTCGCCCGCATCCGTCAGCTCAGCGACAAGCCGGTTCAGTACATCCTGAACACGGGCTTTCAGCCGGAACACACCGGCGGCAACGTCGTGCTGCGGGCGTCCGGCGGGGATCCGAGCGTCCGCGGGTCGTTCTTTGCGCTGCAGTTCGCCGACGCGGGGGTCGGTGCGACGATCGTCGCGCATCAGAACGTGCAGAACCGGATGGTCGCGGGCAAGCGTCCGGCGGCCGGCGTGCCGAGCGACACATACCTTCAGGAGCGCCGCCGCACATTTCACAACGGCGATGCCATCGAGATGTTCTGGCAGCCGCGCGCCGTGACCGATGGCGACAGCATCGTCCACTTCCGGCGTGCGGACGTCATCGTTACAGGCGACATCTTCATGACCACGCAGTACCCGCCGATCGACGTGGCGAACGGCGGCAGCGTCCAGGGAGAAATCAACGCGCTCAACGAGATCCTCGGCCGCACCGTCTATCAGCACCAGGAAGAGGGCGGCACGATCGTCGTGCCGGGTCATGGCTACGTGTCGGACGAGCACGAGGTCGTCGAGTATCGCGACATGGTGGTGATCGTCCGCGACCGCGTACAGGCGATGATCCGGAAGGGCGCGACGCTCGATCAGATCAAGGCGGCAAGGCCGACCGCGGACTACGATACGCGGTACGGTTCGACGTCGGGCGCGTGGACGACCGATCGGTTCGTGGAGGCCGTGTATGCGAGTCTCCCTCGACGCTAACCTGACACCTTCAATTGGACAATTCCTGCCTGTAATCGGCTGCGTCGAGCCGTTCGAACACCGAGCGCGTCGGATCGGCGAGCCAGTTCAGCAGCAGGCCGGCAAACAGCAGTCCAGCAAAGCCGGTCGCGAGCCAGAACCCATACGCGATCTGTCCCAGCGCGTCGCTCACGGCCCCCATCGCCAGCGGCGCGAGCACTGCGGACAGACACGTGAAAAAAAGAATGACGCCCGCCGCGGCGCCATGCTCGGATCTCGGCGCGCAGCTGATGCCTTTTGAATTAAGCGTCGGATAGATCACGGACATGAACAGACCGGACGCGGGCAGCAGATAGACAGCCCACCCGACCCCGTTGACGACGCTCAGCACGAAACAGACAAAGATGGCGCCGCTCATGGCCGCGACCGTCGTGTGCCACCGCAGCCGCCGCAGCATCCACGCGCCCAGAAAGCGCCCGCCGGCGCGCAGCGCGAAAAAGATCGAGATGCCGTACGCCGCCAGCCAACTGGCGCGTCCGTGGTATCCCGCGACCAGCGTGGGCATCCATACGTAAATCGCCGCCTCGACGCCAACGTAGAGAAACACCCCGGCGGAGAAACCGAGCACGTAGTGATTCTTCAGCGCATCCAGGGTTCCGGCTGCCGCCACGTCGGGAGCCCGCGCCGCCGACACGGGGTATCTCACCGATAGCGCCATCACGATCAGCACGACGCACATCGTGCCTGCGATCACGTACAGCCATTTCCACGAGACGCCGGCCGCGAGCAACTGCGCCAGGATCGCGGGGCCCACGATCGACCCGACGCCGAAGAAACCCTCGACGGTGTTCATGACGGATGTGTGCTCCGCTGTCGACCTGGAGATGTCGCCGATCAGGGCTAGCGCTCCGGTCTTGAACACGCCGATGGCGAGGCCCGAAAGACCCATGAGGAAGACGAAGAAGAGGAATCTCGTGCCTCCGGCAAACAGAAACGATGCGGCCGCGAAGGCCGTGAGTCCGATGACAATCGTCCGGCGCCGTCCCAGGCGATCGGCGAGCGTGCCCAGAAACAGGCCAGCCACGGCAATGCCCGCCATCGTCGCGTACTGAAACGTCCCGGCCGCAGTCAGCGTCAGCCGGAACGTCTTGACGATCTCAGGGATGATGAGACCCACCGAGTCGGTCGTCATCGCGAACATCGCGAACATTGCGTATGTCAGCGTCTTGACGACCGCGAGGTTGCGCCGGCTCATCTGCGGCGCCAGGCGAAGTAGTCGTCGAGCACTTTCAGTCCCTCTGCGCTCACGAGCGGGACCGCCTTCGGCGCGCCGGCCAGATACATCATTTGCTGCGCGGCCGAGCGGTACGCAGGCCACGCCTGTAATCCCGCACCATTGGGGTCGTGTGTCTTTGCGAAGTTGGTCCAGTACGTGATCATCGTGTCCGACAGCGCCAGATCCTCAGACGTTGGCTGCCGTTTCAAGAAGTGGTTGAACACGTACGCCATCTCCGCGGCATGTGGGGAGCCGAATCCGTACCGCGGTGAATCGGCGGGATACTCGGCGTGCTGATCGAAGTAGTAGAGGTACGCGTTCGACTTGCCCGTCTTCTCCTGCAGCCGCGCCCACGTCCAGGTGTGCCACCCGAAGGTCGTGTCGCGGGTCAGATCTCGGGCGGACTTTTTGGCCGTGCCCTCACCCCACGGATACGCGGCGAGCAGTCGGTCGGCGAAGCTCTCGTAGCGCTGCTGAACGGTTGTGATGTACGCGTCGCGTGTGGTGAGATTGCCGAATGACGCGCCCTCGTCGGAGTTGTAGCCCGCGAGCACCGGCACGTCGTTGTAGTGTCCTGCGGCGTACAGCTTGTACTGATCGTCGGGGATCACCCGGCCGTCGGTGATCGGCCACGCGATGCCGCGCTGGGCCCGCGCGGACTCGAGCAGCTTTTCGCCGGGGATCTTGCGCAGGTCGGCGAGGTTCGCGGCACCGACCTTCGACGACCAGGCGGCGCCGACCTTCTCGGCCACCGCCAGCGGCTGCATGTTCTCGCCAGACCCGCCGCCTTCGCGGACCGGGCCGAACGACCCGCCGCTTTGCGAGATCGCGGCCTGAAAGAGTCCTTTCGCGAGCGGCGACGCACACAACTGGCTGACGGCGATGCCGCCGGCCGACTCGCCGAAGATCGTCACGCGGCCCGGGTCGCCGCCGAATGCGGCGATGTTCTTCTTCACCCACTGCAGCGCGGCAATCATGTCCAGCAGACCATAGTTGCCGGACGTGTGCGTGCCGCTTTCCGCGCTCAATGCGGGATGCGCGAGGAAACCGAAGACCCCGAGCCGATAGGCGAGGGTCACCACGACCACGCCTTTCTTCGCGATGGCCTCGCCGTGGTACAGCCGCTCGGGCGGCGTCCCTGCGGTAAACCCTCCGCCGTGGATCCAGACCATGACGGCGAGATGCTCGTCGGCGCGTGTGGCGGGCGACCAGACGTTGAGAGACAGGCAGTCTTCGTTCGGCGCCGGAAGATTCGCGATGGCCTGGTTGATCTGCAAACATGCCCGGCCGAAGGTGTCGGCCTTCCGTACGCCTGTCCACTTCGCGGCCGGCTGCGGCGCGCGCCAGCGCAGGTCGCCGACGGGCGGAGCGGCGAAGGGGATACCGCGATAGACCATCAGTCCGTCCTCGGCCGTGCCTTCAATCAGACCGCCGTCAACCCTGACGGGACCGGCGGCAGATACGGTGCTCGCCACCAGTAGCGAGATGACAAACGCGATCTGTCTCATTGGTTCTCTCCTTGTGTCGCTTCGTTCACCGAGCACCACGCGAGCGCCGGTGCGTCCGGGCCGTCGGCCGAGCAGGTGACGACTGCCTTCATCTCCGTCAGATCGACGTCCAGCCGCGCGAAAGCCGTGCCTTGTGCCCAGACGAGTGCGAGCCGCCCGGCATCCGGGGCCTTCATATGAAACACGCCCTGAAATGCGGCGTGAGTATTGCGGATTCGCAGCAGGTCGAGGAGCGACTGGACGACGGGCTGCGCCAGCGCGCGCTGCAGTTCGATCGGCGTGTAGTAGTGCCGGTTGATGTCGCGGCCCTCGCGCGTGCGGCGCAGCAACTCGAGATCGTTGGTGCCGGCGAGCAGCCCGACGTAGTAGATCTGCGGGATCCCCGGCACGAAGCACTGAATGGCCCGCGCGACGAGATACTCGGTCTCGCGGCGGCCCAGCGCATCGTAAAACGTGCAGTTGATTTGGAAGGCGTCGACGTTGCGGGCGGCGCCGCCGCTCGCGAGCCGGCTTTCGTCGCGGCTCCGCACGTGGATTGTCTCGATCAACGCATCAATCGCATCCGGCGCCAGCAGTCCAGGCATGTCGCCGCCCTGGTTCGCGCCGACGTCGGCCACGCCGATGCCGTCGTGCGTGTCGAGCACCGTGATCGCGTTGTGCGGACGTACCTCCAGCCATCGCCGCAGCGGCGTGGCGTCACGCCTGTAGAGAGCGTGCAACACGAGCGCCGGCAGCGCGAAGTCGTACACCCAGTCGACGTGTCGTGCGATGTCGATTTGCGCCTGGTAATGCCCGTGCACTTCCACCAGCACGTCCATCTCCAACGCGTGCGCCTCCGCCGTGAGGTCGCCGATGAACGCCCGCGTCTCCGGAATCATGAAGGAACTGGTGCCGGGCTCCTTGACCGCGTATCCGATCGCGTCGAGCCGGATGGCCCGCACTTGTGCGGAATGGAGTCGCGTGAGGATGCCAGTCAGGTATCGCCGTGCCTCAGGATCGCGGACGTCGATGTCGATCTGATCGCTCGTGAACGTCGTCCAGACGAGGAGGGGCTCGCCGCGCGTGTTGATGTGTTTCGTGAACGGGAGCGTCGGTCGCGGCGTGCTCAAAGCGAGCAGGTCCGACTCGGAGGCGCCCTGGGGAAACACGCGTGAGTACGTCAGAAACATGCCGGAGCAAGGAGAGTCGTCACCTCCGCGGTCCCAGTCGGCGAACTGCGGGGAATGACGCGACATGTGATTGACGATCACGTCCGCCACGACGTCCACGCGTTTGGCAAGAGTCGCGACGTCATCCCACGTTCCCAGCCGCGGATCCACCTGGGTGTGATCGATGGGGTCGAAGCCGGCATCGGCGCCGTCGATTGGATGGAAGAACGGCAGCACGTGAACGCCGCCGAACGCGCCGGCGAAGGACGTGTTGAGCAGGCGCTCGAGATCGTGGAACGTGCCACCGGGCAGCCGATCGACGTACGCGATGAGCTGCGCCTGATTCTTCATCGGCCTGGGATTGCGCCCGGCACGCTGGCGACCATTGCGCCGGAACGATTCGAGGCCTCGGCCACTCTCGCCGCCGGCCAGCCCATGATGAGCCCGTGCAGGAAGGCCGCCGCGAACGCGTCGCCGGCGCCGACGGTGTCGGCCACGGCGACGGGAACGCCGGCAGCCTCGACATAGTCGTCGCCCACGAGCATCGCACAGCCGTGTGCGCCAAGGGTTACAACCGCCGCCTGCCAGCCAAAGCGCGCGGCGCCGGCGCGGCAGAATCCCTCGGGGTCCGCCGGTAATCCCAGCCAGTCACCCACCAGTGTCAATTCGCGTTCATTCACTTTCACGATGTCGGCCAGGTGCAGCAGATCGCACGCGAGTTCGCGCGACTCGAAGCCGGGCCGCAGGTTGATGTCACAGAAACGGCGGGCGCCCGGCAGCGCGTCAAGCAACCGTTGCAGCACGTGCCGTCCGTGGGCGCGGGACGCGAAAAGAGTGCCGTAGTAGCACCACGACGGCTTCCACTGCACGATCTGCGCGAGGATGGCGTCTGAGATCTCCACGGCGTCGTACGCAGCCGGCCGTTCGATCACAAACGACGTGCGGTCGCCGGGCCCAAGCTGGACGGACGCGGTCCCGGTGTTCAACCGCTCGGCCCACTGCAGGAACGTCGTATCAAGTCCGAGCGATGTGATCTCTGCGTGGGCGGCGCCGCCCAGTGCGTCCCGCCCCACGGCGCTCACGATCCGCGGGACATGGCCCAGCCGTTTGAGGTGCGCGGCAAAGTTCAGCGCCGCGCCGCCCAGCCGCGTGGCGTCGGGAAACACGTCCCACAGCACTTCGCCGACGACCAGCGCGTGGGCATGGACGGCATCGCTTGCCGGCGGATCCTGTATAGACAGATTCTCCGAGACGATGTGCTTCATCGAATGGCGCGGCACGGTAACAGTCCCGCCGTTCGGGTGTCAATGGCTGCGCGATCCGCAGGACGCCCGCACCACGAGACGGAAGTCGACCAGCACGTCGCGCGGTGGCATCTGCGGATGCCGCAATCGCTCGAGCATGGCGGCGATCGCCATCGTGCCGATCTCGGCGCACGGCTGGTGGACGGTGGTCAGCGAGACCGGCAACAAGCTGGCGTACTTCACGTCGTCCATGCCGACGAGGCGGACGTCGCGCGGGACCGACACCTTGAGTCCCTCGAGCGTTCTGAGGAGTTGCGCGGCGGTGAAGTCGTTGGCACAGACGAAGCCGTCCGGACGCGGCTTGCGGAGCACCCCTTTCACCTGGGCGCGATCGGTCGGGTCGATTCGGCAGACGTGCGGGGCAAGCCCCGCGCCGTTCAACGCCTCCTTGTACCCGTTGATGCGCGCGTCGACAGTGGGCGCCGAGCCTGGACGTCCCACGAAGGCCACGCGGCGGCAGCCCTGCTGGAGGAGATGCGCCGTCAGCACGTAACCGGCGCGCCGGTTGTCGACGCCGACAAGGTCGTACTGGCTACGCGCGGGATACGCCACGAGATCGCGATCGAGGAGGACGACAGGAATGGCGGCCCGATCGAAGACATTCGCGATACGGCGATTGATCGCGTCTTTCTCGGGCGTGAGCTCGAGAGGGGCGAAGAAGACCCCCGAGACTTTCCTGGCCACCAGCTGACGGCAGGCCTGCGATGCTTGTTCCTCGATATTCGCGCCTTCCGTGAGCGACGTGCCCCAGAGCAGGACGTGCCGGCTGCCATGCTGCGCGTCTGCCATGCCGCGGCAGATCGGTTCGAAGATTTCGGTGCGTCCCAGCTCGGGGATCAGGAGGCCGAAGACGTACCCGTGCGCACCCGCGTCCGCGCGCACGTAGCTGCCCGATCCGGCGCGGCGGTCGATGAGGCCCGTGAGCTGAAGCTCGCGCAGCGCGCGGTTCACGGTCGGTCGCGAGGCGCCGAACGCCTTGACGAGCTCAGACTCACTGGGCAGTCGCTGTCCGGCATGGTACCGGCCGCTCGCTATCTGGTCGGCCAGCGTCTGGCGGATCCGTGCGTGTTTGGACTGTGCGGGTTTCGAAGCCACGAACCTGATAATACAGGCTCAGCCGCCGTGACGGAGGGCGAAGAGAATTTCCATCGAGTGCCGCGTCGAGGTGTAGGATTTTGCCGAGCTCGAGCGTCAATATCGGGAATTCCGGTTCGGACCGGTTTTGACGAGTTTTTGAGCCGCCGCATGGTCTCGTTCACGTATCATAGGCCGCGTTCACTAACCCGCCCTATCTGGTGAGAGGAGCCCTGCATGCGCACGTCGCGACAGATTCTGATCGTCGTGTCGATCGTCCTGGGCCTGCCGCTGTCCGCATACGCGCAAGCGTCCATTGCGGGCGTCGTCAAAGATGCGTCCGGCGCCGTTCTGCCCGGTGTCACCGTCGAAGCGGCGAGCCCGGTCCTGATCGAGAAAGTACGAACCGCGGTCACCGATGCCGAGGGCCAGTACCGCATCATCGATCTGCGGGCCGGAACCTACTCCGTGACGTTTTCGCTGACGGGCTTCAGCACCGTCCGGCGCGACGGGATCGAGCTGACAGGGTCCTTTAACGCGACCGTGAACGGCGACCTCAAGATCGGCGCGATTACCGAGACGATCACCGTCACCGCGGAGACCCCCGTAGTCGACGTGCAGAGCGTGCGGCGGCAGACCACGATCGGCAGCGATCTGATCACGGCGATTCCGTCCGCGCGCGCGTACGCAAGCCTCATGCAGCTGATGCCGAATACGGTCGTGGCGACGGGTGCCGCGTCGGACGTGCAGGTGGTGCCCGGCATGGTCGTGTTCGGCGGCGCCGGGGGACGCTCCAACGAAGGCCGCCTGCAGCTGGACGGGATCAGCGTCGGGTCGGCATTCAACGGCGGCGGCGTCTCGGCGTACATCGCCGACGTCGGCAACGCGCAGGAAGTCGCGCTGACGAGCTCGGGCGGCCTCGGCGAAGCCGAAGTCGGCGGACCCTCGATGAACGTCGTTCCGAAGACCGGCGGCAAC
>JBGPKK010000102.1:0-16228 GCA_041485905.1 Vicinamibacteria bacterium
CGGACGTCGATACCGGCCGTCCGTGCGATGTCCGGTGAGACGACCGCGATGATGAGCCTGTTCTTGTGGCTCACGATGAGCGCCACGATGGCGGTCGACACGGCCATGCCGAAGACAGCCTCAGGCCAGAACAGCGTGCCCGTGTGCCCGAACAGCGCGTCGATGAGATCTTCGCCGGACGTTAGCATGCTGCCGATGGCCAGGGCCGCGGAAAAGACCACCCCAAGAACTTCACAGGTACACGCGTTGCACTTTTGATCACCTCAGGAGGCACGTCGCCGGAATTCCGGCAGCGTCGTATGTACACACCTTCAAGCTGGGGCGCGGCGTCCGTGGTCGTCTTCATAGCAATCATGGGTCTTGCTGACGCACTCCTGGTTGCCTGGTTGTACGGGAACGAGTCGGGCATGGCCGTCTCCGTCGGAGCACTGCTTGGTCTGATGATCTCGATCGCATGGGCCCTGCGCCAGTATCTCGCGACCGTATCCTTGACGCTGCTGGCGATTGCGGCTGCGATCACCATCACGCTTGGTCTCACCGCACCTCCTGTCGGGCTGCGCAGCGCCGTCGTTGCGGTGGCCTTGTTCGGCGTGTGGTTTCTCACGTATGACGTGTGGTTCACCGGCCGGGCCCAGACCGAAGTCGTGAGCGTCGTCACGAGGCTCGGTAGCGATGGTCACGCAGGACGGGCGCTGATCGTCCATCACCAGGGCCGCGGGCCGAAGCGTTTTCAAGCTCACGTTCAACGCGCATTCGCCGAGGGACTTCAGTGGCAGGGCTGGCAGGTAGATATCACGACGGCGAGCCACACGACCCCGACGGACTTGTCACGCTACGATCTCCTCGTCTTGGGGGCGCAGTCGTACAACTGGTGCCCCGCGCGGCCTGTCGTGGATTATCTCAATCGCCTCGGTGACCTCAAAGGAAAGCCGGTCGTCATCGTCGTCTCCGGTGGCGGCATGACGGAGCGTGCGATCCGTGTGCTGCGGGAGCGGGTCGTGAAGAAACACGGAGCGGTCGTGGACGCGATCGAAATCTGGACGTTGCGGCCCAATGAGGAACGTCATGGTCTGAGTGATCCGCGCGCGATCCTGTTCCGGGCTGGTGCGCGTCTAACGATTCCGCAGTACCAGAGGACCGCCTGATCGTTAGAGCCGTGGACGGCACTTACCGCTGGAACCATCGTGAAATCTCTGGTCCGTGACACTCTCATCGATTTTTTCCACGACCTGGCTCGCGCGACCGGGGAGTTCCTCGTGGTCGACGATGGCTTCAGAATTCGTAAGTATTCGTATGCGCAGGTCGGCCGCGCGGCTTGCGGCTTCGCGGCGCGTTTGGCTGAAGCAGGGGTGCGCAAGGGCGACAAGGTCGTGTTCTGGAGCGAAAACCGCCCAGAGTGGATCGTCGCCTTCTGGGGTTGCCTGCTCGGCGGCATCGTCGTCGTGCCAATTGACTACCGGACGTCGCCTGATTTTCTGGCACGGGTGAGCCGTATCGTTGCGGCGAAGCTCGTGCTGGTCGGCCAGGACGTTCCTACCCTGAACGTCGCGCTCGATCCACCGGTGTGGGCTCTACACAAGCTCGAATGGCGTGACGGCCCGCCGCCTTCGGTGGCGCTCGACCGAGACGACGTGGCGGAGATCATCTTCACATCGGGAGCGACCGGCGATCCGAAAGGGGTCGTCATCACACATCGCAACGTGATGGCCAACATCGTGCCGGTCGAGAACGAGGTGCTGAAGTACCGCCCGTGGGGCCGTCCGTTCTTTCCCCTTCGATTCCTCAATTTGTTGCCGCTCAGTCACATGTTCGGCCAGGCGATGGCCACGTTCATCCCGCCGATGTTGCCGGGGACTGTGATCTTCATGCGCGGCTACAACCCGGTGGACATCGTCACACTGATCAGGAGCCGGCGCGTGTCAGTGCTGGTCTCGGTGCCGAAGATCCTCGATGTGCTACGTGCCCACGTTGTTCGAATCGCGCCTGAAGCGTCCGCAGCTGGACCGAAGCAGCATTGGATCTTCAGATGGTGGCGTTATCGGCGCATCCACGCGCAGTTCGGGTTCAAGTTTTGGAGTTTCGTCGTTGGCGCTGCGCCACTCGAGGCCGAGCTCGAAACGTTTTGGTCGGCGCTCGGCTTCGCCGTCATTCAGGGATACGGACTGACGGAAACGGCGCCCATTGTCAGCGTCACGCATCCGTTCGACATCGAGCATGGATCTGTCGGCAAGGCGATTGCCGGCGTCGCCGTGAAGATTGCGCCCGATGGCGAGATCCTCGTGCGCGGTGAGAACGTGACGCGTGGTTACTTCAACGCCGAGGAAGAGACTGCGAAGGCGTTCGAGGATGGCTGGTTCCACACGGGCGACATCGGTGAGGTTGGCGCCGACGGGCGACTGTTCATCCGAGGGCGAAAGAAGGAACTGATTGTGACGCCCGAAGGGCTGAAAGTCTTTCCCGAGGATGTCGAGCGCGTGTTGAATCGTATTCCCGGCGTGCGCGATTCAGCCGCCGTGGGTGTTTCGAGCGGCCCCGCGAGCGGCAACGAGCGCGTGCACGCCGTGCTCGTGCTCGACTTCGGTGTCGATCCCGATACGGTCACCCGCGAAGCCAACGCGCACCTGGAAGAGCACCAGAAAATCCGGCGCGCGCTTGTGTGGCCCGAGGCGGAGCTGCCACGCACAGAGGGGACAAAGAAGCTGAAACGCGCGGCGATCCGCGAATGGGTCAGGAGCGGCGCCGCGCCGCGCGTCATAGAGCCCGCCACTGACAGAGTGTCGGCGTTGGTCGCGAAGTACGCCGGGCGCGGGGACCTCTCCTCGGGGACGACGATCGACGAGCTCGGACTCAGTTCGCTCGAACGCGTCGAACTGATGGTCGCGCTCGAAGACGCGTTTCAGACTCGTCTGGATGAAAGGGCCTTTTCCGAGGCTCGAGACGTAGGGCAGTTGCGTGGACTTATCGAACGGGCCGCAACACACGAGGCCTTACCGACCAAACCGTTCGACTTTCCCGTCTGGAACAGGTCATGGATTGCGCGAATCGCCCGGCGAATGGGCTTGCCGATATTGATCCTGCCGCTCGCGCGCGTGTTCGCCTGGATCCGAGTTGAGGGACGCGAGCGTCTCGACGCGATCGAAGAGCCGGTGGTTTTTGCGTCCAACCACCAGAGCTACATGGATACGCCGGTCATTATGGCAGCGCTCCCGCGGCGGTGGAGGCATCGCCTCGCGCCGGCCATGGCTAAGGAGTTCTTCGAGGCGCATTTCTTTCCGGAAGAGCATGGACGTCTGGCATGGTTCACCAGCAGCCTGAACTACTACTTGGCGGCACTCTTGTTCAACGCGTTCCCGCTGCCGCAGCGTGAGGCGGGCGCGCGACAGACGCTGCGCTACATGGGCGACCTGCTCGAGGGCGGCTTCTCCGTGCTGATCTTTCCTGAAGGACAACATACCGAGACCGGCGAGATCGATCGGTTCCGTCCTGGCATTGGCATGATCGCCTCGAGGCTTGGCGTACCCGTGGTACCGATTCGGCTCGAGGGACTCGACCAAGTGCTGCATCGAGGGTGGCACATGGCGCGGCCGGGGCACGTGCGGGTGGCGTTCGGCGCGCCGATGCACCTGACAGGCGAGGACTACGAGGCGCTGGCGAAGCAGGTGGAGGATGCTGTGCGCGCACTGTCGTCGTGACGATGTTGCCGCCGAAAGTCCGGCAGATGTGCCGCGCGCTTCGCGAGGAGGCTTCCGTCTATGCGGGCGAAGGTCGGCCGCACACCGTCGTCTTCGCGCCTGAAACGAAATGCTAATTCTTTCGCATCTCGAGATCGTGCCGGGCGCGACCCATCTGTTCGAGGAGCCAGGCGCGCTCGAACGCGCGGCCGCTCTCGCTGCCGCCATCTGGTTCACCAGCCTCTCAACCCGGATCCTCCACGAAGCATGTGCCGGGTCTGAGGTCTGCTTTCGCGGAATGCGGACGTGCCCCGGTCCTCGACTTGCAGACCAATTGAGCGATTCGGCACACTTGCCGGATTTCCGGCGCCGGGGGCACTATGCGCGAGATCAACCGCATCCTCTGTCCGGTGGACTTGTCGGATGTGTCGCGACATGCCATCGACCACGCCGTCCTCCTTGCGCGCTGGTACAAGGCGGCGATTACGGCGCTTCACGTGTGCAACCCGATCGTCATTCCGTCGACTGATTTCACGGTAGGCGGAACTGTTCCTCTGCCGGTGCTGACCGGGGATGAAATCAAGGCGGTCCGCGAGCAGGTCGTGGCGTGCTTTGGTTCGGCGGGACCGCTGGACGTCGATGTGCTCGTCGACACCGGGCGTCCGGCGAACCAGATTCTGAAGCGCGCGAAATCGCTTCCCGCCGATCTGATTGTGATCGGCACACACGGCGCCGGTGGTTTCCAACATCTGGTCCTCGGTTCCGTCACTGAAAAGGTGCTTCGACAAGCGACATGTCCGGTGTTAACGGTGCCTCCGCACGCTCGCGCGACGTCGAAACTGCCGTTCAAGCGGCTTCTGTGCCCAATCGACTTCTCGGAATCCTCCCTGGCGGCGCTCGAGTTCGCCTTCTCCCTTGCGCAGGAAGGTGATGCGGAACTGACACTCCTTCACGTGTTTGAATGGCCTGCGGAAGGCGAACCGCTGACGACTCGATCGTTCACCGTGCCTGAATACCATCAGGAACGCGAGCGCGACGCAACGGCAAGACTTCAGGAACTGGTTCCCGATTCCATACGGGACTGGTGTCGTCCGAATACGCGGCTTGCCCACGGCAAGGCGTATCGGGAGATTCTGGGCATCGCAACCGAAGACAGCGCGGATCTCATCGTCATGGGCGTGCACGGTCGGAACGCGCTCGATCTGATGCTGTTCGGATCGACCACAAACCAGGTGGTGAGGCGTGCCACGTGCCCGGTTCTCACGCTGCGGCGGTAAGGAGCACGTTCGCATTGGGAGCGATTCGTGACAGCGTGGTATGACAGGCGACATACGCCAGAAGCTTCTACCAGTCGGGAAGCTGCCGATCGATCACCTTCGATCGTTTGTGACGCATCTCTCGTCGCCAGACCCTCGTCTCATTGTCGGACCGCGAATCGGCGAAGACGCGGCGGTCATTGACGCGGGCGGCCGTTACCTCGTGGTCTCCACCGATCCGATTACGTTTGCGACCGATCGGATCGGGTGGTACGCGGTTCACATCAACGCCAATGACGTCGCGGTCATGGGTGCCCGGCCGCTCTGGTTCTCGATCGTGGTGCTGCTTCCGGAAGGCCGAGCGACCTCGCAGATGTTCGAGGCCATCATGGCGGACGTCCGGTCCGCCTGCAGCGAGCTGGGTGTCACGTTGTGCGGCGGTCACACGGAGATCACACGTGGGCTCGACCGGCCGATCGTCATCGGGCAGACGATCGGCGAGGTCGAACCAGCCCGGCTCGTGCGTAAGGACCGGATACAGGTCGGTGATCACATCCTGCTGACGAGCGGGATCGCGATCGAAGGCACGGCAATCCTGGCGCGCGAGTGGCCCGAGCGACTGCGCGACCGAGTCGACGTCGATCTGTTGGCGCGCGCTCGGCGGCTCCTTGTCACGCCTGGCATCAGCGTGGTGAGCGCCGCTCTCGCGGCCGCGGACGTGGGCGACGTTGTGCACGCCATGCACGATCCGACCGAAGGCGGGCTCGCGTCGGGGTTGTCCGAGCTCGTGGCATCATCAGGCCTCGGCCTGCGCGTCGACCGCGAACGGATTCACGTCCTGCCAGAAACCGCGGTCATTTCAGCGGCACTTGGACTCGATCCGCTCAACCTGCTGGCATCCGGTGCGCTGGTGATTGCTGTTGCGCCGGACGGGGTCGACAAGGTGCTGGCCAGTCTTCGCGCCCGTCGCATTGCCGTCGCCGTGATTGGCGAAATCCTTCCAGCCACGGAGGGCCTGACGATCAGCGAAGGCGGTCGCATTGCGCCGCTCGAAGTCAGAGAACGAGACGAAATCGCACGCGCCTGGGATCATCCCTAACCTCTCGTGCGCGCCTCAGCCTCTGCAAGGCAGCCGCGCCGTCGGAGACGATCACACGCGATTGATCGTGCGTGCGCGTGGAGGAGCTGGCTTCGGTTCGGGGTATGTCTACGTGGATGCGTGTACCCTTCGCTTCACGGCCTCCATCCAGATCAGGGCGCCGAGGGCGGCACCGACGATCACAAGCGCGTCGTCAGCGTGTGGTCGCGACATGCGGAACAGATCCCGAACGGCCGGCACATACAGAATCGTGGCGAGCACACCGAGGGCACCGGCTACGAGCCACTGAAGCGCCGGATTCGGCGAGCGCCAGCCGACCCAGACGGACCGGGTCAGCGAGCGATTCGTGAGGATCAGCGCCAGGTTCGTGGTGATGAGCGTCGAAAACGTGAGTGTCCGCACATCGGATTCACTGAACCCAAGTGTCCAGCCGACGACAAGTACGAGCAACGCGGCGCCGAGCGCGCCCAGTCCCTGGAGAAGACTGCGGATCATCAGCTGTGACGTGAACAGCCGCCGTGTGGGATCACGCGGCGGTCGCCGCATCACATCAGTCTCTTCCGGCTCCATTTCGAAAGCAATGGAACAGGCCGGATCGATGATGAGCTCCATGAAGATGACGTGAACCGGCATGAGCACGAGCGGCCACCCAAAGAGCACCGGGATCAGAGAGACGCCGGCAATCGGCACGTGAATCGCGAGGACGTACGCCGTCGCCTTCTCGATGTTGTCGTAGATTCGGCGTCCCAGGCGGACGGCCCGCACGATCGACGAGAAATCATCGTCCAGCAGCACCAGGCCGGCTGCTTCGCGCGCCACGTCCGTTCCGCGGCCGCCCATGGCGATGCCGATGTCTGCCGCTTTGAGCGCGGGGGCGTCGTTCACGCCGTCTCCGGTCATCGCCACGATCTCCCCGTTGGCCTTCAGCGCCGTCACGAGCCGGAGCTTCTGCTCGGGAACGACTCGCGCGAAGACGTCGACGTCCTGCACGCGCCGCCGCAGCTCGACGTCGCCCATGCGCGCGAGGTCGACGCCCGTCAGGCATGTCGTCGTTCTCGCGAAGCCAATCTGGTGCGCAATGTTCATGGCCGTCTCGGGATAATCCCCGGTGATCATCACGACCCGAATGCGTGCCGACCGGCATTCCTCGATCGCTGCGGCTACACCAGGTCTGACCGGATCAGCGAGACCAACGAGCCCGAGATAATGGAGACCGAGTGCCTGTGGCGTGTCCGGCATCACCGTCGAGCGCCACTCTCCGCGGCCGACTCCGAGCACGCGCAGGCCGCTCTTGGCCATCTCGTCGACCTGTTGAAGAACGAGTCGCCGCTGCTCATGGGTAAGGCCGCACAGTTCGGCGATCGCTTCGGGAGCACCTTTCGCCGCTATGACATGCGTGAACGCGTCGTCGCGATCGCGCCAGACGTGGACCATGGCCAGCAGCGCATCGGACAGCGGGTACTCGCGCACGAGCGAGAAACGGTGGTGGTCGACTTGAAGATCAACCCGCTGCGCAAGATCTGTAAAGGCTCGTTCCATCGGATCGAACGCGTTTGGCTTGCTTGCCAGGATCGCTGTCGAGATGACGCGTGTGAACGCCGGCAGGAGCGCGAGGCTCGTACTGCCAATCGCTTGAAGTTCATCGGTGGTCGCAATGGCGGCCACGGACATCCGATTCAATGTCAGCGTCCCCGTCTTGTCTACACAAAGAACTGTGGCAGAACCGAGCGCCTCGACGGCGGGGATGCGTCTGGTGAGCACGTGCTGTCGAGAGATTCGCCACGCGCCCAACGCCAGGAAGACCGTCAGGATCACCGGGAATTCTTCGGGCACCATCGAGATGGCGAGCGTGAGACCAGCGAGCGCGCCGTCGAGCCAACGGTGGCGCGTGAAACCGTACACGACACCAACAACAGCGCAGGCGGTCAGTCCAGCGACCGCGAGCAGCCGCACCATCCGGCTGACTTCGCTCTGGAGTGCGGTCCGTCCGACCTCCAACCGAGCGAGCGCGGTCCCGATCTTCCCGAGTTGGGTTCCGAGACCCGTCGCGTAGACCCGCGCTATCCCGTCACCACGGACGATGAGCGTTCCAGAGTACACAAGCGGCCGATCGTTGCCGCCTGGGGGTTCGGACGAAGCGCTTCTTGTGCCGGGCACCTTCCCGACGGCGACGGATTCGCCAGTGAGAAGCGACTCATCCGCGAACAGGTTGCTGCAGGCCTCGACACACGCGTCTGCCGGAACACGATCACCCTCGCGCAAGACGACGAGGTCGTCTCGTACCACCTCGCGACCGGGGATGCGCTTCGTGACACCATCGCGGATGACCAGGGCGCGCGGGCTCGAGAGATCCCGCAGCGCCTGCAGGGCTCGCTCGGTCTTCTGTTCCTGATACAGCGTGATCCCGATGACGAGAAAGACTGCCGCGAGGAGCGCGACGGCTTCCTCGGGATCGCCAAGAAGCAAGTAGACCGCGCCGCTAGCGATGAGCAGGAGAAACATCGGCTCACGAACCACCTCCACCGCGATCGCGACAAGGCTGCGCGGCTTGGCAGACGGCAGCTCGTTGTACCCGTCACGTTGGAGTCGGTCGGCGGCCTCCAGATCCGATAGACCCGATTGAGCCGGTGCTTCGGGGAAGGCGGGCATGAAGGATCCGATAGGCCTCAGCGAGGCCGCCAATTTGGCGGATAGGCCAGCAGGGCCGCAGCGGCTGCCGCAATCAGCAGCGGGTCGCTCACATATCGAAAGCCCGCCCATCTCTTCGACCGCATCATGAGAGACCTTTTCGGCTCATCGCGTCCGATTCGTATTTCCCTGACGACGCGGCCGCTTCGGGCGTCGCCGTTTTGGCCCGACGGCCGACAACAGCGCGTCGACGGCTCGCATTTGCAGCCGATCGCGCTCCCACAGGCGGTCTGCCACCGCGCGAACGATTCGATTGTCTGGTTTCCGCGACATGCCTGCTCCTAGTGTGTGCTGGGCGGACGCGGTTGGCCGCGTCCTTCACCCGATTGAGAAGACGCCGTGCCCACTGAAACTGGCCTGCCAACATCGCCAGGCCGGCGAATATCGTCAACCATCCGGGTCCAGGCAGCGCCAGCATCGCGATGCCGGCTCCCAGTAGCACGAATCCGGTTACTGTCTTCGCGGTCCGCATCCTTCGTCCAGCCTTGGACCTCGCACGCGCTGTGCCAGCCACCCGTCGCGTGGCGGGCAAACAGACGGCCGTTCCTTTGCAAATCCCGATTGATTGTTTGGCCCTGTGGAGGTCACTCCCACCGGCCGATTGCGGTGACCGCCGGTTTTCTGGCGGTGCCTTGCGCCACCGCCGGCATCTCGCCATGAGACTCCAAAGGAAGCTGTGCGTCTGGGTGTTACCCTCGGTCTGCTTTCTGCATCTCTCCCACAGGCCGCCTCGAAGCGAGTGCGCTCATGCAGGATCGCGGCGCGAGGATGGTGGGGGGCACCCTGCTGCTCGCCGCCGGTTGGGGCGGCCTGGCTTGAACGCAGGTCTCCTGGCGAAGGGCCGGCCGTCGGACCCATCACGACAGGTACAATCCTCTCTGTCTGTGACGAAGTCCCACGTCGCGAGTTCTTCGACTGAGGAGACGATGCGGGCAACCTACGCCGCTCTCGTCAGGGAGGCGGCAACCGGCGACCGCGACGCGATGGAGCGTCTGTTGATGGGGGCGCAGGAAGTCGCGTATCGATTCAGTCTGTTCGTCTGTGGCCATCCTGAGGATGCCGAGGACGTGATGCAGGACGCTCTCCTGAAAACGTATCAGCACGTAAGCCGAATCACCGAGCCCGAGGCGTTTCGCACCTGGCTGTACACGACCGTGCGCCATGCGTGCCTGATGAAGCGCCGCCGCCGTGTTGGCGAACCGTCACACCTCATCTCGATCGAGCAGGGGATCCCTTCACACGATGGAACGGCCACGCCGGTCGATGTCGTCGACGACGCCCGGCCGGTGGACCAGCGCATGAGCGACGCCTCGGTTGATGCCCGCGTGCGACAGGCGCTCCAGAAGGTGCCGCCGTCGTCACGCGCCATCGTGGTCATGCGCGAGATGGAAGGGCTGTCGACCCGCGAAGTGGCGGCGATTACGGGGATTTCTGAAGCGAACGTCAAAACGCGGTTGCACCGCGCCCGCGTCATGTTGCGGCTCCAGCTGGAGAGAGTATGACCGGGCCCGCGAGTCCGGACTGCGCGGCGATCCTGGCCAGCATCTCCGCATATCTCGACGGAGAGCTCGAGGTGGCCGAGTGCGCCGCGATCGAGCGGCACTGCGCCGGGTGTCCGCGTTGCGGGACGCTCGTCGAAGGTCTGCGTCACACGATCGGACTGTGCCGTGACGTGGGGACCGCGCCCTTGCCCGAACCCGTCCGAGAGCGTGCGCGTGCGAGCATGCGACGGCTGCTCGACGCTGATGAGCGTGCTCCTTCTGATTAGGCTGTCACGTATCCGCACCCTTCGGATGGTCCTACGATCAGGTGTACGGAGTCGTCATGGAGAACGTGCTCACAGTGCTTGCGGTCCTTGGGGTGTGGTGGTTCCTTCAAGTGTGGCTGTTGCCTCGGCTGGGTTCCAACATGAGCGGTCCCCCAAGCGCCCCGGCCGGGCTCACGAGGACTCGCACACCCCCGCGTGGGCATCAACGTCAGGTCGGCAGGTCGACTGAGGGATTGACGGAATGTCGGTGGCCGAGGCGGATCGCCCAGCAGCGTTCCTGGGATCCCGCACTGTTCACTGAGGTTCTGGGCCCGAGTTCGCCCGGCCAATCTCTTGCACCGTTATCCTGAGCGCAACCGTTTCGCGCCTCCGGAGGACTAATTCCATGACGTCCGCAACTCTCGAAACACCAGAAGCCGCGACGAGCGTTCGAGATCGCATCGTTGACGTTTGTCGCCATGCGGCGCACGTCTCCCACGAGGCACGTGTGCTGAAGTCGATCGCGACCGATGCCGTCGAGGACGGCATGCATGCCGCGAAGCAAGCCGTGACGTCGATCGGGCGCGGCGTCGAAGAACTCGGCGACCTGCGGGACGCGGCGGCGTACCGCGTGAAACGCCAGCCGCTCAGAGCAGTAGGCCTCGCGTTTGGCACCGGTCTCGTGCTCGGCGCGGGCCTCAGTTGGATCGCCACCCGTCAGATCACGGTCGCGTGAGGCGGAAATCCGTGTGCGACGATGCGCAAGGTGTGGCCGTGCAAGACGGCCTCATGACTTCGTCTCGCCAGTGATGCGCGGCAACTGAGGCCGTAGTCCGCCTTTCCGGTCCGGGCTCGGCTCACCAGCTCTCCGAACTCACCGTCGAATTCGTACGCGCCGCAGTCGGGGCACACGAAACGCCAGAATGCCTCGGTGCTTCCGAGCAGGACCCCGTCAGCGTCTTCGCAAAGGAGGCAGATCACATCTCCCGCACGACGCAACGCGCGTGCCGCCCTTGTTGGCGCCGGAATTGGGGCCCGTGCCGGATTTCCAGCGGGCCAGCAGCCTAGGGAAAGATCCCGAGCTCGAGGTAGGCGCGCGCGATCTTGTTGATCGCGTTGAAGAATGCGGCGGTTCGGAGATCCTGCAAGCGAGGCTGTTGACGAAGGGCTTCGCGAATCTCCTGATAGGCGCCAATCATCGTGTCTTCGAGACCAGAATTGACGATAGTCAGCTCATCCGGGACCTGGACCAGGCCGGCGCGGTCGGCCTCGCTGAAGACCTTCCCGGTGGCGAGCTCAATCGCTTGAAGATGCCGCCGCTCGGCGGCTCCCTGACGGCGTCGTTCGAGCCTCCCAAATCGAACATGTGAGAGATTCTTCAGCCACTCGAAGTAGGACACCGTGACGCCACCCGCGTTCGCATAGATGTCCGGGATGACGAGCGTTCCCTTCGTGCGGAAGACCTCGTCGGCTTCTGGAGTGGTTGGACCATTGGCACCCTCGAGCACGATCCTGGCTTTGATTCTCGCAGCGTTGCCGGCCGTGAGCTGATCCTCCAGAGCCGCCGGAACCAGCACGTCGCAGTCGAGCTCCAACGCGTCGACAGCGTGAGGAATCGACGTGGCACCAGGGAATCCAAGGATCGATCGCGTGCGCTTCCGGTGCTCGACGACGGCATCTTCATCAAGACCGCCGGGATCGACAATCGCGCCTTCTGGCACTGCGATCGCAATCACGCGGGCGCCTGCTTCACGGCAGAACTTCGCCGTGTAGTACCCGACGTTGCCGAGCCCTTGAACCACCACGCGCTTGTTCTCGAGGCCGATTGACAGTCCGAGCGATTTCATGTCGCCGGCCTGCGAACACGCCTCTCGCAGCGCGTAAACGAGCCCGCGTCCAGTCGCCTCCTTCCGGCCGCGGATGCCGCCCTGCGTGACAGGCTTCCCCGTGACACACGCCAACGCGTCGAGCTGTCCCGGATTAAACGCCGAGTAGGTGTCGACGATCCAGGCCATTTCCCGTTCGCCAGTGCCGGCGTCCGGCGCGGGGACATCAATGCCCGGCCCGATGAGATTCTTCTTCACCAGTTCGTGGGTGTATCGACGCGTGACTCGCTCCAGGTGCTCGACACTGCACGTGTGCGGATCGACCTGCACCGCGCCCTTCGCGCCGCCAAAGGGGACATCGACCACGGCGCACTTGTAGGTCATGAGCGCGGCAAGCGCCTTCACTTCCGATTCGTCCACCGCAGCGCTGTAGCGAATGCCACCCTTCGTCGGCAGCTTGTGATGGCTGTGTTCGGCGCGCCACCCGCGCACAACCTCGATCTGTCCATCAGCATGCCGAACAGGGAATTGGAACGAATGGACCCCATTGCAGGCGCGGATTTGATTCAGCAGACCTTTCGGATGTTCGGTAAACGCGGCCGCCCGGTCGAAATAGACGTTGACGTTGTCTTCGAAGTTGTGGCGAGGCATGGGCGGCATCGTAATGGATCGTCGAGCAAGTGCACCACCCTCCCGCGGGATTATTCGGACCGTCGAGAAAGATTCCCCGCACGGAAGTCACACATTTCATTGGGGTTGCCTCCGCTGGCGACGATTCAGCCGGTCCATGGACGAGATGGTTTCGGCGTCGATCTTGCACGCCAGAGAAACATGGCGACTCTCGCATGTGAGCATCAGGCGGCCAGCGCGACGACCGGCGCGCCATTCGCCGGGGAGTTCAAAGATGTCCTGCACGCAGCCGACTCCCGGCCCCACGCGCTCGTCGTTGACGACGAATCCCTCATACGATGGTGTGTAGCGGAGACGCTCGCAGAGGCCGGGTGGACCGTTCGTGAAGCCGACGATCGTCAGACAGCCATTCAAGCTGCCTCAGATCCTTCGTGGATCCCTGACCTGGTGCTGCTCGATTACCGCCTGCCCGACACGCACGACCTGGAGCTGTTATCAGAGTTGAGGCGTCTGCGGCCCCTGTGCCAAATCATGCTGATGACGGCGGACGCGGACCCCACGGTGATGAACCGCGCGCTCAATCTCGGCGCGACTGACGTGCTCCAAAAGCCCTTCGAGATGTCCGACCTCGCCGTACTGGCGCGGCGGGTGTACAACGCCAGCCGCTCTGGCGCCGCTGCGGTCCCGTTGATGCGGCGATCGGTACGTCAATTGCAACGTCAACTTCAGTTGGGCTTGGAACGCCGATTCTTCGTCGTTGCGGCGGCAAAGGACTGATCCCGCCTGGTGCGGTGACGTGGGTGAGAGTCCCGTAAGCGGAAGGATGAGGTGGGGGTATGCGGCCAAGGATTCTCGTCGGAACGTTGTTGCTCGTCGGTGTGTTCGCGACCGGAACGGTCGCCATGAGCGGCGACGCTGTCGCGCGGTGGCGTCAGTCGGCGATCGTCTATTTGACCGAACCGACTCTGATCGGATCGACCATCGTGGAGGGCCCTGTCCTCTTCACGCACGACAATGCGAAGATGGCGCGCGGCGAGCCGTGCACGACCGTCTATCTCTTCGAACCCCGTAAGGGACCCGCCGAGGAAATCGCGTCGTTTCACTGCATCCCGACGCCCCGGAAGGTTGCTCACAAGTTCACCATCACGACGCGGCCTAACGCGGCTCTCGGCTTCGGGTGCGTCCTGACCGAGTATCAGTTCGCGGGAGACTCGGAAGGTCACGGCCTGCCAGACGGGACTGCGGCTCTTGTTTCTGCCGAAGGTCCGACAAAGACGGGCCACGCGCAAAGATGAAGCGGTCTGACGTCGAACGAGGACGTGTGGATTGAGCTCGCGAAGGAGGGAGTGATGGGCCCACGGCGGGGCTGGCGCGGCGCATGCGGGATGCAAGGCGATGAGCGCTTTCCAATGAGGATGAGAACGACGCTGGCGTTTGTCGCGATTGCCGTGTTGCTGGCGGCCGGACCGGTGTGGGCCCATCACTCCATGGTCGTCCAGTTCTCCCTGGAGAAGCCGATCACGTTGAGAGGAACCGTCACGACGTTGATGTGGATGAATCCGCACTCATGGATTTACATCGACGTGACGGGCCCGGAGCGTCAGGTGGAAAAGTGGCGGATCGAAACCGGCAGCCTGCCCCGCATGATCAGGCGAGGCCTGAAGAAGACGGACTTCAAGCCTGGGACCGAAATCATCGTCGGCGGCTACGCGGCCAGGGACGGTCAGTTGAAGGCAGCCGGCATGGTTGTCACGTTCCCCGACCGGGAAGCAACAGGTCGGGAGGCGTCTTTCGGGCTCGGGCGGTAGCGTCCGCGCCCTTTCCAGATTTCGTAGATCGCGGGATACACGACCAACTCGAGGACGAACGAGGTGAAGATGCCGCCGATCATCGGCGCGGCGATGCGCTTCATCACGTCGGAACCGGCGCCGACCGACCACATGATCGGTACGAGCCCCAGGAACATCGTCGCGACGGTCATGAACTTCGGCCGGATCCGCTTGACCGCCCCGTGCAGGATGGCCTCGCGGAGATCGCCTGCGGACCGCAAACGTCCTTCACGTCGTGCGTCCTCACAGGCGATGTCGAGGTAGAGCAGCATGAACACGCCGGTTTCGGCATCGACGCCCATGAGCGCAATCAACCCAACCCAGACCCCGATGCTCATGTTGTAGCCGAGGGCGTACAGGAGCCAGATGGCACCGACCGCAGAGAACGGCACCGCCAGCATGATGATCGCCGTCTTCGCGAGCGATCGCGTGTTGAGGTAGAGCAGCAGCAGTACGAGACACAGCGTGATGGGCAGGACAATCTTCAGACGCTCCCGAACCCGTTCCATCGCTTCATACTGCCCGCTCCAGACGAGTGAATATCCCGCCGGCAACGTCACGCGCTGGCCAATCACGCGCTTCGCCTCCGTGACGTAGCTGCCGATGTCGCGATTGGCCACATCGACGTACACGTAGCCGTTCAGCATCCCGTTTTCGTCCCGCAGCATTGCCGGCCCACTGACCAGGCGCACGTCAGCCAGTTGGCCGACCGGAATCTGCATCTTCCCGTCCATCACGGGCACCATCACCCGACGCAAGTGATCCACATCGCTGCGGTAGTCACGGAAATACCGGACGCTCACCGGATATCGCTCGCGCCCCTCGAATGTCGTCGTCACGGTGTCGCCGCCAATGGCGGACATGACCCCCATCTGCGCGTCGTTCCATTGAGAGGCCATACCGCGACAATTCGTCCCGCTTCCAGTCGAAGTCGACGAAAAAGCCGCCGGACGTCCGCTCCGCGAAGGCGCTCCGCGTCCCGGACACCGACGGCAGCACGCGCTCGATGTCGGTGCCGATCCGCTCGATGTCGTGGATGTTGGCGCCGTAGATCTTGATCCCGACGGGCGTCCGTACGCCGGTCGTCAACATGTCGATGCGGGGCTTTGATCGGCATGGTCCAGGCGTTGGTGACACCAGGAAGATTGAGTGCGTCGTTCATCTGTTGAACGAGCTGGTCAGTTCGAGAGGCGATCGCTCGTCATCCGGCGGAGGACGGGTCTCCGGGTTCGCCTTGAGCGCGTCGGCGACCGCATCGGCCAGTGCCAGACGGCCGGCTGGCTGTGCGAACGCCGTCGTCGCCAGCACCATCACGATGAACAACCCTTGAACGAAACTTATAGGAAAACCTTCGCGAATCTCTGACGGCTCGCGCCCGGCCTCTTAGGAGGCTGGCCACGAGCCGTCGCAGTCAAGACAGAACTTGACCACGTACGGAGCTTCAGTCCGGAATTGAGACTTAAAGTCGGAGGTCGGCGAGCA
>JBGPKK010000103.1:0-15992 GCA_041485905.1 Vicinamibacteria bacterium
ATGATCAGCTCCACCATGTCTTCCGAGCCCAGCTGCCCGGCGGTCAAGGGAATCTTGTGGAGAATCTCCTGAGCCGGCGCCAGCATGAAATCGTCGATCACCTGGTCCCGCAGCTTGACCTGGACATGCTGGGCGATGCTTGGATTATCGACGTCGAAATAGAACAAACAGTCTTTCTTCGGGTTCTTGAAGTCGAGCGTCGCCTGCTTCTTCCGGGTCCATTGCCATTCCACGCGCGAGTTGTTCGGCGGATGTTCGGGCCCGTGCCAGCCGTCGTTGAGTACCGTGAAGACACTCTCGGTCTGCGGCAGCAACTGCAGCTTGGCGACGACGTAGGCGCGCTGTCCGGCGTCCTGCCCCGCCAGCGACACTCGTTTCTGCGTCTCGGGCGAGTACAACCCCATATGAATCGACGCATCGCCGATGTACGGGTAAACCGGAATGAACACCGTGCGCGTGTATTCGATGTGCTGCCCCGGCTTCCACTCCGTGGTCGGGACAGGCGGATCGTGGTCGTCGGTCCACATGAGCTCCTGATCCGCATCCACGACGCCGACAAAGACCCGATACTTTTCCATCAACGGCGGCGCATTCGCCGCCACGTCGAATTTGTAAGTCACCTCGATGGGGCTGCCCAGCGGGGCCTTGTCGTGGCCGAGCTTCACCGAGGGCGTGGCAACCGGCGGCTCAGGTGGCGGTTTGTGCCGACAACTGCAGAGCGAGGCGGCTGCCGCTGCCAGGACAGCGATCCGGATGATTTTCATGAAAACGGTCAACCTTCGAAATGAGCCTGTTATTATACCGCGAAACCCGTGAGCGGTCGACACTTAGGGACGGCGGACCTGATAAGGTCCGCCCTACATCGGGTCACGGTCGACGGCACTTTAAGAGGACCAGCTGACGGCTCGGATCTGTCGCCGGCGCGCAGGACACCGGCGAACAGGGAGGCGACGCCCCGGTTTGGAGAAACCATTCGGGTTGCGCTGCCGTGGCAGCGTCCAGACTTACGAGGAAGCGGCGCTCGAACCACGCGTGCAGACCCCAATCGCCGTTCGATTCCGGGCAGATGCCGATGGTTGCCCCGCGTGGGACGCTCGGCTCGATGGCATCAAGGTCCGCCAATCTGGCGCGGTCGCGTCCGAGGGCCGGCACCCAGGCCGCCCCGATCGTCACGAGGAGCAGCGCCGCGGTCACCATTGCTGCAACGGCACTTCCGCGATGACGCGAGACGATTCGTTCCGCAACGGACGCGGCTGTGGGTACGAGGATTCCCGCGGCACCCAGCGCGTACAGCGGCACCGCCGGCACCAGATAGTGCCCTGCCTGCTTGGCGCTCGCGATGATCGGCAGCGTGGCCGCGAGTCCCAACACAAGGAACGACGCGGCTGTGGCGACCTGCCGCGGCAGCGGCGCCACGAACCGACGCGCAGCCCCGACCATGAGCCCACCGACGACGAGGATCGGCAACACCACATTCTGGAGCAGCTCTTTGACGATTGTTAATGAGCTGGCGCTCACCTCGCGTTGACCGCTGACCGCGGGGAGCACCTGGTTATTCACATACTGCGTCAGGCTCGAACGGGCCACCGCAACGCTCGACAACACCACGAAGCACACGATCACCGTCGCCCACTGCCCCGCCAGGCACGCCCACACGCGTCGGGTCTTGGAGATCAAGAAGAAGATCACAGGTCCCGCCAGCGGAAACAGGCCCACCGGTCCCTTCGTCAACACGGCGGCGACGACACACGCGCCGGAGAAGATTCCCCAGCCAATAGACGAGGTGGTCCCACCGCCACGCTCCGCCTCGATGATCGCAGCGACGGCGGCGGTGGTGAATATTGAGACGGTGGTTTCGAGCAGATTCCCCACGATCGCCCACGACACGACGGGCACGGCCATCCAGAGCAGAATCGGCAGCCAGTCGTATTCGCGGATGTCGGGGCTGTCATTCACCCGGCGCCAGATCCGCGCAATCAGCCACGCCGTCGCCACTGCTGCGGTGAGCGCGTACACACGCTCCACGAACAGGTGGTCGCCGAGCGCGCGGAACCACAACGATTGCAGCCAGAATCCGAGCGGCGGATGCTCGTGGAACTGAGGATAGATGGTGGCGGTGTACGACGGGGACCAGAAGCTGCCGCGGCCGGCGGCCAGGTTGCGCGCAATCGATGCGTACGTCAATCCGTCCACGAACATGCCGCGATGCGCGAGCCGGGGCACGGTCGCCGCGGCGCATGCCGCGAACGTGGCGATCCGAAAGGGCTTCATCGACGTGTGCTTATCGTAATCGCATTGCGAGCGTCGCCTGCATCTGTTAGAGTTCGCCTCGCATGTCGCTGGAAGCGCTCGGAATGATCGAGACCAAAGGTCTCATCGGATCGATCGAAGCGGCCGACGCGATGGTGAAGGCCGCCAACGTCGTGCTCATCGGCAAGGAGTACATCGGCGCCGGCTACGTCACCGTCATGGTTCGCGGAGACGTCGGCGCCGTGAAGGCGGCCACCGACGCCGGAGCCGCCGCCGCCCGGCGAGTCGGTGAACTGGTCTCCGTGCACGTCATTCCACGGCCGCACGCCGAGGTCGAGAAGATACTTCCGAAGGGGACAACCTAATCACCACGGAGGACACTGAGGACACTGAGGTCAAAACCGGATTTATCCTCCGTGTCCACCGTGTCCTCTGTGGTGGAGATTCTCCACCGCGATGGCCCAAGCCGCTTCCGTCCCCCAAGCTAACCGCGACCTGACCTCGATTGCCGAGGCGCGAACGCTCGCCGAGCGCGCGAAGAAAGCGTGGCTCGAGCTGGCCGAGTTCGACCAGGCGCGCATCGATGCGATTGTGGACGCGATGGCCGCCGCTGCCGCGGCGCAGGCAGAATCGTTCGCCCGGCTTGCGGTCGAAGAAACCGGCTTCGGCGTGGTCGCCGACAAGATCCAGAAAAATCTCTTCAGCGCACAGAAGGTCTATCACTTCATCCGGCCGATGAAAACGGTCGGCGTCATTGCCCGGCACGAAGCGACACGCGTGGTCGAGATCGCCGAGCCCTTCGGCGTCGTCGCCGCCGTGGTGCCGTCCACCAATCCCACGTCGACGGCGATTTACAAAATCCTGATCTCGATCAAGGCGCGGTGCGCGGTCGTGTTGAGCCCGCACCCCTCTGCGGTGAAGTGCATCACGCGCGTCGCTGAAGTAATGGATGAGGCCGCGCGGCGCGCGGGCGCACCTGTGGGCGCCATCAACTGGATGACGACCGTCACGCTCGAGGGCACGCAGGAGCTGATGAAGCACCGCGACGTCGCCGTCATCCTCGCAACCGGCGGGATGGGACTTGTTCGCGCGGCTTACAGCGCGGGAAAACCGGCGTACGGCGTCGGCCCCGGAAATGCGCCGGCGTATATCGAGCGAACGGCGAACATCAAGAAAGCCGTACGCGACGTGGTCACCGGCAAGACGTTCGACAACGGCGTGCTGTGCTCGTCGGAGAACTCCGTGGTGGTCGACGAGCCGATTGCCGAAGAGGTCAAACGCGAGCTCGTGTCTCAGGGTTGCTACTTTCTGTCCAGCCCCGAGATGGACAAGCTCGCGAAGGTGCTGGTGACCGCGCAGCGATTGCCGAACCCGGCGCTTGTCGGCAAGTCCGCGGTTTTGATTGCCGAGGCGTGCGGGCTGACCGTGCCGCCAACCACCCGAGTCCTCATCGCGTCCCTCGACGGTGTCGGCCGCGACTATCCGTTGTCGATGGAAAAGCTCTGCCCGGTTCTCTCGTTTTACGTCGTGAAGGACTGGCGAGAGGGCTGCGAACGCTGCAAGCAGATTCTGCGGTACGGCGGGATGGGTCACACGATGTCCATCCACTCGCAAAACGAGGCGGTTATCCTCGAGTTCGGGCTGAAGAAGCCGGCCTACAGGATCGTCGTGAATACGCCGACGACGCATGGATCGATTGGCCTCACGACCGGTCTGGATCCGGCCATGACTCTTGGCTGCGGCGGGTACGGCGGAAACATCACCTCTGACAACATCTCTCCGCGCCACCTGCTGAACATCAAACGGCTGGCCTACGAGGTCTCCCCCGTCGTGAATCGCTTCGAGGCCGCAGGCGAGCCGGCAGGTGCAGGCGCCGGGAGCCGGCCGCCGTCGGCGCCCAGTCGTCCGGCGCCGACCCACGGCGTGACCGCCGAGGCGCTGACCATGAGAATCGACGATTTTCTTGGTTCACGCGGCTTCGGCGCGGAGGGGGCGCGCGAGGCACGGCCTTCAGGCCGTTCCGTCCCTCTCGAGTTCGTCTGCGAGGAGGATGTCCGGCTGGCGATCCAGTCAGGCAGAAAGCTTGTGCTGTCGGAACGGGCCATTGTGACCCCGGCGGCGCGGGATCTGGCAGAGGCGCACCGCGTGTTCGTCGTCGAGCCCTGGCGCGGCTGATTGCGCTAAAACCGTCATAAATCCGCCAATACCGTAACTGCTGAGCCTGTTAGGGTTATTGTTGACCCTGCTCCTGCTCAGTGTTAGCATCCTCCTCAGCCATAGCATCCGAAGCGCTCGATGCTTCGGATAGAGGCGGGGGCCGAGCCTCCCGCGTGAAAACACGGAGCCCCCGCTGTGGGGGCGACTTACGACGCGTGGGCGCAGCAAGCAGACGCCGAACGCGGTCGCGGAGCGCCCAGAATGGTTCGATCTTCGTGGCAGTCGCGATTCACGCTCGCTCTGCTGCCCGCGTTCATACTCGGTTGGGCCGCCTGCGGATCCAGCCTCAAGACTAAAACCCCGGTCGTCACTGCGACTGCTCCCGCAGCTGTCCAGCTCGTCCTCGTTCAGCCAGCCGTAAAGATTGCGCCGGCGCCGGTCGAAGATCCTGTTCTTACGCTGATTGCCACTTCCGACGGCCATTTCAAGGCGGGTCAACATCAGCTCGACCTCGGCCACGTTGAAGCCGCGAAGCTCGAGTTTAACCACGCGGTTGACGTCTTGATCGAGTCGCCGTACGGCGGCCGGACGGAGCCGCGCATCCGGGAACATTTCGACCGGCTCGTCGATCGAATCAGCACGTACGAGGTAAAAGCGCTGGCCGAAGGCGACGGGTTTACCGAGACGAAATACGAAGCTGCGTCAATTGATGCCTTGCTGGCGCTCTCGACCACGTTCGAGGCGTCGGCGGCAAAGCCGGAGCTCAAAAGCGCCGTCCAGTCGGATTTGCAGACCGACGGCCACGACATCTCCATCCCGCTCAACCAGCGCGTTCTGTCGTACATCGATCTGTTCCAGGGGCGGCTCCACGATTTCATCGAAGAGGGCATGAAGCGCGGCGGTAAGTATCTGCCGATGATTCAAAGCGTCTTCCGGGCGGAAGGCTTGCCGTTGGATCTGGCCTACGTGCCGCTGATTGAGAGCGCCTTCAAACCGAACGCCTTGTCACGGGCCAAGGCCAAGGGCGTGTGGCAATTCATGAGCGGCACGGCGCTCGAAAACGGCCTGCGGCGCGACTGGTACATCGACGAGCGATCGGACCCTGAAAAGGCGACCGTCGCTGCGGCCAGATACCTCAAGACCCTGGGCAATCTCTTCAGCGGCGACTGGCATCTCGCGCTGGCCTCCTACAACGGCGGGCCGGGCCGCCTGCAGCGCGCGATCAAGCGCGTCGGCGTCGAGGATTTCTGGAAGCTGGCCGAGAAGCCGAAGGTGCTGCCGCGCGAGACCCGCGAGTACGTCCCGATGATTCTGGCGGCCATCGTCATCGCGAGGAACCCGGCACAATACGGCTTCGAGTTCGACCCGGAATCCCCGGCCGAGTACGACCAGATTACGGTGCCGCGGCCGGTCGATCTGCGGCAGGTGGCCGAATGGGCCGGCACGACCATCGACGAGATCCAATCGCTCAACCCTGAGCTTCGCCGCTGGACCACGCCGGTCAAAGCCGCGCAGTACGAGCTACGGGTACCGGCCGGCACTGCTGAGCGCGTTCTGGCGAAGTTGGAGGACGCGCCTCCAATCGCCTTCACCTCGTTGAAGTGGTACACGGTGAAACGCGGCGACACGCTGCCGCTGATCGCGCGAAAGCTGAGCGTCAGCAAGGCGGATCTCGCCGAGGCGAACTATCTCAAGGTGACGACCCGCGTGGCCCCTGGCCAGAAGCTTATCGTGCCTCGTGAGACCACGCCGCTCATGGCGGCTCGTACCGAGCGGACCGTGCCGGTCGCCGACTCGCGGCCCATCGCGACCGAGCAACACGTCGTGCTGGCCCAGGATTCGCGGGGTTCCGACCGCGTGAAGGTGCTTTATCGGGTGAAGCAGGGCGATACCCTGGCGTCCATCGCCAGGCTGTTCAAGACCTCGGTCGCCTCGCTTCGGACGTGGAACACGATGCCGGGAACCCGCATTGCGGCGGGCGATCGGCTCACGATTTACACGGTCACCGCGGACTGAACTCCAGCGCCGGGTAAGTCGGGTTGCCCGGGTACGTCGGGTACGTACTTCGCGAGGGCGCCCACAAGACCGACCTGACCTGCCTGACCTGCCTGACCTGCCTGACCTGCCTGACCTGCCTGACCTACCTGACCTACCTGACCTACCTGACCTACCTGACCTACCTGACCCACCAGACCCAGTTTGGTATGCTTGGCGTCTAACACACCATGCGACGAGCGGCTGCGGCCCTCGTAATCCTCAGCGCGATGGCGCTGATTGGCCAGGCACAAGCTCGACCGCCTTCACCGCGCGACACCCCGTCTTCCAGAACCGGCACCGGCAGCATTCGCGGACGGGTCCTTACCGCCGACACTGGCACGCCGGTTCGGAACGCACGAGTGGGCCTCGCGGCCGCAGCCGGCGCTCTCCCAATCGTCCTGACCGACGATGAAGGCCGTTTTGCGGTCACCGCATTGGCGGCCGGCCAATACACGGTGACGGTCTCCAAGCCCGGCTACCTGAAGACCGGCTCGACGAATCCGATTCAGTTGACCGATGCCGCCGCAGTCGACGACGTCGAGATCCGTGTCTCGAGGAGCGCAGCCATCTCCGGTCGAGTCGTCGACGATCTGGGCGATCCCGTCGTCGGGACCACGGTGATCGCCGAGGAGGCGGGCCGCGGCCTCGTCGCCCAGACGGCCCGGGGAAGCAGTAACGTCGCGCCCGCCGGCAGGGCGCAAACCGACGACCTCGGCGAGTACCGGATCGGCGGACTCCCTGCTGGAAGCTTTCTCGTCAGCTCGATGGGTCGCGCCATGCCACCCATTGGTCCTCAAGGGGCGGATAGCATCGGCGAGATTTTCGTCACGGTCAACGGGGTCGTTCGCGTCACGCCCACGTTCGATGGACTGGCGTTCCAACTGCCAGCCAGCTTGCCCGGGCGCTATTACTATGGCGGCGTGCAACGCGCGGCGGACGCCTCGCCGATTACGGTTGGCGCCGGCGACGAACGAACCGCCGTCGACATCGTCCTTCCGTCCAACCCGACCTTCCCGCGGAGCGGTGCCGCCGCGGCCTCACGAAGAAATCCGGCGACCGGCGTGCTCCGCGGCCTCACGTTGCGCTCGGACGGCCGCGCGCTCGGGCAGGCATCGGTCGGGGTCGAATCGCTCGACCAGGTCTTCCATGGCGCCGTCACTTCGGACAGCGAGGGCGTGTACGAGTTCCAGGAACTCCCGGCCGGCGCTTACAGGCTGTACGCAAGCAAGACAGGGTTTGATTACATCGAGTTCGCCCAGCGGGCCGCGTTCGAACGCGGACAGCCGGTCCGCGTGAACGCCGGCGAGCTTCGCGACCGCGCAGACCTCTCGCTTCCCCGCCTCGGCGCGATCGCCGGGCGCCTCGTCGATCAATACAGCGATCCGGTCGAGGGGGCGCGAGTCCGCGTGCTCCAGCTGACCTTCTCGGCGGGCCGACGCCAGCTCGTCGATGTGCCCGGCGTGCAGCCTGGCAAGACCAATGACGCCGGCCGCTATCGGATCTACGGGCTGCGCACCGGCCAGTACTTCGTCAGCGCGGTCGTCGGCCAGGTGGACGTCGCGCGGCCGATGGCGGATCTTCCCGGATACGCGCCCACCTACTACCCGGGGACGCCGAACCCTGGCGAGGCGCGACCGATTGCGGTCGGATGGGCGCAGAACGTCGACAGCGGCGACCTCCCACTCTCCCAGGTCCGCACCGCGCGGGTGACGGGCTCGGCGTTCAGCTCGCAGGGCGATCCCATCCGCGGCGGGCTGCTGCTCGTCGCCAGTCAACGATCGGAGGCGGTCGCGCCGATGCGCGTCGGCGCGCTCATCTATCCGGATGGGACATTCGAGTTCCCGAATGTCGCGCCGGGCGAGTACGTCATCCAGGCCTTCAGGGCGCGCATCACCCGCTCGACGGAGGCCGAGTTCGGCATGCAGTTCGTTATCGTCAACGGATCCGACGTCACCAGGGTCGTGGTGCGAACGTCGCCGGGCTCGACCATCGCCGGGCGCGTCACGTTCGACAGCGCCGAAACGCCCAACCCCCGCGAGTTCGAACTGTCGCCGGTTCCCGTTGACGCCGACACGTCGCCCTTCATGGCCGGGCCGCTCGGCCAGGCCGAGATCGAAAACGACTGGACCTTCACGCTGGCGGGCATCAGCGGATCCCGGCGGCTGCGACTTACGCACGCACCGTCGGGCTGGGCGTTAAAGGCGATCTACGCGAACGGGATCGATGTGACGGACACGGCGCTGCCCTTCGGCACGGCGGACCAGTCACTCCGCGGCATCGAGGTCGTCCTGACGAATCGGCTCGCCGAGGTATCCGGCCGCGTGCCGGACGCACGCGCGTGCGCCATCACGGACTGCGACGTCACTGTCTTCGGGACCAATCGGGAACAGTGGTATCCGGACTCGAGATTCGTGAAGCGCGTCACTCCGACACGCGACGGCGCCTTCAGCATCAGAGGATTGCCGTCCGGCGAATATTTTGTCGCGGCTGTCGGTCGGCGGCAGAGCTCCACGGAGAAGAACGACGAGTGGCAGGCCCCGGAGCTCCTTGACGCCCTCGCCCGGCAGGCCAGTCGCGTCGGACTGACCGAGGGACAGAGGGTCTCGGCCAGCCCGACGTTGCTCGTGAAATAGAACTGCGGCGCAGGACTTAATGGTGGCGCAGGACTTTAGTCCTGCGACTCAGGCGGTCTTCCTGCCTTCCTCGGTTTTTCCCGCCCCGCGAAGCTGTCTGATGCCCTTCTCGATGCGCTCGGCCAGCTCCCGCTCGTGCTGGAGCGTCCGCAGCGTGTTGCGCGCTTCCTGGAGCGTGAAGTCGAGCTGCGCGACTTTCTCGGCCACGTGATCGATGACGGCCTTCTGTTCGCCGAGCGTATCCAGATTGATCCGCACATCGTCGAGCAGGTGCACGATGGCGTTCGCCTTTGTCTGGACTTCATCGACGAGCTTACGGCCTGCGTCGATCGACGCGATACGCTCGTCGGTTTCGGCGATCCGGGACAACAGCTCGTCAACCCGGCCCTTGAGCGCAGTGATGGTGGCGCGCTGCTCGGTGACGTGCGCCAGATCGGCCTTGCTCCGCGCGCCGATCTCGTGCACCACCTGCACTTCGGCCTTGACCGCGTTGACCAGCTGCTCGCGGCTGGCGATGACCTGGATGCTCTTGTCGAGCTCGTCAGCCACCTGTTTGATTTCGGCCAGGCGCGATTCCACGGCCGCCAGCTTCCGTTCCCCGAACGCCACCTGCGTGCGGCGCTGTTCCAGCTGCTTGAACATCGTCTCGGCGCGGGCCAGCTGATCTTCTGAGGCCTGGATGTGGCTGACGGCATCGCGTTGACGGCTGTGCACCCGATCGAGCTCGACGAGCAGCTCGTCCTTCATCGACGTCGAGCGGACGAGCGCTTCCGACAGCGCCTGCATCTGACGTGTCCGTTCGGTGACTTCCACGGCCACCGAACGGCTGGCGGCCACCAGGTCCGCGAACCGCTTTTCCTGTTCCGCGACGCTGGCTTCGTCGAACTTCACGGCGCCGATCCGCTGGCTGGCGGTCGCGATGTCGGCCTTGAGGCCGGCGAACTTGGCCACGAGCGGCACGAGCCGGTTTTCCAGCGCCCGTACGGCCTCGAGCTTGTGCTGCGCGTCGACCATCTGCGCACCGAGCCCGTCGCACGCGCTCTGCAACGCTTCGACCTCGGCCCGACGCGCGAGTTGTACCTCGAGCTTCTTGTCGACGTCGGCGCTGACGAGATTGAGACCGTCCAGGCGTCCCTCGAGCTTCTCGACGAAGGGGACGCGCGCGCTGACGCGGGAGATCTGGGCGTCGAGCTGCGCGACCGATTCGTTGAGCCGCGTCGCTTTCTGGGTCGCGTCTTCGAGCAGCTTCATCTTGCCGAGAATCGCGTCCATCTTGGTCTCGAGCTCCGGCGCGCGGGTCGAGAGCGCCGTCATCCGCTCGCCAAACGCCTCGAGCGACACGCGATCGGCCCCGAGCTTGTCCCGCAGCTGCGCGATCTCGGCGTGCGATTTGTAGAAGTCCTGCACTTCCTTCCGGAGCCCCTCGAGATCCTGGCGGCTCTGGCCGAGCGCGTCCATCTGCCACGTGGTCTTCTTCGCGAGATCGTCGACCTGCGACAACCGCTCGTGCAGCGTCTCGAGCGACAGCTGCTTCTTCGTCAACTCGTCTGACTGCGCAAACAGCGAGTCGAACCGCTTGGTGAGGCCATCGATCTTCTGCGACAGGTCGATGAGGTTCTTGTCTTTCGCCGCGAGGGCCAGCATGCGCGTTTCCGCATCGCCTACCGTGGCCTGCAGCGACCGGAGCCGCTCGTCGAAGACTTCGAATTCCTTCTTCTTGATGGCGAGCGTGTCCACCTGCCCGCGGACCGCGTCGAGCAGCGTGGCGGCATCCTTGGCGAGACGCGTTGTGTCGCGCTCGGCCTCCTGCCGCGTCCTGGCGGCCGCTTCGAGCTGCACGTTGGTGTCCTGCGCAAGCTTCTCGATTCGACCGACCGTCTCCTCCGCCTTCGCCGCCTGCTTCATGCCCTCGTTCAACTTGCCGAGCTGAACGTCCATCGACCACACCATCTCGTTGACCCGGTTGGCCTGGACGACCGCGTGCTCGACGGCGTGTTGCTGGCTTTCGAGCGCCTTGGCTTTGAGCGAGACGTGCTCGGCGAGCGAGTTGAGCGCCGTCAACCGCTCCTCGGTGCTCTGGCTCAGCTCGTGCAGCTGCACCAGTGGACCGAGTTTGGTTTCGATCTCCTTCATCGTCGCCATCGCAGCGGTGGTGTCCTCGCGCGCCTCGCGCGATGTGTCGCGGATCTTGGTGTAGTCCTGGGTCAACGTCGTCGCCAGCGACCGAATCTGGTCGAACTCGGTCTTGAGGGTCCCGACGTGGCTCACCGACTGCTTCACCTCGGTCTGCGCCTCGCGCATCTGGCCGCGGAGCTCCTCGAGCGCGGCGCGCTCCTTCTTCAGCATTTCGACGGTCGCGTGCGTCTGCAGCGCCTGCGAGGAGAGCTGCTGGACCGCCTCGCGATGCTTCTGCAGCACGCCGTCGGGCCCAATCGCCTTCTGCGTGGACTGCTCGGCCTGCTGGGCCGATTCCTTCAGGCCCTGGATCCGTTTGTCGATGTCTTCCACTTCCCGCGTGCGATCGTCGAGCGTCTTGATTCGGGCCGCGATCTCATCGAGCCTGGTGGCGACAATCGCGGCCTGGCCGCCAATCTGCTCGAGCGATTTACTGAGCGGCGTCAGTCTGGCGCCGCCGGTCGTGAGCGCCGTAAGCATGGCGCTGACCGCCTTGCGCTCTTCCCGCGCCGTCGCGATGAGGAGCTCGAGCTCGGTGGTCTGTTGCTGGATCAACTTGCTCTTGGTGCTGCCGGTTTTGAAGACATCAAGCATGGAAGACTCTCGACTCTGCGGCCATGAATGTCCGCGCGAAAATGGTTGGATATTGTTCGTCGGGCACCACTTGAGGCCGCGCCCGCAAAGCATAAAACGTATCGGCGCCGATCGTCACGATCTTCATCCCCTGCCGTCTGTCACACCCTCCTGCTGGGCAGAATCTGCGTCATCAGCCGCGTCCGGACTCGACAACTCGTTGAAAACAAAGGCGGAAGCCCCCGGCGCTCCCGCTTGCATGTGGATGAGCCGTGCTCGCCTGCCTGCGGACGGCCGCCGTCTTCGGCGTCGATGTCTGCCCCGTCCACGTGGAAGTAGACGTGTCCTTCGGATTTCCGTCCTTCACGATGGTCGGCCTGCCCGATGCCAGCGTGCGCGAGAGCCGCGAGCGGGTGCGGAGCGCGATCCGCAACTCTGGGTTTGAATTCCCGCCACACCGCATCACCGTCAACCTGGCGCCGGCCGACGTGCGCAAGGCCGGCGCGTCCTTCGATCTGCCGATCGCGCTCGGCATCCTGGCGGCGCAAGGCATCGTCGGGCGGCGGGACATCGCCGACCTCGTGATGCTCGGCGAGCTCTCGCTGGACGGATCGATTCACGCGACGCGCGGTGTGCTGCCGATTGCCGCCGCGGCCAAACGCGACGGGGTCGCCGGGATTCTCCTGCCGGCGGTGAATGCCGGCGAAGCGGCGATCGTGTCGGGCCTCGACGTCTTTCCCGTGACGTCGCTCGCCGAGGCCGTCCGGGCGCTGAACGAGCCCTCGAGTCTCGCGGCGATGACCATCGTCCCCAACCCCTCGCGACGCCCGATCGTCGCCGATCTGGCGGACGTCCGCGGCCAACTGCTCGCCCGCCGCGCGCTCGAAATTGCCTCAGCGGGCGGCCACAATCTGCTGCTCGTCGGACCACCTGGCGCCGGAAAGACGATGATGGCGCGGCGCGTGCCGGGGATCCTGCCGCCGCTCACGTTCGACGAAGCGCTCGAGGCCACGGCGGTGCATTCGATCGCGGGTCTGCTCCCACCGGGCACCGGACTGCTTGCCGATCGACCGTTCCGCGCGCCGCACCACACGATTTCGGACGCGGCGCTGATCGGCGGTGGATCGCAGCCGCGACCGGGCGAAGTCAGCCTCGCTCATCACGGCCTGCTGTTTCTGGACGAGATGCTCGAGTTCAACCGCCACGTGCTCGAAGTCCTGCGCCAACCACTCGAAGAAGGACAGGTGACCATTGCGCGAGCGGCGCGCACCGCCGTCTTCCCTGCTCGCTTCATGCTCGTGGGCGCCATGAATCCGTGCCCGTGCGGATTTCTCGGCGATCCGATTCACGAATGCCGGTGCACGCCGCAGCAGGTTGCGCGATATCGCGGCCGGCTGTCGGGTCCCCTGCGGGACCGGCTCGACCTGACCGTCGAGGTGCCGGCCTTACCGCCTTCCGCGCTGACGACCACGGGAGGCGGCGAGTCGTCAACGAGCGTGCGGATGCGTGTCCTCGCCGCGCGCGACATTCAGCGCGCGCGGCACGCGGCGGACGAGATCCGGACCAACGCCGAGTTGACACCGGCCCTGATGTCGCGGCACTGCGCCCTCGATTCGCGGGCGACGCGGCTGCTGAACGCCGCGATCGTCAAGATGGCGTTGAGCGCGCGCGCCTACGACCGGGTCCGCAAGATCGCGCGGACGATTGCCGATCTCGCCGGCGCCGAGAGGATTACCGCGGATCATCTCGCCGAGGCGCTGCAGTTTCGGATGCTGTAAACCACATCATCGACGCCATGGACACAAAGGATCAAACCCATTGGTCCGGGATTTCACCGTTGTGTCGTTGTGTCCTTCGTGTCCGTTGTGTTTGTCACCGGTTGTCGTAGCCCTGCCCGATGTAGCTGAGCGGCAGCTCCGTGCGCATGATCACCTGCGTCGACGCCAGCAGAATCGTGTAGCGTCCCTCGGCGTTTCTCGCGAGGTTGAGCGGCTGCTGGTACCGCACGTGCCAGTCGTAGATCTGGTACCACACGTCGACGCCGACCTCGATGTAGTCGGGAAACTTCCCGCCGACGCGCAGAAATGCCTTGATCTGTTCGCGCACCAGCCCGAGCTCCCAGAACGTGTTCTGCCGCCGCATCTCGTCGCGTAAGCCCTCAATTGCCTTTTCGATGTCTTCGAGCTCCTTTGCCGAGGCGGTTTGCGCGGCGGGTTCCGCGCCGCGCGCCTCGAGCGTGGCCTCTGGCGCCAGCGCCGCCAGCGCGCTTCCCAGAGCGGTTCCGTTCAGTACCGTTCGTCGGCTGATCATGGGCGCGTTCCTTTCTGTCAACACGATGTAAACTATTCTATCGAATGGATATTCTTGATTCCTCGACCGAGGAGTCGATTGCGCGCGTCGTCGCCAGGTTGAAGGACAAGCCTGGCGCCCTGCTGCCCGTCCTGCACGCCATTCAGGACACGCTGGGCTTCGTGCCAGCCGCCGCGGTCCCGATTATCGCCGATGGCCTGAATCTCTCACGCGCTGACGTGCACGGCGTGATCAGTTTCTATCATTACTTCCGGGAGACGCGTCCGGGCCGCCACACCATTCACCTGTGTCGGGCGGAAGCCTGTCAATCGATGAATGCGCGGGGCCTCGAGGCGCACGCGAAACATCGGCTCGGCATCGACTTCCACGAGACGACGACGAACGGCGCGTTTTCGTTCGAGCCGGTGTACTGCCTCGGCAACTGCGCCTGCTCGCCCGCGATGATGATCGACGGCGAGCTGTACGGCCGCGTGACGCCTGACCGCTTCGACGATATCGTGTCACAGTGGAAGGATCGCTGATGGCGACGACCGTGTTCGTCCCGCGCGACGCCGCCGCGCTTTCCCTGGGCGCCGAGGACGTCGCCCGCGCGATTGCCGCCGAAGCCGCCTCGCGCCGCCTCGACGTTCGGATCGTCCGCAACGGCACGCGCGGCATGTGCTGGCTCGAGCCGCTGGTCGAAGTCCAGATGGCAGCGGGCCGCACGGCGTACGGCCCCGTCACCACCGCTGACGTCCGCGCGCTCTTCGATGCCGATTTTCTCCACGGCGGCGCGCACGCCCTGCTTCTCGGACCCGTTGAGGCGATCCCGTACTTCGGCAGGCAGGAGCGGCTGGCGTTCGCGCGGGTCGGGATTACCGACCCGGTGAATATCGACGATTACCTCGCGCACGACGGCTACAAAGGATTGACGCGGGCGCTCGGCATGACTCCCGCCGCCATCGTCCAGGAGGTGACCGAGTCCGGGCTGCGTGGCCGCGGCGGCGCTGCCTTCCCCACCGGCATCAAGTGGAAGACCGTGCTCGACGCACCCGCGGACCAGAAATACGTCACCTGTAACGCCGACGAAGGCGACTCCGGCACCTTCGCGGATCGGATGCTCATGGAAGGCGATCCGTTCGTCCTCATCGAGGGCATGACGATCGCCGCCATCGCCGTCGGCGCGACAGAGGGCTACATCTACCTGCGGGTCGAGTATCCGCACGCACACCGCGCCCTCACGGAGGCGATCGACGTCGCGTACCAGCGTGGGTATCTGGGCGCCGACATCCTCGGCAGCGGACACCGGTTCGACATCGAGGTTCGCCTCGGCGCGGGCGCGTACATCTGCGGCGAAGAAACCTCGATGCTCGAGAGCCTCGAAGGCAAGCGCGGCGAGGTGCGCCCGCGGCCTCCCCTGCCCGCCATCAAGGGGCTGTTCGGCAGACCCACCATCGTCAACAACGTGATGTCGCTCGGATGCGTGCCGATCATCATGGACAAAGGCGCCGCGTTGTTTCGCGACTACGGCGTCGGGAAATCGCGGGGCACGCTTGCGATTCAGCTCGCGGGCAACATCAAACGCGGCGGTCTCATCGAGAAGGCCTTCGGCCTGACGATCCGCGAGCTGTTGTACGACTTCGGCGGCGGCAGCGCGTCCGGCCGCCCCATTCGGGCGGTCCAGGTCGGGGGCCCGCTCGGCGCGTTCATGCCCGAATCGCAGTTCGACACGCCTCTGGACTATGAGGCGTTCACAAGCGTCGGCGCCCTCGTCGGCCACGGCGGCATCGTCGTGTTCGACGACACCGTGGATATGGCCCAGATGGCCCGCTACGCGATGGAATTCTGCGCCATCGAATCGTGCGGGAAGTGCACGCC
>JBGPKK010000104.1:0-15892 GCA_041485905.1 Vicinamibacteria bacterium
CGCTCCTTGAGCTTCTCGTCGCTGTCGACGACCGACGCCTGCGAGATGCCGATCGACGCTTCCTGCGTCAGCGATTTCACGATCAGCGGAAACTGGAGCCGCTTGAGGCGCCGAATGGGGCGCCCGATGCGAAACACCTCGAATTCCGGCACGGGAATGCGGTGATAGGCGAGCAGCTTCTTCGACAGCGACTTGTCGCGCGCCAGCAGCAGCCCGCGCGGATTGCACCCGGTGTACGACTGCTTCAGCAGCTCGAGGTAACTGATGACGTTCTGATCGAAGATCGTGATGTCGTCGAATCCTTCCAGCAGGTTGAAGGCGATGTGCGGCTTCCACTCCGTGGCGGTCCGGCGGATGTCCCCGAGGTCGTCGTGGACGGCGAGCGTCTGCACTTCGTGGCCCATCGCCGTCAACGTCGTGATGACGTCGTATTCGGTCCGCCACGGCGCCGATTCGATGTCGGTCCCTTCTTCGATCTTGGCCGGTGGAATGAGGTGCCGGTGCACCAGCGCGAGCACTCGCAAGCGCGTGGTCATAGCGCCACCCGATGCCGTCCGCTGTGCAGGTAGTTCATCGTCTGCACCGTCAGGAACACCATGAAGTCGATCTTGGTCGTCTCCTCCGAATCAGAGAGACGCAGGTTCTGTTCGCGGCAACGCTCGATGATCTTCTCGATGAGCTGATCGATCGTGTACTGGTAGCTGTCGGTGAAGGAGGCGACGGTGCCGCGCACCTCCTTGCGAATCTTACGGACGAAGCGGGCGGCCGAGGGATTCTTCGCGTATTCCTGTGAATCGGAGAACAGGTTGCGAAGATCGCTGTCGTAGAAATCCGGGTGATCGAGGCCGTAGTGCTCGCGCTTCTGGCGGTAGTGCTCGCGGAGCGTCTTCCGCAGCTTCGAGACCGGATCGACCTGGCGTTTCGAGGTGACGGCCGGCTTCCGGTCGGTCAGCTCCCGCATCAGGCGCGCCATGTATTCGACCTTCCGAAGCGCCGGCCATCCCGCGTACCGAGTCGCCCACATCGATTGCGGATCGAGCCACACCGCGAAGGTCTCCGCGAAGTCTTCATCCGGATGGCTCTGCGCGTACCAGTGGTCGAGATGCTGAACGAAGCTCTTGCTGTACGGCTTCGGCGTGTAGTACTCCGGGTACGGCGTAGCGGGCGTGCCAAAGAGCCGCCGCCTGGTCGTGCGGCGGCGAAGGCGGTACGCGTTGTCGATGGCGTGTCCCGCCTCGTGACGCAGAATGTTCAGGCACGATTCGGTGTCGCCGCCCTCGACCTCGAGCATCTGCGCGGCTTCCAGCCTCGCGAGGCGCGGGTGCGCCAGGTAAAACGGGATCGCGATGCCCGGCACATCGTCGGGCGTGAACCATTCGTCCGCGAGCCAGTAGTGGGGCCGGAAGATCAGCGCCCGCGCGTCGAGCTCGGCGTCGAGCTGCGTGATGCGCTGTTCGATGTCCGTGCCTTCGATGGTGACGCCGAGATCGCACAGACGCACGTCGAGCAGCTTGTCGTCCGGCCACGATGCCCATTCGGGGTCAGCCATTCAGCGGTGGCTCTTCTTCGTGCCAGGACGTCTCTCGCTGGTACGCGTCCGCGATTCGCAGCAGCGTCGTTTCATCGAACCGGCGGCCCGTGAGCTGCAGGCCGACCGGGAGCCTGTCGGCGGTGAAGCCGCAGGGGACGCTGATGGCCGGCAGGCCGGCGAGGTTCGCGCTCACCGTGAAGACGTCGGCCAGATACATCTGAAGCGGATCGTCGACGCGCTCGCCGATTGTGAACGCGGCGGTCGGGCTCGTCGGCATCGCGACAACATCCACGCGCTCGAAGGCCGAATCGTAGTCACGGAGGATCAGCGTGCGGACCTGCTGCGCTTTCAGGTAATAGGCGTCGTAGTATCCCGAGCTCAAGACGTAGGTTCCGAGCATGATCCGCCGCTTGACCTCGGGCCCGAACCCGCGCTCGCGCGTCCGCGCATACATGGTCCTCAGGTCCTGGTCTTTGCTGCCCGGTTCGCGGAATCCATATCGGACGCCGTCATACCGCGCCAGATTCGCGCTCGCCTCGGCCGTCGCGATGAGGTAATACACTGCGATGGCGTGCGGGGCGTGCGGCAACTCGATGTCGACGATCGTCGCACCGCGCCCGGCGAGCGTCTCGATGGCGGCGCGAAACCGTCCCAGCACACCGGGATCGACGCCGCTCTCGAGCATCGACGAGGGCACGCCGATGCGTGCGCCGCGGATGTCGCCGGTCAAGCCGGCCGTATAGTCGGGCACCGGCGTGGACGCCGACGTGGCGTCGGCGGGGTCCCAACCCGCGATCACCGTGAGCGTCAGTGCCGCGTCATACACCGTCCGCGTCAGCGGCCCGATCTGATCGAGCGACGAGGCAAACGCAAGCAGGCCGTAGCGCGACACGCGGCCGTAGGTTGGTTTGAGGCCGACGATTCCGCACAGGGCTGCGGGCTGTCGGATGGATCCGCCCGTATCTGATCCGAGCGCCACGGCCGCCATCCGGGCGGCCACGGCGACCGCCGATCCGCCGCTCGATCCTCCGGGGATGCGATCTGGCGCCCAGGGATTGCGCGACGGCCCGAACGCGGAGTTCTCCGTGGACGATCCCATCGCGAATTCATCGCAGTTCGTCTTGCCGATCACGACCGCGCCGGCCCGTTCCAGGCGCTCCACGACGCTCGCGTTGTACGGAGGCACGAACGATTCCAGCATGCGCGATGAGGCCGTGGTGCGGACGCCGCGCGTGCACACGTTGTCCTTGAGCGCCACCGGGACGCCCAGAAGCGGAGCGTCCCGCCACCGATCGCGATGGCGATCCAGCTCTGAAGCGCGCGTGAGCGCGAGATCGGCGGTGACGGTGTTGAAGGCGTGCAGCGACGGCTCGTGCCGTTCGATGCGCGCGAGCGTCTCCCGACAGACCTCTTCCGCGGATCGACTGCCCGAGCGGATGTGATCGCGAAGTTCGCGGGCAGCCGTCGTCGAGCTCATCCGATGACCCGCGGCACCTTGAAGAAGCCGGCCTCGAGCGATGCGTCCGGTGCGTTGCTGAGCGCGGCTTCGCGATCGAGCGACGCCCGAACGACATCGGGCCGATCGGATTGCTGGCCGCTGGCCACATACGTGGTCGGCGCGACGCCCTCCGTGTCGATCGCCAGGACCTCGTGGGCATAGCCGAGGAAGTCGCCGAGCTGGCGCGCGAAGAGCTCCACTTCCGCCGGCTCGAGCTCGAGCTGCGCGAGTTGGGCGATGGCTGCCACTTGCGCGGCGGTAAATTCAGCGGCCACGGGCAAATGCTAGCATGGCAAAACGGCCCGCCCTAAAGGGCAGGCCCTACAATGCAAAAGATCCGACCTGCAGCAGTCGCGGGGACCTGGTATCCCGGGACGATGGCCGCTCTGGCGCAGGCAGTCGACGGCCATCTGTCGCGGGCACGCGATGGTCCGCCCGATATCTTCGATCCGGTGGTCGCGCTGATCGCGCCCCACGCGGGCCTCATGTACTCCGGCCCGGTCGCAGCCTATGCGTACAAGATGCTCCGCGGCCGGAGGTTCGACGTCATCGTGCTGGTGGGGCCGTCCCATTTCGTCGGCTTCGACGGTGTGGCCGTATATCGCGGCGGCGGCTTTGAAACGCCGTTCGGCGTTGCGCATGTCGACGAGGCGTGCGCCGTGGACATCATGGACGCGGCTTCAATGGTCCGCGAACACGATGCCGCCCACGCGCGTGAGCACTCACTCGAAATGCAGCTGCCCTTCGTGCAGCGTCTGGCGCCCGCCTCAGCGATCGTCCCGCTGGTGATGGGCTTTCAGTCTGCCCAGACCGCGCGCGCGCTCGGCGACGCCCTTGGCGCCGTCCTTCGGGGGCGCTCGGCGCTGCTCGTCGCGAGCACCGATCTCTCGCACTACCACGACGCGGCCACCGCCGCGCGGCTCGATGCCGTCGTCATCGATCACGTGTCGCGGTTCGACACTGAGGGTCTGCAGCGAACGCTCGACCGCGCACCCGACCATGCGTGCGGCGGCGGACCGACGATCGCGGTGATGAGGGCCGCGTACGCGCTCGGCGCACGCGACGGGCTCGTCCTCAAATATGCCGACTCGGGCGACGTGTCCGGCGACAAGTCGTCGGTGGTGGGGTATATGGCGGCGGCGCTCGGCACGAAACTCACCTGCTGAAGGGAACACAATTTGTGTTGGGTGACCGGGGCACGTCGATGACCAGCGACGCCGATCGCCAACTCCTCCTCCGCATCGCCCGCACCGCGATTGTGGCGCACGTGGGCGGCACCTCGCTCGTAGAGGTGGAGCACACGGGCCTGCCCGCGTGCCGCGGTGGAGCGTTCGTCACCTTGCACAAGGGCCGCGAGCTGCGCGGCTGCATCGGGCACGTGCACGCAGACGAGTCGCTTCCTCGAATCGTCGCCCGGTGTGCGGTGGCGGCGTGCAGCGCCGATCCGAGGTTCTCCGCCGTGGACCCCTCAGAGCTCCCACATCTCACGATCGAGCTGTCGCTGCTCGGTCCGCTCGAGCCGATCACGACCGTCGACGAGATCGAGATCGGCCGCCATGGGCTCGTGGTGGAGCGGGGCTGGCATCGCGGTCTGCTGTTGCCGCAGGTGGCCACCGAGTGGAAATGGGGGGCGGAGCAGTTTCTCGTGGAGACGTGCCGCAAGGCGGGCCTGCCCAGGGACGCGTCGACACACGGCGGAATAAAGATGTGGAGGTTCGAAGCGGAGGTGTTCGGGGAAGAGGAAAAAGGCGGCCGTCCTGATGAGGCCCGCCCTACGTGAGCCGAGGCGCGTTGAGCGCGCGCTCGACGCAAGGGGCAATCCACCGGCGACCGACATGTGCGCTCCAAGCAAGGGCATTGCTAAGGCCCGTAGCGTTGCTCGAGGACGTGGCCATCGGCGTCGAGGCGCACGAACGCCGCGAAGGACACAGGTCCGCGCGGGCCCCCGGGCAGAATGAATCGCACATCGACCCAGCGCACGCTCGTCGTGCCGCCAGGGTCGATCGTGGCTCTGGCCGCAGCCAGCCTGGAAAAGCCGAGAAACGTCCGACCGAGATCCGTTGAGGCGGCCGCCCACACGGCCGGTGTCCAGACGTTCGGATACCGCTCGGTCGTCCGCCACAGCACTTCGTCGGCGGTCGGCGCCTGCCGAAAGCGCCGGTCGAGCAGATTGATGTCGTGAATCTCGTACGCGTTGGAGAGCTGCGCCACGACGCGCCATTGAAACGGCGAGACGAAGGTCGGAATTGCAACGAGCTGCACCAGACATCGTTTGCCCGCCTCGGGCGGACCCGTCTCCACCTGCCGCGGCCAGTGGTTCCATTCGTGAACACCGGATGAAGTCGAGTTGCACGGCTGCGGGAGGAGCGGGCCGAACAATCGAGGCGCGGTCGCCAGCGCAGCATGGTGCGCGGCGGCGCGAAGGCCGTAGTTGGCCGCCATCAGCACGAGCACGATGGCGACGTTTCTGCGCCTGGCGAGCGCCGACTCGCTGCCGAAGAGCAATCCCGCAATGAGAGCGCCCAGCAGATAGACGTCGATGATCGGCATCCAATCGAGCGAGAACCAGTGCCAGTCGAACGGGCTCAGAAGGCGCGTGCCGTACGAAGTCGGCAGGTCCATCAGCACGTGACACAGCACGCCGATCAGACAGATGGGCACCAGCTTGCGGAATGGTGCGTCGGGGGTCTCATCGGTATTGCGTCCGATCGCGTGTAACCCGAGCGACACGAGGCCTGCGACGACAAGCGCGAGGCCGATCACACCAAGCAGGCCGTGCGTCGGCCCGCGATGCCACGTCAGATAGCTGCCGGTGCCGCCGGCGGTCGCCACGATGTCGATGTCGGGCGCGCTCGACGCGAGGATGAGCGCGACCGTTGCGCCGCGTCCAGCGCGGCCGAGCCGCGTTCGCGCCAGCGTGATCGCAAACAAGGTGTGCGTCCCGTTATCCATTCGTGCTTAATATAACTGCATGCGGAAAACGCTGATCGCCCTGTCGGCCTGCGCGCTCATCGTCGGTGTGCCATCGCCGGCCCGCGCCTGGGGAATTGCGGCGCACCGGGCCATCATGGCGCGCGCCATCGATCTGCTGCCCGCCCAGCTGAAGCCGTTCTTCGACCATTACCGCGAAGAGCTCATCGTTCGCGTTGTCGATCCGGACATGTGGCGCACCGCCGGCTGGGAAGAGGACCAGAATCATTTCGTCGACTTCGGCGTGCCGGAGTTCGGACCGTATCCGTTCGCGGCGTTGCCCCGCGAATACGGTGCCGCCATCGAGAAATTCGGGACGGCAACGCTCAAGAAGAACGGCGTTCTGCCGTGGCGCGAAGCCGAGGAGTTCGGGAACCTGCGCCGCGCATTCGAGGGGTTCGCCAAGAACTCTTCCTTTGCGCCGACCGATACGGTCCTGTTTGCGGCGGCGGCGGCGCACTACATTCAGGACGCGCATCAGCCGCTGCACGCCACAAATAACTACGACGGCCAGTTGACTCAGCAGAACGGCGTGCACTCGCGGTTCGAGACGGCGCTCTTCGAACGCTTCCAATCGAAGCTCGCGCTCAATCCCGGCCCGATCTCGCCGACCAGGAATCCTCGCGACGCAGCGTTCGATGCCCTGCTGGCCAGCTACCAGCTGGTGGAGCCGCTCCTGAAAGCTGACAAAGAGGCCATCGCGGGGAAGGACACCTACGACAACGAGTATTTCGACAGGTTTTTCGCGAAGGTCCGTCCGATCCTCGAGAAGCGGCTGACAGACTCCGTGACGGCGACCGCGTCGCTGATCGTGGGTGCCTGGGAGCAAGCGGGGAAACCGCCGGTCAAGATCGAGATGCCGCGGACGGTTCAGAAGGTTCGAACGCCGAAATCAGACTGAATCGCCCCGGTGCTGGGTGGGTTCGATCCCCGCGCGCCGCTCGAAATAGCTTTCGAGAGGCGGAAGGAGCAACAGCACGGCGAGGGTGATCGCCGTGGCGATCGTCGCCACCTCGAAGAATCCGGCCCCGGCCGCCATCCCAATGCCCGCGTTCACCCAAATCGTTGCCGCCGTCGTCATGCCGTGCACCGTTTTGCCGCTTCGAAGGATCGCCCCCGCCCCGAGAAAACCGATGCCCGAGACAAGTTGGGCGGCGATCCGATCGGGCGTTCCGCTGGCGCGGCCGATCTCGATCGACATCATGGTGAACAGCGCCGACCCGAGCGCGATGAGGATGTTGGTGCGCAGCCCCGCAGGCTTCTGCCGATATTCGCGCTCCACGCCGATCGCGGCGCCGAGCGCCGCCGCGAGGAGCAACCGCAGCATTACGTCAAGGGCTGGCATATCAACAATTCGAGGATGTTAGGATATCCTCGAATCGTTTTGAAGCTGCGCGATCTCGCCGACCGGCTCCAGTGCCGCCTCGAAGGCGCTGCCGACGATGTGGACGTCGTTCGCGTCTCCGGCATCGAGCACGCCGGACCCGGCGATCTGACGTTCGTGGCGAACGCCCGCTACCACGCGCTCCTGAGCACGACGCGCGCCTCGGCAGTGATCCTCGGCGACCTCGCCGAAGGCGATGCTCCGTGCGCAGTGCTGCGCAGCGGCAATCCGTACCTGACCTTCGCAAGGGCCGTCAGTTTGTTTCGCCAGCCGACCGCTCCCTCGAAGGGGATCGACCGCCTGAGCTCGATTGCCGCTGACGCGACTCTGGGAGCGGACGTATCGGTCGGCCCGTTCGTCACCATCGGATCGGGTGCGACCATCGGCGCGCGAACCATCATCTATCCCAACGTCGTCATCGGGCCCGGAGCGCGCCTCGGCGACGACTGCGTGGTGCACTCGCAGGTCGCGATTCGAGAAGGCGTGATCGTCGGCAACCGCGTCGTCATTCAGAACGGCGCCGTGGTCGGCAGCGACGGGTTCGGATACGCGAAGCAGGCTGACGGTTCACACGTGAAGATCCCGCAGCTCGCCGACGTGATCATCGAAGACGATGTCGAGATCGGCGCGAACACGGCCATCGATCGCCCGGCGGTCGGCGAAACGCGCATTCGCGCGGGAGCAAAAATCGACAACCTGGTGCAGATCGCGCACGGCGTCTCGATCGGGCGGCACGCGCTCCTGGCGGCGCAAGTCGGGATCGCGGGCAGCACCGTCGTCGAGGACGCCGTCGTGTTGGCGGGCCAGGTGGGCGTCTCCGGCCACCTGCGCATCGGCAAGGGCGTGGTGGCGACGGCGCAGACTGGCATCCCCAATTCGCTCGCGGACGGTGAGTTCGTCTCGGGCTATCCGGCCATCCCGAACCGCGACTGGCTGAAGTCGTCGGCTGTGTTCCGCCAGTTGCCGACGCTGAAGAAGCGAATCGCGCAGCTCGAAGCGCGCATCGCGGAACTCGAGGAGAAGCTCACCGAATGCCGGACACGCCTGGATCGTTGAAACGGCACGCGGCCGCCGCCGCGTGCCTCGTCCTTATATTCGCAGCCCGTGCGCTTGCGCAGTCGCCGGCGCCGGCGCCGCCCGCGCCCGACTTCCTGAGCCGCTTCGATTTTCACCTCGCGGCCAACACCCTCAGAATTGAGGATCAGCGCTTCTCCTGGGACACGCGCTTTGGCGGTGACCTCGATCTTGTCGACTACGTGAGCGGCCGCGCCTCGATCCTCGTCGACTACGAGGCCGTGCTCGGCGACGAGTTCCGGCCGTTCGATCCCGACCAGTCGTACTACGTGCTCGAGGCCTCTTCGTCGTACCGCCTGAGCGGGACGGAGCTTGTCGGCTTCTTCCATCACGTGTCCCGTCATCTGAGCGATCGGCCGAAACGGTATCCCATCGCGTGGAATGTGGCCGGCGCTCGCGTGCTCCGCCGCTTTGAGTTCGTGGGCCTGACGGTCGACACGCGTGCGGACGCGGGAGCGATAACCCAGCATTCGTATGTGGATTACACGTGGACGGCGGACCTCGACCTGTGGATTCGTCGTGCGGTCAGCGCACGCGTCGGGGTGTTCGCGCACGGGTACGGGGAGATGTTCGGCGTTGACGGCACGGTGGGCAACAGAGGATCGCAGACCGGTGGGCGCGCCGAGGCGGGCGTTCGCTTGAATGGCAAGGCCGGCGCGATCGAGCTGTTTGCCGGTATCGAGCGAAGAATCGACGCCGATCCAGCGGACTTCCTGCCGCAGCGGTGGGGCATCGCCGGATTTCGGCTTCTAAGCAAATGAGCCGATGGGGGATAATCACCGTTATGGCATCTCGTACTCTACGGACGTGCGCGTCGATCGCGCTGCTCGCAGCCGCCCTGTATAGCGCCAGCCCTGCGGTTTCGGCCGCCATCCGCCCCCCGAAGCTCGAGTATCAGGTGACGACGTTGCCCAACGGGTTGACGCTCGTGACCGAGGAAGACCATTCGACGCCGATCGCCCACCTGCAGCTCTGGTATCACGTCGGATCGAGGAACGAAAAGCCGGGCCGGACGGGTTTTGCGCACCTCTTCGAGCATCTGATGTTCAAGGGATCGAAGAACGTCGACCCCGAAGGCCACACGTCGATGATCGCGTCGATCGGCGGGCAGAGCAACGCCTACACGCAAGACGATGTGACGGTGTTCTGGGAGACCGTGCCGGCGCAGTACCTGCCGCTCGTTCTGTGGCTCGAGGCCGACCGGATGGCGACGCTCAAGATTGACAAGGACACCTTCACGAACGAGCGGGAGGTCGTGAAGGAAGAGCGGCGGATGCGGGTCGACAACCAGCCCTTCGGCCGGCTGTCCGAGATCATTTTCGATCAGGCGTTCACGGTTCATCCCTACAAGCACGCGACGATCGGCAGCATGACCGATCTCCAAGCGGCGTCAATCGAGGACGTGCGCGATTTCTACAACACCTACTACGTGCCGGAAAACGCCACGCTCGCGCTGGTCGGCGATTTCGACACGGCCCAGGCCGTGCAACTCGTCACGCAATATCTCGGACGCGTGCCGAAGGCCGAACACCCGGTGCCGCGCGACGTTCCCAAAGAGCCGCCCACCACGCGTGAGAAGCGAGTCACGCTGGAGGAGCCCTGGCCGCTGCCCGCCGTGGTCGTCGCGTATCACATCACGTACGACGGGCACCCCGACTCGTATCCCCTCCACATCGCATCGAAGGTGCTGTCGGACGGGCAGAGCTCGCGGATCTACAAGTCGCTGGTGTACGACAAGGGCATCGCGCTCGCCGCGTCGGGAGAAGCGAACATCATCGAAGATCCCAACCTGTTTTACGCGGTCGCGTTCGTGCAGCCGGGGCATCGGCCCGAAGAAGCGGTCGATGCGCTCATCGTGGAATTCGATAAGTTGAAGGCGGAGCCGATCACGGAGCACGAGCTGCAGCGCGCCAAGAACCAGTTCGCGCGCGACTACATCCTGAGCCGCGAGTCGAATAAGGACAAGGCGATGATGCTCGCGCACGCGCTCGTCATCCATCACGACATCAAGACGGCGGACGGCGAATTCGATATTTTCGAGTCGCTCACGGCCGCTGATATTCAGCACGCGGCGCGGACCTATTTCACGCCGGAGAACCGGCTGGTGCTGACCCTGATACCGGCGCGGGAGGGTGGACGATGACGGCCACAACGGCACAGCGCGGTGTGCTTCAGGAAATCGCCTTGGCTCTGTGGCTCTGTGGCCTCATCATCTCCGTGTCTCTGGTCGCCCCCGTGCCTCTGCACGCCCAGGCACGCGCGTGGCCGTCGGAACGACCGCCGCGTCCGCTGCCGGCGCGGGACGTCAAATTCCCGCCCTATCAGATCCAGACGCTGCCCAACGGGCTGCAGGTGGTCATTGTGCTCCACCACGAGCAGCCGGCGGTCAGCATGCGCTTGTTGATCCGCGCGGGCAGTGCCGAGGATCCGAAAGGCAAGCTCGGGCTGGTCCACCAACTCGCGTCTTTGCTGGATCAAGGGACGGAGACCAAATCGGCCGGCGAGCTGGCCGATGCAATCGACTTCATCGGCGGCGCCATGGGAACGGGCGCGGCCACCGACCTGACCTATCTGAACATGGTCGTGATGAAGGACAGCTTCGAATCCGGTCTTCGGATGCTGTCCGACATGGCGCGGCATCCGGCGTTTTCGCCGGCGGAAATCGATCGCCAGCGGCAGCAGACACTGTCCGGGCTGCGCGTCAGCATCGAGGATCCCGAGTATGTCGCCGACGCCGTGTTTGATCGGCTCGTCTACGGCTTCCATCCGTACGGCATGCCGCACACGGGCACTCCAGAGAGCATCAGCGGGATCACCCGTGATGACCTCGTCGCGTTCCACAAGAAATATTTCGCGCCCAACAACGCGATTCTCGCGATCGTCGGCGATGTGACGACCGAAGAGGCGTTCGACACCGCGCGGAAAGTATTTGCCGACTGGGAGCGGAAAGAGATTCCGGTTGAGAAATTCATCGATCCGCCCAACCCCACACGCCGGCTGATCGTCGTCAACAAGCCGGACTCGGTGCAGACCGAGGTGCGCGTGGGGCACATCGGCATCGCGCGCAAGCATCCGGACTACATGGCGATCAACCTGGCGATCCGCATCCTCGGCGGCGAGGGGAGCAATCGCCTGCACAACGTGCTGCGCACCCAGCGCGGGTTGACCTACGGCGCGCAGGCCAACATGGACACGCTCAAGGAAACCGGCGACTTCCAGGCGCAGACCAATACGCGGTCGGCGGCGACCGGCGAGGTGGTCAAGGTGATCTTCGACGAGTTCTGGCGTCTGCAGCGGGATCCCGTGTCCGAGCGCGAGCTCGCGGATGCGAAGGCGTATCTGTCCGGCAGTTTTCCGCTGACGATCGAAACGCCAGACGCCATCGCTCTACAGGTCCTCAACGTTGTCTTCTATGGGTTGCCGATCGACGATCTGCAGAACTTCCGTGACCGCGTCAATGCCGTGAACGTGGACGATATCCAACGAGTCGCCCGGGCCTATCTCAGGCCGGATCGCCTCTCCGTTGTGCTTGTCGGAAACGTGGCGGCGTTCGAGAAAGACTTGAAAGGCGCCGGGTTCAGCAACTACGAGAAGGTGGAGCTCGGCAGCCTGGATCTCACCGCCGCCGATTTCAAACGCGGGACGTCGAGGGGAACCGCGGTCCAGCCGCGAGTGCGTCCAATCGCCTATCAGCAGCGATCGCCCGCACCGGGTCCCTCGATTGCGCCCGAGGAGGGCGCCGGCGCGCGGGCGTTGCTCGATCGCGCGATTGCCGCCAAGGGCGGGCTCGACACGCTGCGCGCGATCCGGAACATGACTGCGCTGACGTCGACCTCGCTGATGACGCCGGAAGGCAGCGTGAAGGCCGACGCCACCACGAGCCTCGAGTATCCCAACCACGTGCGGGTCGAAACCAGGCTGCAGGATGTGCGCTCGGTGCAGGTGTACGACGGCGAGCACGCATGGGTGCGCGATCCGGGAGGCCTGCACGAGGTGCCGGCGCGCGCCCTGCGCGACATGGAGAGCAGCCTGAGGCGCGATGCGATCTCGTTGCTCCTTGCCGCCCAACGGGGAACCGTGCGTGCGCGACTTCTGCCCGACATCAAAGACGAGGCGGGCAAACTGCACCACGCGCTGGAGATGTCGGCAACAGACCTCGACCCGGTCGTGCTGTACATCGACCCCGACACGAGCCTCGTCTCGAAACAGACGTACGTCGCGGGCGGAGTCGGCCAGCCGCTGATCGAGGAGATTTACAGCGATTACCGCGTGGTAGACGGCGTGCAGTTCGCGTTCGCCGCGACACTGCGTCGGGGCGGCCAGCCGGTGCTGGAACGCCACGTCACCGGGATCACGGTGAACGCTCCACTCGATCCGGCGCTCTTCAGACGTCCGTCTCCTTGACCCCACGCCTCATGTTGTCGTGCGGCGAGGCCTCCGGCGATTTGTACGCCGGTCGGCTGACGCGCGAGCTTCTCGCACTGGATCCGACCATCACGATCAGCGGTCTGGGAGGCCCTCGGTTTGCCGCGGCCGGCGGCGAGCTGATTGGCGACTATCGCGGCCTGGCGGTCACCGGCCTGATCGAGCCCATCGGCAAGCTGCCGCGCTTTTTCGCGACGCTTCGACGGTTGGTCGACTTTGCACGGGACGCGCGACCCGACGCGCTGATTGCCGTCGATTTCCCCGACTTCAATTTTCCGCTCGCGCGCCGAATCAAGCGGTTGGGCATTCCGGTCGTCTACTACATCAGCCCGCAAATCTGGGCGTGGCGGGCGGGGCGGTTGAAGACGATCCGCGAGATCGCGGATATGGTCCTCGTCATCTTTCCATTCGAGGAGGCGATCTACCGCGACGGCGGCGTACCCGTCACCTTCGTCGGTCACCCGCTGGTCGATCTTGCGCAGCCGGCGGACAAGCAGACATTTCTCCGGCGCCACCATCTGTCGCCCGGGTCGCGGACGGTGGCCATCCTGCCTGGCAGCCGTGCCAATGAAGTGAGTCGGATTCTGCCCGGCCTCGTCGCTGCGGCCCAGCTGGTCCGCGCCCGCGTCGCCGACGTGCAGTTCATCATCGCGCGCGCGCCAGGACTGCCGGATCGATTGTTCGACCTGCTACGCGGGGATACGATCGCCATCGTCGAGGGCGAGACCGATGCCATTCTGTCGGCCGCGGACGTCGCGCTGACGGCGTCGGGAACGGCCACCGTACAATGCGCGCTCCACGATACGCCGATGGTCATCGTGTACCGCGTGTCGCCGCTCACGTATTACCTCGGTCGGCGGCTGGTGACGGTCGATACATTCGGCATGGTAAACCTGATTGCCGGCGAAACGATCGTGCCCGAGCTCATCCAGGATGCGTTTACGCCGGATGCGGTGGCGAACGAAGCCGTCTCGATGTTGACCGATGCCGCGCGTCACGCCCGGATCAGGGAGGGACTGGCGCGCGTGCGGCAGCGGCTTGGCGGTCCGGGCGCCAGCCGCCGCGCGGCGGAAGCGGTTCTCAGGGTGATTCGGCCTCACGAGGGCGTAACGAAGGGGTGACCATGTCAGCTCCCGACGAAACCGATCGCTTATCGAAGCTGGAAGCGCGCGTCGAAGAGCTCGAAGCCTTGCAGCAGCTCCTGGTGCGGCTGATGTCGACGACGCGACCGTTGTCGAGCGTGCTCGAACAGTGGGGGGCGACAGAGACGCAGGAGCAGGCGCTGTATCAGCTGCTGGATGAGCTCTGCGAGCGCATGCGAGGGGCGGAGCGCGACCGGCCGTCGTTCGCGTATTTCGACAAGCGCGTCGGCGAAATCGTTCCGGCGCTGCGCGGCGATCATCAGTTCGTGCAGTTGGTGATCGATACGCTCAGAGTCGAGCGGCCGGCCTATCGCGCGCTACACGCCTACATGCTCGAGAACCAGTGGCCGTCGTGGTAAGGCCAGGCGGAAATTCGAAGTTCAAAGTGCAAAGTTCAAAGTAAGTGGAAAGTTTTCCTGATCGGTGTAGGGGACGGTCTTCAGACCGTCCAGTCGTACGTAGTGTCCGGCTTTAGCGCGTCTCGCCGCGACGTTCCTTTGTTCCCGTTTTTTCGACTTCCAGCCGGGATCGAGTGATGGCATGGTTAGGCTCGCGAAACACGCGCAATCCATCGACCAGCCGGCTGCGGCGCCTATTTTCATTCTTCGCCAAGCGCTCATACCGGCGGCCAACGTTCCCACAACGTTGTGCGCGCGAGCCGCGTTCGAAGCCTTGGCTGCATAGCGACGAGAGCGAGTGTGACCCACCTTGTCACACCCTCGGCATTACAATGCCGGCAGCGTCAGAGCTTGAACGGAGCCAATGCAGAATCAGCTGACAGAGACGTTCTACGCTCACACGAGAGAAGGCCAGGGCGAAAGTACCTGGGAACGGCTTGAGGACCACCTCCAGGCAGTTGCTGCCCGCGCTCAGGAGTTTGCCGAAGGATTCGGCGCTGGATCGTGGGGACACGCCGCAGGACTCTGGCACGATCTCGGCAAGTGTCGGCCGGAGTTTCAGGCACGACTTCGAGGTGACCGCACTCAAGTCGAACATGCTGGTGCAGCCGCCGCACTAGCGATGGCTAAGCACGACTCCCGTGGGCTTCCGATCGCGTTCGCTGTGGCGGGACACCACTCGGGTTCGCGCCCGCGCGGGCGCGTGGATTGAAACTCTGCGAGTTGCGAAACTTTAAACTTTGCACTTTTCAGAGGCTGCGGTTCTCTGCGAACGATTCGCAGGTAATCACTTCTCTGGCAGCCATGCCCGTCGTCCATTCGCAGCCGAGCGGAGATGCTAGGATCTGAGCGTTCAACGAGTTGCGATGGTAGATCGCGTCCCAGCGTGGCCGCGTATGGCTGCCGAGAACGGGCAGCGTTCACTCCAAGAACGGTTAGCCAGACGAAGGTTGTATGGACGCACGACGTTTGATGTTCATCGTTTTCTTACTGTCATGGATCGGGGTTTCCGTTGTTCCGACGCGCGCGATGTGCCCTGGCCCCTTGACTCTCGAAGATCAGTTCGCACGCAGCCAAACTGTATTCGTTGGTCGGGCTATCGCTCAGCAAATTGTGCCGACCGGCTCGCGTTCCGGGACTCGTGCTACAGAGACGACGTTTCAAGTCGAAGAGATCTGGAAGGGCCAGTCGAACGCGAAAACACTTCGAGTACAGACCTGCGGATGGAACGACGAAAGCGAGGCCATGACATGCTCCGAAGGATTCACCTTTGTTGTGGGTTCTCGATACGTCGTTTTCGCGGGCGGCGATCCACTGGAGACGAGCCAATGCCAGCCGACCGGCTTAGTGGATCGAGCCCGGGGAACACTACAGTGGCTTTCCGGCAAGCCTCGCAAGTGAGCTGGCTAACCACGCGCGCTGGAGTTGGCGGCGCTCGGCAAGTCGGTGATGAGGCGGACGACGCCGCGC
>JBGPKK010000105.1:0-15819 GCA_041485905.1 Vicinamibacteria bacterium
ACAACACAATCCGGCAGTTCGTTGACGGTGATGATGGCCCAACCGCCGGCATACACAGCCGTCGCGATCAGGAACGACAGAAGCGCCGGAGTCAGCAATCGAAAATCTCTTCTTTTCATCGTGCTCTCCTTACCTACCTGACCTACCTGACCCACCTGACCCACCTGACCCACCTGACCCACCTGACCTACCTGACCCCATTGAGCGCGCATGACTACCTCCTTGGGCTGTTGTCCTGCCACGGCTGTTTCCACGTCCGCCACCACGAAGAGGTGCCGAGTCCGAGCGCGTCCCACCATTGGTCGAGCAGGTCGCGGCGGCCCGCGCGGATGTCCTCCCTGGTGACGCCTGCCGGAGGCGGTACAAAGTGCGCCAGGCGATCGAACACCCGATCCCGCTCGCCGGCCGGGACGCGCGTGAGCAGGTGCCAGAGCGTCACTTCGTCACGCTCGCGCGATTCCGCCAGCACGAGCGTGAGCGCAGCGCTCACGTCCGGAGATCCGCTGCGGAAATCGATCGTCTCGAGCGCCCTGCGGAATGACGGCGACGAGTCGATGTGATACGGCGTGCCAGGTCCCACGCCGGGACGCGTTGGGTCCGCGAACCCCGCCGGAATGAACGATTCGCGTCCGCCCCACTCGAAGCCGACCCAACCGAGCGTGACGGTCACGAGGCCGGCGCCCTCATCGTCGATGGTCAGCGTATAGGCGCAGCCCAGATCGACCACCGTGGACGAGGCGGTTTCCACGAAGAATTGTCCGGGCGGCGCCAGGATGGTTGCGTGCAGCGTGCCGCGCGCGAGCTGGAGGCGGTGATCGCCGGTGCGAGTGGCGATCAAGCGCACGCGCGTGCGCGGCTCGACGTTGACGTTGCCGATGTCCGCAACTTTGATGATGACCGTTTCCTGGTCGTTTGTTTCGAGCCAGCCGCCCACTGCCAGCTCGCTGCGACCGGTGACGCGCCGCGACGCGGTCGGCGTCTGCTCGAGCCGGATGACTTCCCAGCCGGGGGGCTTCGATCGAGAGCGGTCGAACAGCCACCAGCCGCCGATGACGATCGCCACCATGGCTGCAGCCGCGAGTACCCGCTGGAGGGGCACGCCTGGCTTGTCGTGGTACGTCGGAACCGACAGGGGAGGAAGCTCCTTCTGCGCCAGAGGATGCAGGAGCTCTTCGAGTCGCGCCACTTCAGGATCGCGCGGCCCGCTGCGGTCCCACAGATACTCGTCACTCATGAGCCCCCCTCAATCGTTCGCGAAGCTGCTTCATGCCGCGATGAAGATTCACGCGCACGGAGGCGGCGGTCAGACCGGTTCGTGCGGCGATCTCGGGGCCGGTCATGCCCTCGACGAGCCGCAACAGCAGCGTTTCCCGGTACGCGTCCGGCAGGGCGCGGATTGCCGCCAGCACCGCCAGCATCTCGGTCCGGTCTGGCGAGCCGCCGCGATCCAGGAGATCGCCGGTCAGTTCCGATGTGTGGGGCGCGTGCCTCAAGTGATCGGTGGCACGATTGCGTGCGATCGCCGCCAGCCAGCCGGCGAAGGCGTCCCTGTCGCGAAGCGTATGGAGCCGCCGCATGGCAATCACAAACACGTCCTGCACCAGATCTTCGACGTCCGCTCGAGGCACCCGCGCCAGCACGATGCCGTGAACGGCGCGGGCAAACTGCGCATAGAGATCGGCGAACGCCAGGCGGTCGCCGCCCTGCGCGGCCTGAACCAGACGAGCCAGATCAGTCACACCGCATTTGACTGTACAGACGTGGGGGAGGGGGCAAGTGTTAACAGCCGGCCGGGATTGGCGGCTCTATCGGCTCGGGGACAACGTGCGGAGAACCTGTGGACCCAGGTACGCCAGCGTCAGGATCCCCTGGACGACAAGAAGGGAGCCGAGCACGAGCGCGTAGCCTTCGAAGTGGGATCCCGTGATTGTCGCGAGGGCCCAGGCAGCGCCCAGCCACATCACGGTGACGGCTCCCGCAAGGAGCAACCATCGAACGGCGCCGCCAGACAGGGTGCCGGCGAGCACGATCAGCGTCACCCCACTCTGCGTGGCGAAGAGCGCCGCCACCGGCAGCCATTCCTGATAGTTGGCGCGCGGCGGGTGCAGGATGATGAGCGAAAGACTGAGATAGGCGGTGGCGGCGAGAGTCACGAAGCAGATGGCGGCAAGGGCACTCTTGATCATCGGGGTGATCCTAGCACCATCACTTTGTTGTGTAAAGTGCTCTCCATTTTTCCAGAGGAGGCGCACCAGCAGCTCACATGCCGATCACGATCTTGCCGATGAAGGCGCCTGACGCCTGAAAACGGTATGCCGCGACGGCCTCGTCGAACGGAAATGTCCTGTCGATGATCGGGTGAATCCGGTTCGTCTCGATCGCTCGGTTCATCTGTTCAAACATCTTCGTGCTCCCGACCCTGATGCCGTGCAGGCTGGCTTCCTTCCACATCAGCGCGTACGGGCTGAGCGCGGCGCTGCGGCCGGTCAGCACGCCGATCAGCGCGACCTTTCCACCGACAGCCAGCGAATCGAATGACCGCTCCAGCGTGCCCACGCCGCCCACCTCGACGACGCAGTCGACGCCGCGTCCGTCCGTGAGCTTCAGCACCTCTTTGTGCCAGTCCGGCGTGCGTACGTAATTCACCCCGTCGGACGCGCCGAGAGCCCCGGAAGCTTGGACGCGCGCGATCTTCTCATCGCTGGACGAAGTCGCGATCACGCGCGCCCCCGCCGCCCTCGCAAACTGCAGCGCGAACATCGAGACGCCGCCCGTGCCCAGCACCAGCACCGTGTCACCGGCCGTGATCGGTTTCCCCGCAACCATGAGCGCATTCCACGCGGTCACCCCGGCGCACGGCAGGCATGCCGCTTCCTGGAAGGTGAGGCCATCGGGAATCGGGAGGAGCCCGTCTTCGTACACCAGCATCTGTTCGGCGAGTGTGCCGTCGAGGGGCGAACCAAGCGACGCCCGTTCGCCGAACGGGGAGCCGTCCACCGGCGTTTGAAGGTACGCGGCGACCACCGGATCGCCTGGTGAGAACCGCGTGACGCCGTTGCCCACGGCGATCACCTCGCCCGCGCCGTCGGACAGCGGAATGGTGTCGCGGACGACCGACCGGCCAAAGTAGGTGCCGGTGGCCACCGCCTGGTCGCGTCGATTGAGCGAAGCCGCTCGAATCCGAACCAGCACCTGACCGGCTTGCGGTTCACGGTCCGGCCGATCGACCCGACGCAGATCCTCAATCGACGTGCATCCGCGGGGGACGACGTACGCGCGGACCGTCATGATGTCAACGAATCGCGTACCGCTCGAGCAGCCCTTTGGCGATGATGAGATGCTGGAGCTCGTTGGTGCCGCCGCCAATCAGCAGCAGCGGGGCGTCGCGGTAAAACCGCTCGACCGGGAAGTCCTTCGAAAAGCCGTTGCCTCCGAGGATGCGCATCGCTTCGAGCGACACCTCGGCGGCGGTTTCCGTGGCGAACAGCTTGGCCATGCCCGCTTCCACATCGCAGCGCTCGCGGCGGTCTTTCTTGGCGGCCGCCGAATAGATGAGCAGGCGCGACGCTTCGATCTTGGTGGCCATGTCGGCCAGCTTGATCTGAATTGTCTGATGCTGCGCGATCGGTTTGCCGAACGTGTGGCGCTGCTGCGCGTACTTGATGGCTTCTTCGAACGCCGCCCGTGCCACGCCGAGCCCGCGGGCCGCAATGTTGAGCCGCTCGGCTTCCAGGCCCGTCATGACCTGCTTGAACCCGTGGCCTTCCTCGCCGCCGATCAGATTGCCCGCCGGAACAGGGAAGTGGTCGAAATGGAGCTCGCACGTTTCGACCGTCTTATAGCCCATCTTCTCGATGTCGCGACCGACGGTCAGCCCGGGCGCGCCCTTCTCAATCACGAAGGCGCTCATCCCCAGGTGCGGCGGCCGGGCGGCGGCGTCGGTTTTGACCAGCACCAGGAGGACCTGGGCGCGGCGCCCGTTGGTGACCCACATCTTCGAGCCGTCGATGTAATACGTGTCACCGTCGCGGAGGGCCGTCGTCGTGATCGCCTGCAGATCGGTGCCCGCGTTCGGCTCCGACAGACAGATCCCTCCTCGCGGCTCGCCCTTGGCGAGCCGGGGCAGAAACCGCCGCTTCTGATCCTCGGTGCCGTACCGGACCAGTACGTCGCACAGGACGAGATGGGCGCCCAGAATGCCGGCCAGACCCATCCAGCCGCGTGACAATTCCTCGAAGACGATCGCGAAGGTCGTGTAGTCGACCTCGTTCCCCCCGTACTCGTCGGGAATGTTCAGGCCGAACAAGCCGAGCGCCTTCATCGTCTCGACGAGCGCGTCCGGATACTCGTCGCGGTGCTCCATCTCTGATGCGACCGGAATGACATCGCGATCGACGAACTCGCGGACCGTCTGCGCGACCAGTCGCTGATCCTCATCCAACTGCACCACGGTGTCTCCTATCTGCGGGCGGGCTAGCAGCCCGTGACACGGGCTGCTTGGCCACGGCGGACTCCACGCTAAGACCTGCACCTCCCAGAGTCAAGCGCGTGTGCTATCGTCCGAGGCCGATGTCGCGCGTTCTCTCGTTGCAGTGGTTCTGGGATGCTCCCTCAGCCGCGCGCCGCGCGCTGTTTGCCGCGTGGCTCGGGTGGCTGCTCGACGGTTTCGACGTCATGTTGTACGCGATGGTGCTCGGGGCCGTGATCCACGATTTTTCATTGAGCAAGGCGGCAGCCGGTCTGTTGGGTTCGCTGACGCTCATCGCCTCCGGATTCGGCGGCATCCTCTTCGGCATGATCGCCGACCGCTACGGCCGTCGCCCCGCCTTGAGCGGCAGCCTCGTCGTGTATTCGGTGTTCACGTTCGCGTGCGGGCTCTCGACGACCGTCTGGCAACTGGGCGTGTTCCGGTTCCTGCTGGGACTCGGGATGGGCGGGGAGTGGACCACCGGCGCGGCGCTGGTGTCGGAAACCTGGCCCGACGAGCACCGCGGCAAGGCGATGGGCCTGATGCAGAGCGCGTGGTCGATCGGCTACGCGCTGGCCGCGCTGGTCACGGCGCTCATCCTGCCGCGATTTGGCTGGAGAGCTGTCTTTTTCGTGGGCATCGCGCCCGCATTTGTCGCGATCTGGATTCGGCGCGGGATTGACGAATCGCCGGAGTGGATACACTCGCGTGCGGCTCGTCGCGAGTCGCCGAGTCCCATTCGTGTCATCTTCACGCGCCAATACCTGCGGCTCACTGCATTGCTGACGGCACTCAGCATGACCACGATCTTCGCCTACTGGGGGCTCAATCTCTGGATCCCGGCGTATTTCTCGCTGCCCCCGTCCCAGGGTGGATTGGGCCTGACCACAAGCGTGACGACGATGCTCGTGGTGCTGATTCAGATCGGGACATTTCTGGGGTACGTCTCGTTCGGTTTCGTGGCCGATGCCTTCGGCCGGCGGCCGAGTTTCGTGATCTACATCCTGACGGCGGCGGTGCTGGTGCTTGCATTTGGCCAGATACGCAACGTCTGGGCGCTGGCGCTCGTCGCCCCGGTCACGACGTTTTTCGGCACCGGCTTTTTCTCCGGGTTCGGGGCCGTCTCCGCGGAGCTCTACCCGACCGCGATACGCGCAACGGCGCAGGGATTTACATACAATGTCGGCCGCATGGGGAGCGCGCTGGCGCCGTTTATCATCGGATCCCTCGCAGAAACGCGCGGATTCGGGACCGCATTTGGCTTGCTCGCCGTCGCGCTTGTGCTCGGCGCGTCGACGTGGATCTGGTTGCCAGAAACGCGCGCCATGAGCGTTGCGGCGCCGGCCCGCAAACGCGCCGCCGGGGTCTGAAGGCGCCGATGACGTCATTGCCGTCATTGCCTCTCACCGGCGTCACGGTGATCGCGCTCGAACAGGCGGTGGCGGTGCCGTTCGCCACGCGTCAACTCGCCGACCTCGGCGCTCGAGTCATCAAGATCGAGCGGCCGGGCGACGGCGATTTCGCGCGCTCGTACGACACCACCGTGCGCGGTCTGGCCAGCCACTTCGTCTGGCTGAACCGATCGAAGGAATCGCTGACGCTCGATTTGAAGCGACCCGAAGCCAGAGACGTCCTGGCGCGACTGCTCGAACGCGCCGACGTCTTCGTGCAGAACCTGGCGCCGGGCGCCGCCGACCGTCTCGGGCTCGGCACGAGCGACCTGCGCGGGAGGTATCCGCGTCTGATCGTGGCCAGCCTCAGCGGCTACGGATCGACCGGGCCGTACGCGACGAAGAAAGCGTACGACCTCCTGGTGCAAAGCGAGACCGGACTCGTGTCGATCACCGGCACGTCAGAGACGCCCTCCAAAGTCGGGTTGTCGATCGCCGACATCGCCGGCGGCATGTACACCTATTCGGGCATTCTGACCGCGCTCCTGCAGCGCGCCCGGACCGGACAGGGTACGGCCATCGAAGTCTCGCTGTTCGAGGCTCTCGGCGAGTGGATGGGGTACGCGATGTACTACACGATGGGTGGCACGGCGCCGTCCCGAACGGGGGCCAGCCACGCCACGATTGCGCCGTACGGTCCATATCGGACCGGCGATGGCCAGCCGGTGATCTTCGGCATCCACAACAACCGCGAGTGGGCCACGTTCGCGACCAAGGTCCTTCACGTCCCGGCGCTGGCATACGATGAACGGTTCGCGAGCAATCACGCGCGCGTCGAGCACCGCGCGGCGATGGATGCCGAGATCGAACAAGTCTTCTTCGAGCTCTCGACCGCCGAGATCATCGTGCGGCTGGAAGGCGCGCAGATTGCCACCGCGCGCATCAACTCCGTCGAGCAGTTCATCGAGCATCCGCAGTTGGCCGCCCGGCACGCGTGGCGACAGGTCGACTCGCCGGTGGGACCGATTCCCGCGCTCATTCCGCCGGTCCGTATGGAAGGCGTCGAAACTGCGATGGGACCCATTCCCGCAGTCGGCCAGCACCGCGAATCGATCCTCGCCGAGATCGGGTTCGACGCTGTCACGATTGCGCGATGGAAAGAGGAGAAAGTGATCTGAATGGCCGTCAAGCAGGGTTGGACCGGTCGCGTGTACGAGGACTTCGAAGTCGGCGACGTGTACGAACACCCGCTCGGCCGCACGATTCTGGCGGCGGACAACACCTGGTTCACGCTGTTGACGATGAACACGAATCCGCTGCATTTTGACGCCGCGTATGCGGCGCGCACCGAGTTCGGCAAGCCGCTCGTCAACTCCTGTCTGACGCTCGCCGTCGTGACCGGGCAATCGGTGACGGATCTCTCTCAGAACGCGATGGCGAACCTTGGATGGGACGAGATCCGGATGCCGCATCCAGTGTTCGAAGGGGATACCATCTACGCCCGCAGCGAAGTGCTCGATATCCGCGAGTCGAAATCGCGGTCCAACGTCGGCATCGTCCGGGTGAAGACCACCGGGCTGAATCAGGATCGTGTTGTTGTGCTCGAATTCACGCGGACCTTCATGGTGTACAAGCGCGGCCACGTACCAGGCGCCAACCCGCCCCCTCGGTAGCGGGCGCAGGCCATTGAGGGCTCGCGTAGACTTCGACGCCGGATCGCACTACGATGCCGCCCGGGCGGCTCGCAGGGCTAAACCGCAAGTGGAGAATGAGATGCGCCACGCATTCAGAATAGCTGTCTGGTTGCTCGTGCTTGTCGCGTCGGCGATCGCACGCCCGGCCTCCGCGCAGATCGATCTGTCCGGCGAATGGGGCGGCACCTTTCACGAAGACCTGCCGCATCGCGGCGGCGTGCAGCTCGGCGACTACACGGGGCTGCCGCTCAGTGAAGCCGGCTGGCGCAAGGCGCAAAGCTGGGACGAAGCCGTTGTGGCCACACACGAGCGGCAGTGCATTCCACACATCGCGACCTACGCGCTGCGCGGCCCGGCCACCATTCGTTTCGTCAAAGTGGTCGATCCGAATTCTGGCCGGCTCCTCGCGTACAACCTGCAGGGCAGCTACGGCCGGCCGCGCACGATCTGGATGGATGGACGCCCGCACCCTTCAGATTTGGCGCCGCACACCTGGGCAGGATTCTCGACCGGGACCTGGGAACGCAACGAACTGGTCGTATCGACCACGCACATCAAGATGGGCTGGATTCAGCGCAACGGCGCGCCGACCAGCGATCTCACCACGATGACCGAGCAGTTCATCCGTCACGGCGACTACCTGATGGCGGTCAGCGTCGTGAACGATCCGGTATTTCTCAGCGAGCCGTTCATTCGAACGTCGAACTTTGTCTTGAGCCTGGCCGCCAATGCCGATTCGTGGGGCTCCTGCGGGCCGGCGCAAACCGTCGACGAGCTGCCGGGGGCGCCCAAGGGCTATGTACCGCACCATCTGCCTGGCGACATGGCGCACATTCAGGAGTTCGTGACGAAAAACGGCGTGCCGGTTGATGCCGCTCGGGGCGGCGGTGAGACGACGTATCCGGAGTACGCGTTGAAGATGCAGCAACTGGCGCGTAATCCGTCCGATCCGCGGAATCTGGTGACGCAGGGACCGCCGCGTGGAGAGAATCCGCGTCGAGGGGAAACGAGTCAGCTGGACTCCGAGATTCGTGTGCTGCCGGTCCAGGGTAACGTCTATCTCCTCGCGGGCGCCGGCGGCAACATGGCCGTGCAGGTAGGAGAGGATGGCGTCCTGCTCGTGGACACGGGTGCGGGCACGGTGACCGACAAGGTCGTCGCGGCAATCAGGCAGCTGTCGGACAAGCCGATTCGCTTCATCCTGAACACGCACGCGCATCCCGATCAGATGGGAGGCAACGAGAGGCTCGCCCGTGCCGGCAGCCGCGCCGAAGGTGGCCGCGCGGCCGACAACCCGGGCCCGGGCGCGATGGTGATGGCTCACGAGGCGGTGCTGCGCGCGGTCAGCGGGCTGGCGGGGAAGCCGGGTGCCATGCCCGTCGCCGCGTGGCCGACCGACACATATTCAGGTGAATCGAAAGACGTGTACTCGAACGGCGAGCCGGTACAGCTCTTTCATCAACCCGCCGCGCACACTGACGGTGACAGCGTCGTCCTGTTCCGCCGCTCCGATGTCGTCGTCACCGGCGACATCTTCGATATGACGAGCTATCCGGTGATCGATGCGGCGCGGGGCGGCAGGTTCACCGGCATCATCGCCGCGTTGAACCGCATTATCGAGATCACAGTCCCCAAGGACTGGCAGGAAGGCGGGACGATGGTGATCCCCGGCCGCGGCCGCGTGGCGGACGAATCCGACGTGGTCGAGTACCGCGACATGCTCACCATCATTCGCGATCGAGTTCAGGATCTGATCAAGAAGGGGATGACGCTCGATCAGGTTCAGGCGGCCAGACCGTCGTTCGAGTACGACGGCCGATACGGTGCGGCGACAGGACCGTGGACCACGAAGATGTTTGTGGAAGCCGCGTATCGCGATCTGAGCAGGAAGTAGCGCTGAAGCCTTGCGCTACTCAGATCGAATGAACACAAAGGACACAATGGACACAAAGGAACGGGTAGCCTGGCGATCCCATTCAGCCCGACAGGGCCTTCCCTTTGTGTCCTTGGTGTCCTTCGTGTCCTTTGTGTTTCTCGGGACACATGGAATCGCGCAGCGCGGACAGCCCCCCGGTCCTCCGCCGACTCCAAAGGCCGCCGCGCCTGTCGACGTGACAGGAAACTGGGTGTCGGTCGTCACCGAAGACTGGCGGTGGCGCATGCTGGTCCCGAAAAAGGGCGACTATTCCAGTGTGCCGCTCAGCGCGGAAGGCCGCAAGGTCGCGGACACGTGGGATCCGGCCAGGGCGGCGAGCGACGGGTGCAAGGCCTACGGGGCGGCTGCCATCATGCGCGTGCCGGGACGGCTGCGCATCGCGTGGGACGGCGACAACACGTTGAAAATCGAGACGGATGCCGGACAGCAAACCAGGCTTCTGTACTTCGACATGTCGCAAAAGCCGCAGACCACACGAACCTGGCAAGGTCACTCTGCCGCCGAGTGGGAGCGCATTCTTCAGCCCGGCGGTCGCGGCGTCAGCCTGCAACAGGCGCCGCCGCGCATCGGCTCGCTGAAAGTCGTCACGACCAGCCTTCGAGGCGGATACCTGCGCGCCAACGGCGTGCCTTACAGCGAGGACACGTCGGTCACCGAGTATTTCGATCGAGAGGCGTCATTCGGGACCGAGTGGCTGACGGTGTTCACGATCGTCGAAGACCCGAAATACCTGAATCAGCAGTTCATCACCAGCACGCATTTCAAACGCGAGCCCGACGCGTCGAAATGGACGCCGACGCCGTGCGAGCCGGTCTCGCCGGCCAGCCGCTAGCCCGATAATCGACAACCGTCGACGACCGCCTTATTTCGCGTCCGGCAATATCAGTGACGCGAGCGTTGGGCCAGACTCGCCTCGCCTCAAGAGACTGGGACCGGAAGGCTTGAACAGAGTCCTCGGATTCTCGAGAGCGGGATCCACGAGAAAGCTCATGAAACAGTTCTGCATCTCTTCCCAGTTCTGAGGCCCCCACACGACGAGCTTCTTCGGATCGGGGTTGAACTTGTTGCCCGCGGAGTTGTCGAAGTGCGCGATGCCCACGATGCGGGTCCCCTTGGGTATGGGAATCGGCTGCTCGAGATCGAACCCGAGCTGCCAGTTGAAATCCCACTTCGCTTTGAAGATCGTGTCCGACGTGCCGGAAGGATAGATGAGACGTACTTCGTAGTCCTTGCCTCGCAGGTGCATGTGCGGCTGCAGGTAGACCAGTTGCGTATCGGCCGTCGCCGTCATTTCCGACACCACTTCCGCATCGTTTGCGCCGGCTGGGATCGCGAGATTGCCCGCAGTGGGGCCGTCGTGCGTGAAGTACCGCAGCCGGGGCGGAGCCTTTGCGAAGATCAGGCCGAGCTTCGATCGGTCGGTGGTCTCCTTTCCGATCGCGGTGTAATGCATGCTGAAGACAATGTCCGACCCTTTCGGCACGAACTTGGCCGAGTCGAACATATTGAAGTCCTGAGCGCCCAGCCCGGGGTTGAACTTGCCCAGCAGGTCAGTCCCTTCTCCCTGCCGTCCGAGCTCTACGTCGCCCGCTTCGTAGGCGACTCCCGGTTCCGCGTCTTTCATCCATGCCGAGCCCGGCGGCCGGACGATGGCCCTCATGTGGTGGACCGCCTGAGCGTTGCCGGGACGCAGATCGGCGGCGACGACCCACCGGTCTTCGGTGAAACTGGCTTTGACGAGGATGCTCTTGTAGTTGATGGTTCCGGTCGCCGGCAGCGGAACGTCCTTCGGCATCTCGATGATCATGTCCGGCTTGAGGCTCCAGCCTTCCTGGAACGCCACCTGTGGCGGTTTGTCTTTCTCCTCGCCTTCCGAAGCCCCACCGTCGGCCCACGCGACGATGGTGTTGATGTCGGCGTCGCTCAGCCGCTTGTCATTCGCAAAATGACCGTACGCCGGATCCGCGAACCACGGCGGCATCTGCCGAGCCACAACGGCGGTTTTCATCGCCCGCGCCCACGGTCGCGTCTCTTTGTAAGAGAGGAATGACATCGGAGCGATTTCACCGGGACGATGGCAGCTCTGACAGTTCTTCTGCAGAACGGGGAGCACGTCTCTGTTGAAAGTGACGATCCCCGCATGTTCCTCTGTCGTCGCGTGGGTTGACGCGAGGGCCGCCATCCCCACCAGCAAGCCAGCGACGGATTTCCAAGTCATGACTGCGCTCCTCGTGCTATTTGCGAGCCGCGGAATAACTGACTTTCCAGATTCGGTTGCCGCCATCATCGGAAACGAGCAGCGAGCCGTCCCTGGCGACGGTCACGCCAACGGGCCGGCCCCACGTCGTGATCTGACCGTCGGTTCCATCGTTGACGAGAAACCCTGTGAGGAAATCTTCCACGGCACCGGGTTTGCCGTTCTGAAACGGCACGAATCCGACTTTGTATCCATTCGCCTTGGAGCGGTTCCATGAGCCGTGCATGGCCACGAACGCGCCATTACGATACCGCTGCGGAAACTGCGTGCCCGTGTAGAACGTGGCGCCGAGCGCGGCGGCATGAGCCGGAAGGAGGACGTCAGGGATCAGCGCCGTCTTCACGAGGTTCGGGAGCTTCCCGACGTGCATCGGATCGTAGTTCTGGCCGATGTAGGAAAACGGCCACCCGTAGAATCCGCCTTCTTTCACTGACGTGAAGTAGTCGGGCACCAGATCGTCACCGAGGTTGTCGCGTTCGTTGACCGACGTCCACAGCGTATTGGTCCCCGGCTGCCACGCCAACGCCGTCGGAGTGCGCAATCCGGACGCGAACAGGCGGAAGCCGGTGCCGTCCGCGTTGTACTCGTTGATCGCCGCGCGGCGCACGTCCTCGCCTTCCGAGTTGTTCGACCCGGAGCCGACCGTCACGTACATCTTCCTGCCATCGCGGCTGAACGTGACGTTGCGCGCGAAATGCTGGCCTCCGCCCGGCAGATCCACCAGTCGTTCGGGCTGACTGCCCTGCGTGTCTCCGGGCTGATATTTGTAGCGGGCGATGCAGTCGGTGTAGCCGACGTAGAGGTATCCAGGCTGAAACGCCAGGCCGAGGGGCTGACGGCCGCCAGCGCCATCTGCCGTGCACACGGGTTGCGGGGGCGCTCCGCGACCCGGACCCTGGCCCGCGCCCGGAGGCGGTGCGCCGGCAGCGGGGGCTGCGCCCGCGCCGGGACCTCTGGCAACGCCTGGGGCGCCACCGGCGCCGGCTCCGCCGGCCGCCGCGGCAGGCGGCGGTCCGCCGCGACGCGCGGGCGCGGGACCCTGAACGTAGACGTTCCGCACGTCCGGCGTTCCGTCGTTGTTCGTGTCTCGCAACACCATGATGCTGTTCGCGCCCGTCTGAGAGACAAACAAATCGCCGTTCGGCGCGTATTCCATCATCCGAGCCGACGGCAGATCGTCGGCGAACATGCTGACCGTGAAGCCCTCAGGCGCTTTCAGTTGGGCGCCTTCCGGCCTGGGGATCACCCGGGAGGGGTTCGGCTTCGCCGGCGACGGCGCCGGAAGCTGCGGCGGTCGTTGTTGTCCGAAGAGCATGGCACCCATGGATGCCGCTCCGACCGCGATCAGCATGACACTTCGTCTCATCGTTAAACCTCGTCAGGAGGATGGTAGCGCAAATTCAGGTCGTAACTCCATATACTGTCGCCCATGAAGACGATGAAGACACGCCTATTGTCCTTCGTCTGGGCCATGCTGGTGACCTGCATCGCATCGGCCGGGGCCCAGCCGCTGCAGAAGCTCACCATCAATTTCCCGACCCGAAGCGGCGCCTCGTGGCCGCTGTTCATCGCAAAAGAGGGCGGGTATTACCAGAAATACGGGCTGGACGTCGACCTGGTGTTTGCGGGCCATCCGGGCGGGATCGCGATGGTGGTCAGCGGTGAAGCGCAGATGAGCAGCTACAACCTCGAGTCGGTGATGCAGGCGAGCGTCAGGGACGCAGCCTTTGCGGTGGTCGGCAGCTCGGTTAACCGGGCATTCTTCGTCTTGATGTCGCGCGCCGATATTGCAAATGTCAAGGACCTGAGGGGCAAGAGGCTGGCGGTCAGTCAGATTGGCGATCCGCCGTACAACTATGCGAGCGCCTACCTCAAGAAGTTCGGGCTGACTGCCAGGGACGTGGAATGGATCGCAGTCGGCACCGACGCCAACGGACGCGCCGCGGCGCTGGCGGCGGGCCGCGCCGATGCCACGCTCCTGACGCCGCCGGCCTATTTCAAACTCGAAGAAGCCGGCTTCAAGAGCCTTGGCAATCTGGCCGAACACGACGACATCTTCGCGTCCACGACCTACCTGCTGAAAAAGAGCACGATTGCGGCGAATCCCAAATTACCCGAGTTGCTGATCAAAGCGCATGCGGAAGCCATCAAGCGCTTTTATGACGACAAGGCGTTCGCCGTTAAGGCGTATCAGGTCTACGACAAGCAGACCTCCGCGGACGTCGAGCGGTTCTACGACGGTTACGCGAAGGCCAACCTCCTGGAGCGTGTGCCGTACGTCCTGGCTGGGGCGCTCAAGTCTGTGATCGATCAACAGACCGATCCGCGAATGATGACGTTGATGAAGGAGTACGACTTTCACAAGGTGGTCGACAACAGCATTGTCAGCCGGCTTGTGAAGGAAGGCTTCTTCGAGAAGCTGTTTGGCCCCGGGATCAAGCCGGAACAAGATCGCAAGGCCAGGCTCGCATTCAAGTAACCGTTCCCCTCATGTACCGCGCAGATCACGTCGGCAGTTTTCTGAGGCCGCGCGAGGTGCTCGACGCCCGCGGCGATCCCGGTGTCACGCCCGAACGGCTCGAGGAGATCGAGAACAGGCACATCCTACGCGTCCTGGCGCGGCAGAAGGACCTGGGCCTCAACATCTTTACCGACGGCGAATTCCGCCGGCGAGGCTTCATGAGCGACTTCTACGAATCGATCGAAGGCCTTGACCACGACGGTTCGATCGCGCGGGCGTGGAAAGGCAGCGAAACCGGAAGCGCCGGCGCATCGGCCGCTGCATCCGCTCTCCTGGCGGGACTCGTCGTCAGTCCGATCAAGCAGAAGAAGCGACTTGCGAAGCACGAGGTCGACTTCCTGACGCGGCATAGCCCGGGTGACGTCAAGATGACTCTGCCGTCCGCGAATCAGTTCCCCGCGATCATGTATCGCAAGGGACTGAGCGAGCGCGCCTACCCGACCTATTCTGAGTTTCTATGGGACGTGGTGCCCATCATCAAGCGGGAAATCCAGGCGCTGGTGAACGAGGGCGTGAAGTACATCCAGATCGATGCGCCCCGATACAGTTACTACATCGACCCCAAGTGGCGCGCGTACGTCAAGGACGAGATGGGCGTTGACCCCGAACGGGCGCTGGACGAGGCCATCCGCGCCGACAACGCGTGCCTCGAAGGCGTGAAGCGCAACGGCGTGACGTTGGCGGTGCACCTGTGCCGCGGAAACAATCAGAGCCACTGGTACGCCGAGGGCGGCTACGACCCGATCGCCGAGAAGCTGTTCACCCAGCTCAATGTCGACGCGTTCCTGCTCGAGTACGAGTCCGAGCGCGCCGGCACGTTCGAGCCGCTGCGCTTCGTGCCGCGAGGAAGAACCGTCGTCCTGGGTCTCGTCAGCAGCAAGCTTCCCGAGCTCGAATCACACGATCAGTTGCGTCGCCGGATTGACGAAGCGAGCCGGTACGTGCCGATCGAAAACCTGGCGCTCAGCCCTCAGTGCGGCTTTGCGTCGACGATGGAAGGCAATCTGCTGACCGAAGACGAGCAGTGGCGCAAGCTGCAACTCGTCGTCGACACCGCGCGGCGTGTTTGGAACGAGGGGTGAGATCGCGTCGGCCACCTCGCTATTTGTCCTTCAGAGGAATGAAGAGCGACACCCGGTCTTTGTCCCCCACTGCCCGCGAGATGTGCCCCTGGCCGGTCGTGTCCTCAGCCAGCATGATGTGTCCCGGATACAGGTGGATCTTGCTCCCGTCGCCGATGATGACCTCGCTCTCGCCGCTGACCGTCACCACGTACTGACGCCGCGGTGCGTTGTGCCAGTCGAGGTCGTACGCGGTGGACGTGCGCACGAACTGAATGCCGGTCACGTCGATCGTCTGGGAGCGTTCAGTGGCGCCGTTGGGCCGCCCCAGCGGGACCTGGACCTCCTCCGCATGTGTCTTGCCGTCAGGACCCGTGAACATGCGCGTCACTTTGACGGGAGTCCGTTCCGCCGCGGCAGGGGAAGCGCCGAACCACCTGACGCCGCCGACGACGATCAACGTCGGAATCCATCCCAACAGCAACAGACCG
>JBGPKK010000106.1:0-15397 GCA_041485905.1 Vicinamibacteria bacterium
CATCCGCGGACACCGTCGCTTTATCGAGCGTGGCGGGAGTTGCACCTTGAGCGAAAGCGGTGCCGGACATACAGGCGAATGCCGCGAAGACGATCAGGGCCGATCCGAAGAACCGTGTTTTCTTGATCATGTCTCTCTCCTCCACATTCGTTGCCTTGGCTATCGACCCGCTGCCGGCTTCGCAAACTTGGCGTTGTCGATCGCCACGTTGTCCTCGACCTTGCTGACGCGAAGCGTCGCGTTGGGCGCCAGCTCGGTGCGCGGATTCGCCGGATTCATGTGAATCACAAACGGAAACTTCACGCCGCTGCCGGTGTCGCGGTAATCCTCGAAATCCGTCTGGAACGGGCTGTCGCCGGCTGGAGTCGGCAGCACGGTCTGTTTCCGCAGGAGCAGACCCGACTGCGTGTCGAAGTACAGCGACTCGGGTGTGTCTCCCTGCGGGACGCCGACGACCACGTAGGCGTCGCGGCCGTTCACCTTCTCGATCCCCCGTACGGTGATTTGCGCATACTGCCGCTTCAGATTCATGGGCTCGTAGAAATCCGCGGCGCGCGCCGCGCGCCCGACGTCGAGCTTGATCGGCTCGGTGACGCGCCCCGCCTGATCCTGCGACCACGCCGTCGTGCCGTCGAACCCCTGCGAGATTGCATAGGTCGCCGTGCGGTAGGTGGTGACGGCGAGGTTCGGCGCTTTGAGGGACCGTTCGACCGTCGCCGGCGTCCGCACGGTCCCGCCGGGACCGGTGGGGATGTACTGCGTCCCGGTGATCACGCGGCCGGTCACTTTCCGCAGCGCCTGTTCGCCCCCGAGCGCTTCGACATACTTGGCCAGGATCTGATCCACGGTCGGCAGTGCCGGTTTCGCCGCGACCGTCGGCTCGAGCACTGGGAAGGACGGCATGTTGGCGGGCACCGGGCGTCCGTTATGACAGGTGTAGCAGGTCACCACCTGACGGCCGGCGAACTGGCGCCTGTTGATGTCGTTCATCATGACGATCATCGTGCGCGCAATCTCCTTCGGCCCCTTGACGTCCTTCTCCCACTCACGCTCGATGTGGCAGTACAGGCAGTCCATGCCGAGCGCGCCCTTCATAAGGTGCATCGATTGATTCAACTCAGTGGCAGGAGTCCCCTGGAGCACCTTGATGTTCTTGTACACCTGTTCGGCGGTCTTTCCTTCCGGTGAAACGCCCTGCGCAGATACGAGCCCCGCAACTGCCATCACCAGCCCGACAACGGATGCGCAACAGAGTGAACGATGCATAAGTCACCTATCGTGTTGAGGAAATAGTGCCGGCGTCGTAGACGATGCGCCCACCCACCATCGTCATCACCGGCCTGATGTCCTTGATCTGATCCGCGGGAATCGTAAGGTAGTCGCGATCCAGCACCACCAGGTCGGCCAGCTTCCCCGGCTGGATCGAACCCAGGGTGTTCTCCTGAAAAACCAGGAACGCATTTTTGCGTGTGTGGGCGATCAAGGCGTCCTCGCGGCTGATCGTTTGCCTGATGACCTTGGTGCCACCAGGCATCTTGCCGGTCACGGCAAAATACAGCGTCGTGAACGGCAGATATTGATTGGCCGCGGTGGCATCGGTCCCCAGACCCCACACGATGCCGCTGTTTTGAATCGTCGCGAGCGGCGGCATGTCGTACGCCCCGTCTCCGAATCCTTCGTGCATGATCCCGCCGTTGATGACGGCCCACGGGTGCACGGCCGCATACATGCCCAGCTTCTTCATGCGCTCGAGCTGCGACCGGTCGATCTGGTTCACGTGGGCAAGAGCCCAGCGCAGGTTCTTGATGGGATATTCCTTGTTGACCGCTTCGATCTGGTCGAGGAATGCATTAATCGTATCGTGCAGCTCCGCGTGCACGTGCAAAGGCAGGCGAGCCTTCGCAATCGCCATGGCCATGCGCCGCCACTGCTCGAGCTGATCGGGCGTTGGATTGGACTTCAGCGCGAACATCGGGTCGTGCAGCGGCGTATATACGCTTTCCCCGAAGACGACGTTGTCGATGAACTCGTCGCCCTGATACAGCTTCATCTGGGCGATTTGCTGGATAGACCGGTCGACCTGCGCCGCGCTGCCGGCGGCGGCGCCCCCGATGCAGAAGACACGGACGTTGAGAAGCCCCTGCGCCTTCCATTTCTGGAAAATCTCCAGCACGTCGGCGTTGCATCCCGCGACGCCGAACGAGCTGAGGCCAGCTCGATTCATGTCTTTGACCAACGCCAGACTGCTGGCTTCGAGCTGATCAGGCGCCACCTTCGGAAGGCGGGCGGCAACGGGACGGGTGGCGGCGATGTCGCCCTTGATCACGCCGGTCGGCTTCCCCGCCGCGTCGCGCATGATTGACCCTTTGACGAAGTCGGCGGGGTCGGGTGCGTTCTCTTTGATCCCGAACGCCTCAAGGGCGCGGCTGTTCAGAAAGACCTGATAGTAAGACTCCTGCAGCGCGACCGGATTGTCCGGCGCAATCCGATCGAGCTCTTCGCGCGTGAACGGTTTGGGATCGTCCGCGAACTGCTGATGGGCCCACCCACCGATGTTGAAGACCCAGCCTCCCGGACCCTCCGCCTTCGCCCTGGCGCGCACCATCTCGATCGCCTGTTTGCGCGACTCGACGCCGTCGAAGCGGAGCTCCCGCAGCCAGGTGGTCCCGGCGCGCAGAAGATGCATGTGGTTGTCGATCAGCCCGGGGGTGACCGCCCTTCCGCCCAGGTCGATCCTTCTGGTGTTGGGACCCGCGAGCCGGGTGATGTCCTGGCTGGTGCCGACCGCCACGATGCGGTCGCCACGGATCGCCACCGCTTGAGCGATCGTGAAGCGCTCGTCGACGGTGATGATCTTGCCGTTCGACAGAATCAGATCCGCTTGCCCCGCCGAAGCCTCTGGCGAAGGCCGGGGCGCCGGCTGTTGCGCGCGAACTATTGCGCCCGCACCCGCGATCGCAAGCAACCCTCCGACGGCCGCGATGTTCCAAGTCAGGCGTGTCACAGCATCCCCCAACGGTTTGGTTTACTGATGGTCCAGAATGATCTTCATCCGCGGGCCGCTGTCCGAGCCCAACATGCCGATGGCCGCTTTGAGATCGCCAAGAGGCATGATGTTGCTGATCAGCGGCTCCAGCCTGACCTGCCCACGTTCCACGAGCGCGATCGCTCCCGGATAGTCCTCGCTCTTGGCAACCCGGGCGCCGATGAGCGAGAGCTCCTTGAAGTAGAGATCGTAGAAGGGCAACGCTCCCTCTTTGGCGGTGATGATGCCGAAGAGCAACAGCCGGCCGCCGGAGCGGGCCATGTCGATCGACGTCGACAACGACGGCAGAATCCCTGTCGTCTCGATGACGACGTCGGCGCCGCGGCCCTCGGTCGCTTCCCGCACTCTGTCGATCGCTCCCTCGCCGCCGGGAATCGTCAGATCGGCTCCGAGTTGCTCCGCCAACGCCCGCTTGTCCGCGCTGCGCGTGACGCCGATGACCGGGCTGGCCCCCCGCGCTTTGGCCAGTTGCACGTGCAGCTGGCCGGTCACGCCCAGGCCGAAGACGACGACCGATTCCCCGGGAAAAATATCGACCTGTCGCTGCGCGTGCAAACAGGTCGTCAGCACCTGGATGAGGGGAGCGGTCCGGTTGTCGATGGAATCGGGAAGCGCGAACACGTGGCTCGCGGGAGCGGCGACAAATTCGGCGAACCCGCCGTTCATGTCGCGGCCGATCAACATACCCTTCGGACACAAATGGGTCTGGCCGATCCGGCAGTGGAAACAGGCGCCGCAGTACAGCTCCGGGTCGACGATGACCCGCTGCCCGGCGTGGAAGGATCCGGCGCCGCCGGCGTCAGCGACCTCGCCGGCCATCTCGTGACCCATGACCCGCGGATAGCTGACGGGGATCGCGCCGCTGTAGATCTTGAAATCGGTCCCGCAGATTCCGCTGTGCGTCACACGCACGAGCACCTGCGCCGAATCAGGACGCGGCCGCGACACCTCGTCCGGCACAAGCTCCCACGGCGCCCGCAGAACCATCGCTTTCATCGGGTCGCGCGCGAAAATACTTCGGGGTTGACGGGATTCCGCGGGGGCTTCCCAGACAGTACCGCGACGACTTCTTCGGCCGCCTTGCGCTGCAGCTCGAGTAGCGATTCCTCCGAATAGAAGCTGGTATGCGGGGTGATGATCACGTTCGCGCGGCCGACGAGCGGCGAGTTCACAGGCGGCTCCTGCGGCATCACGTCGAGGGCCGCGCCGCCCAACTGCTCATCGTCGAGCGCCTGCGCCAGGGCCAGTTCGTTCACGATGGGGCCGCGGGCGGTGTTGATCAGGTACGCGCCCGGCTTCATCTGCCTGAATGCGTCGGCGTTGAAGAGGTCACGCGTCTCGGGCAGAAGCGGCGTGTGAATCGACACGTAGTCGGACTGCTTCAGCAGCTCTTCGAATTCCACGCGCTCGACGCTCTCGCGCGCGAACAGTTCCGGTGGCGCAAAGGGATCGTAGGCGATCACACGCAGACCAAATGATTTCGCCTTCGGTGCGACCAGCTGCGGAATCCGGCCGAAGCCGACCAGGCCCAGGACGCTTCCGCGCAGACGATGGATGGGCACCACGGCCTGCATCTCCCACCGGCCCGCCTGAACGTGCGCGTTCGACATGGGGATCTTGCGCACGAGCGCCAGCAGCAGCGCCATCGCATGATCGGAGACCTCGTCGATGCAGTAATCCGGCACTTTGGTAACAACGATGCCCGCGTTGGTCGCGGCTGCGAGGTCCACGTTGTCAACGCCGATGCCAAAGCGCGAGATGATGCGGCAGCGCTTCATCTCTCCGATCATGTCCGCCGTGATTTTCGCGTAGGTCACGAGGAGGGCATCTGCGAGGGTCGCGATACGCAGAATCGCGTCGGGCGTAGCCTGCGGGGCCAGCTGCAGGTCGGCGCCAATCGTCGCGAGCACCTCGCGCGCCGGATCCAGGTTGGGAAACACCGAATCGGCGACAGCGACCAGCAGGGGCGGCATTGGGCGGGATTATATCCCGCGGTTGTAAGGGCCGGTCTTTAGACCGGCCCGACGCGTGGCACGGCCTGAAGGCCGTGCCCCACAGCGGATCGGCGTGTTTTCGGGACCGACGGCGCAGCCGCCGGTGCATCGTCCATCGGGAGGCGGAAACGGCGGATGCCGTCGTACGAATGAAGGGCGCCTGCGACCGCGCCGGCGGTGGCCACGCACCCGATTTCGCCGACGCCTTTGGCGCCGTAGCCGCCGACTTCATCGGGCACTTCGATCAGGATGATGTCGACCGGGGGCATGTGCTTCGCACGCACGATACCCATGTCGCGCAGCGCCAGCGAGTCCGGACGCCCGTTGGTGGACGTGAAATTCTCCGACAGCGCGTACCCTAGCCCCATGTGAACGCCGCCTTCCATCTGTTCGGCGCACAGTCTCGGGTTGATCGCGCGGCCAGTGTCGTGAGCCGCTACGACGCGCTTGAGCCGCCCCTCGTCGTCGAGGATGACGACCTGGGTGGAGTAGCTGAAAGTCAAGTGGGTCGTCGGATTCAAAACGGCTTCAGGCGTGCCGGGCCGGGTCGTGAAATTACAGACGTACTCTCCGGCGTATTCGCGACCCACGAGCTGTTCGAGCGGCAGCTGCTTCAGATCGACGGCCAGTTTTTGTGCCGCCTGCTGCGCCGCCGCGCAGCTCAGCGTCGTGGCACGCGACGCCCAGGTCTCTCCGCATTTGTTGCCGAGATCCTTGTCCCACCGAACCGTCATCAGGTTCGCCGGCAGGCCGGTCTCCTCGCAAACGGCCTGCATGGTGGCCGTGTAGACGCCCTGCCCCATTTCCGTGTAGCCGTTGAGAATCTCCAGGCGGGCGCCGCCGATAACGCGAATGATGATGTGCCCGCCCTCGACGGTGCCGTTGCCGAGCCCCGTGCTCTTGATGCCGCAGCCGATGCCCTTGTACTTCGCGGTCTTGTACACGTCCTTCACGGCCTCGAACGACACTCTCATGCCGCGAACGCTCTCCCTCATGATCTGGCCGGTGCCGAACGCGTCGCCGGGATTGAGGATGTTCCGTTCGCGGATGTCCCAGCCGTCGACACCCACCTTCTCCGCCAGGAGGTCCATGACGCCTTCCATGGCGAACTGGGCCTGGTTGCTGCCGAAGCCGCGCATCGCACCGCTCGTCGGATTGTTCGTGTAGACAGCGCTCGATGACACGTCTACGCTGGGCACGCGGTACGGACCGCACGAGTGACACGCCGCACGGAGCAGGCACTTCCCGCTCGTCCCCGCGTAGCCACCCGCGTCGCCGAGAATCCGGGTGCGCAGCGCCAGCAAATGGCCTTCCGCATCCGCGCCGACCGTGAGCTTCAGCGTCATCGGGTGACGCTTGACGTGGTGCTGCGTCGATTGCCGTCGCGTGAGCACCGTTTTCACGGGACGCTGCAGCAGGTGCGCGGCCAGCGCGGTCTGTGCCTGGATTGACAGTTCTTCTTTCGCGCCGAAGGCGCCGCCGCTCGCAGCGAGCGCGATCTCAACGTCCTCGAGCGGGAGCTTCAGGACGGCGGCAATCTGTTTCTGATCAAAGCCGGAGCCCTGGCTCTCCGAATGGACTTTGACGCCCTTCCCCTGCGGCAATGCCAGGCACGCTTCCGGCTCGAGAAAAGCCGGGTCGATCGCCTGCGTCGCATACGTCTGTTCGATGACATGCGTCGACGCGGCGAGCGCGGCATCCACATCGCCGCGGGAGAACGCCGTTGTCTCGATGAGATTCGGCGCCACGTGCAGGTTCCCCGGCGCATGGACTTGTGGGGCACCGGCCTCGAGCGCGGCAAACGGGTCCGTCAGCGGTTCGAGCACGTCGTAGTCCACTTCGACTTTTTCTGCGGCCCGGCGAGCGTGAAACATCGAGTCGGCGACAACCATCGCGAGAAAATCGCCGACACAGCATGTCGTTTCACCCACGGCAACGAAAATGGGCAGGTCCGGAATGTTGAGGCCTGTTCCGCGCTCTCCCGGAACGTCGGCGGCGGTGAGAATCCTCACGACACCGGGCATCGCCGCGGCCGCGGATGTGCGAATCGCCAGGACTCTGGCTCGCGGATGCTCGCTAAGAACGAGGCCGCCGTGCAACATCCCGGGCACGCGCATGTCGTCGACGAACGGTTTCTCGCCGAGTGCCTGCTCCAGCCCGCCGACGCGCGCAGCCGACCGGCCGATTCCGTCGCCGTTCGCGCCGTTGCGCTTGAACCGAGGATTGCGGCTCAAGCCGAACTCTTCGCCGAAGAAAGAATGCCGTCGTGGCTCGGTGCTTGGGAGCCACCCGCCGTGCCGCGACGCATCCCCGGCCGTCTGGATGGCGTCGATGATTCGGCCATAGCCGGTGCAGCGGCACAGATGACCGTCGAGCGCTTTGGCGACGGCGCGGCGGTCGTCCGTGAGACCGCGTTCCATCAACGACGCCGCACGGATGAGAATTCCCGGGATACAGAATCCGCACTGCACGCCGCCTTCGAGGACGAATGCTTCGCTCAACATACGCCGCGTGTCATCCGGAAGGCCCTCGACCGTGACCACATCGTGGTCCGCCATCTGTTCCGGCTTACGGAGGCAGGACAGTGCGGGCTGGCCGTCAACCATGATCAGACAGCAGCCACAGGTGCCTTCGGGCGCGCACCCGTCTTTGGGCGACACGACGCCGCACTCCTCGCGCAACACTTCGAGGAAGTGCATCCCCGGTTCGTAAGCGGCTTCGGTCGCTTTCCCGTTTAGATTGAACGTGATCCTCGGCATATCCTGGGCGTCGCTCATGGTATCATCCCGCGGTTTAACACGTCTCACGGAGGCCTTCATGGAGCAACCCTGGAAAACCGACAAGTGGTTCACAAGCCCCTGGTGTTATCTGCCAGAGGTGCGGAAAAATGACCGCTTTCCGCAGAAGATCAAGATCCACGATGTGACCCTGCGCGACGGCGAGCAGCAGACGTCGATCGTGTTCCGCCGAGAAGAAAAGGTGGCGATTGCCCGCAAGCTCGATGCGCTCGGCGTGCACCGAATCGAGGCCGGCATGCCGGCGGTCTCGGATCAGGACAAAGCCGCGATTGAGGACATCGCCGCGCTGGGCCTGAAGGCCGAGGTGTTCGCGTTCGCGCGCTGCATCCCTGACGAGATCAAAGTGGTCAAGGCGTGCGGATGCAAGGGCGTCGTCATCGAGATCCCCGCCAGCGATCACATGATCAAGAACGCCTACGGCTGGTCCCTGGACCGGGCCATGAAGGCGTCGATCGACACGACGCGCGCGGCGAAAGAGGCGGGCCTCTACACGGTCTTCTTCACAATAGACGCGACGCGCACGGAGCTCGGCCGGTTCCTCGACATCGTCGAGCAGGTGGCGACCGAAGGCCACATGGATGCCCTGACCATGGCCGACACCATGGGCGTCGCCACCCCGGACGCGATCCAGCTTGCGGTGAAGCAGGTGATCGAGCGGCTGAAGAAGCCGGTGGAGATCCACTGCCACCAGGATTTCGGCATCGGCGTCTCGAACACGATTTCCGCCCTTCAGGCCGGCGCCTCCGTGGCACACACGACCGTCACGGGTCTGGGCGAGCGAGCCGGCAACGTGCCGATGGAAGACGTGGTGATGTCGCTCCTGTGCCTGTACGGCATCGACCTCGGCATCCGCACCGAGCAGTTCTGCGAGGTGTCGCGCTTCGTGCTCGATCTGGCGAAAGTATCGGTGGCTCCCAACCGTCCGATCGTGGGCGACAAACTCTACGAGGTGGAGTCGGGCATCATCGCCGGGTGGATCCGCATGGCGCGCAAGGACAATCCGCTCGAGTACGTCCCGTTCGCGCCAGAGTTGGTCGGTCAGAAACCGGTGTCAATCGTGCTCGGCAAGAACAGCGGGCCGCCGTCGATGGAAGAATGGTGCGAGAAGATCGGCGTCAAAGCGACCGAAGACGAACGGATGGCGATTCTCAAGCAGGTGAAGGCGAAGTCGTTCGAGAAGAAAGGCCTGCTGACGGAGAACGAGTTCAAGTCGATCGTCGACCGCGTGCTGCAGAAGGCATCAGTGTAGAGTATCGATGGAAGAGAGATAACACGATGACATCGGTAACGGTTGTCACTCAGGTCGCGGCTCCGGTCGAGCGGGTGTTTGACGTGTTCACGGACCTCGAACATGCTGCCGAGCGCGTATCGAACATTCAGGAGATCGAGGTGCTGACGACTGGAGGATTCGAGTTGGGGACGCGGTGGTTGGAGACACGCGAGGTGCTGGGGCAGATGGACTCGGCCGAGATGGAAGTAACGGCGTTCGAGCGGAACCGCACGTATACCATTACGCATCACAAGGCGGGCACGCGGATCGATACGGTGTTCACCTTCGAGCCTTTCGAAGACAGCACCAAGGTTCGGATCGAGTTCGTTCTCGAAAGCCACGGGCTTCCTCCCGGGTTGCTGGCACCGCTGGGGTGGGCCATCGCCGGCAAGGTGCGGGACGTGATCAGCCGTGACCTCGCAGACCTCAAAGACTCCTTGCAAAAACGACCTGCCTGACGCCGGCCGGACGGACGGATTGCCGCACCATGTGGACCTCGGCCCATTCCCAGGTACGAGAAGACAAACCGCCGTACGGAGAGTGTCGGGATGCATGAAGTTCGATCGATCCTAGACGGCCGAGACGTCTGTCACGTGTCGGTCGAACCCAGCGATCATCCTGTCTACGTCGAAGAAGGGCAGACGGCCACATTTTTTCTCCGCATCGGAAATGGGACTCGAGCCCTTCCCGTGAACGAAACTGTTCAGTACGTGCAAACGCGCTGGGGCGGTGGGAAGTGGGTGCCGTGGGAATGATGACCGAATGATCCCCAGGGGAAGCGAAGAGAAGCGATTGGTCGATGCGATGCTCATGGCGGTGCCGAGGTGAACCGAATGGAACCTACGATCAAGCAGCTCGTGTTGAAGCGCTTTCGCAGCATTCCTTCCGAGCGAATCACCCTCGACAACCCGACCATCTTCGTCGGGCGCAATGGCTCGGGGAAGAGCAATCTTGTCAGCGCGTTTTCCTTCCTTGCGGAGGCGATGGCGTCGCCGCTCCAGGCGGTGTTCGACAAGGCGGGGGGATCTCGGCCGTCCGCAACCGTACCTCCGGCCAGAGCTATCCGCCGAATCTCGGGTTGCGTGTGGATTTCGGCCGCATGAACGGCAAGGCCGTGTCCGGTTTCTACGCGTTTGAGGTGAAGGCGTTACCGAACTACGGTTTCTCTGTGGTACGAGAGCAGTGTTCGGTCGAGTTCGACGGGGGGACTCGCTCGTGGTTCGATCGGGTGGGTACGAGGTTCACGTCCAACGTTGGAGGCGTAAAGCCCGCGCTCGACCCCGCTTCGCTCAGTCTGCCATTGGTCGGCGGCGAGGCGACGTTCGCGCCGGTGCTCCGGACGCTGGCGTCGATGCGCGTGTACTCCATCGAGCCGAGCAAGCTCCGCGAGATGCAGGAACCCGACAGCAGCGTCAGCCTCAAGCCGGACGGTGGCAACGTGACCAGCGTACTCAAGGAGATCGAGCGCCAATCGAAGGACGATTTTCGACGCATCTCTGACATTCTCGCCACGATCGTTCCGAACACGAAGCGAGTGGCGGTGATGAAGCACGGCAAGAACCTGTCACTTCACCGATCGGCACCTGCGCATTGTGGAGTGGGCGGAAGGCGCGACACGAGTCGCGCCGGTCTCTGATTCGACGCGCCAAGCGTTGCAAGAGCATCTGATGGGTGCGGGCGAATTGCTGCGCTCGAACGCCCTCGATCCGGCGCCGCTGTTCAAGGAGGAGCTGGAGCAGGACAGCTTGTTCGAGGACCTCGCATGATCATCCAGCCAATCGTCGAGGGACAGGGTGACGAGGTTGCTGTGCCGTTGCTCCTGCGCCGACTGCGGGACGAGGCCCAAGCGTGGGGGCTCGATGTCGGCAGGCCTCATCGCAAGCGGCGCACGCATCTCAACCCGGAGAATGCGTACCGGCGCGGCCGCAGCTTCCGGAGGCTGGTGAGCGCCTTCGGTGCGCTTGCCACAGCCGCTGGTGTGGCCCCTGCGGTGTGGCCGCCCGCCGCATGGGTTTCGTGAACGTTACCAGGATCATGCTCGGCATCTGAGGAAGCATATGGGATTTGGTGGTTTCTCATGGAAGCGCGCTGTGGGCCTGTCTGCAGCAAAGTCACGGCTCTCAAGACGCATCGGGATACCGCTGACCAAGAGCGGTCGTCAGCGCAAGCTAGGCAAGATGGTTTCCGGTGGTGGGTGCCTGGTCGTGCTGCTATGTGTGGTTTCGATTCCAGTGGCTTTCGCCGCGCTTCTGATCGTGCTGCTTTGAACAACCCGGCGCCATGCCGATCGACACAAAGCGGACGGCCCTACTTCAGCCATCCCCTCACGGCGAACACGTAGAGCACCGTCGCCATTCCCATCGCGACGCCGAACGCCACTTGACCTAGCGTGATCGGCCACGGATTCCCCGCGACGTTCATGCCGAGCAGGCCCCCGGCGACCGACGGGATCAACCCGAGGAAGCTGACGATGGCGAGCAGCTTGAGGAACGCATTCATCTCGAAGGATTTGAAATTGATGTGCAGCTCGATGAGCGTCTTGACCTCCTCTTTGCTCTTGTTGACTGTCTCGTAAAGGGACTCCGTTTCCGCCAGGAGATTGTCGAGGTACTTTTCTTCCCTCAGGTCCGTGCCGCGGAGCTTCGCCTTCCCGCCAGCAAGTGCCCGGACGATGGCTTTGACGTGCCAGAGATCGAGGGCGGTGGTCGAGATTTCGCGGCGTAGCCGGAACGACTCCCGGAGGAAGACGTTGCCGCCCTCCAGGGCCTCCAGGCGGCGCACCTCTTCGTCGAATCGGTGCGCGACGAACAGGTTGCGCTCGCGAGCCACCGACAGAAGGGCGCAGGCGATTCGGGCGGGGAATGGAAACTTGGGAAGCACAGTGCGGGTGGAGAGATGCTCCACCCTGGTGTGAAGATCGAAGGAGCCCGTTGTGGCCGTGAGGATCCAGTCGTTCGTCACAACGGCGAGGAGGCGGTCTCGATGGACTTCCGGAAAGCCCGCCTCCGCACACGTCGGCATCTGCAGGATCAGCGTCGCATGTTGCGCGCCTTCGCGCAGCTTCGCGTGCACGTCCTCGTCGAAAATAGTTGTGATCTCCTGGTCCGAAACACCTGCGGCGTGAGCGAGTTCATAGAAGCGATCCCGATCCAGATTCGAAGCATGAAACCAGGAGGCGGCCGGCTGGCGCGTCCAGGCAAGGAAGCTGCCCCAATCGGACCTGACCGGGTGCAGGTCGCCTTCGGCGCCGACGACGCTCACGGCCGGCGTTCTCGCGCGACCGGTCTGGTTCATGTCTCCAGGCTTCCGCACCGCGTGGGAGCCGGCGCGTGTGCCGAATGCAACGGCTCTTCCGACGCGCAGCATCCGGAGCATCAGCGATCCGCGTGCAAGGTCAGAGACCTGGGGCAGGAGGGCGGCGACCGGGCCGAGCACGGTGATCACGTCGACGATTCTCCAGGGGCTCCGGATCCACGCGCGGCGGTCGTGGGCGACCGCACCCTGAAGGAAGAACTCCGCCGCAAACGTACCCACGAGCACCCACTCGACGACGGTGAGCGCACGCTCGACGCCGGGGCTGACGTCAAAGACCATCGGGCCCAGCGCTGTCGCAAGGGCGATGAGAGCGAACAGGCCCATAACGCCTTCATTGAAGAAGTGCGCGAGTCTCGTCAGAATCGAACGGGGTTTGTGGCCGGGATGCTCCGATGGCATGCGTGGAATGTATCGCACTCCTCGGTGAAAAAGGCCGTCACGATGCCCGGGAGCTCGACGGGGCCGGGGCCGATGGGCTGGTCCTCTTCAACCGTTTCTACCAGCCCGACATCGACCCAGAGGAGCTGACCGCCACGCGCACGCTTCACCTCTCGGATTCTTCGGAATTGCGCCTTCGCCTGCACTGGATGGCCATCCTCTCCGGGCGCGTCCGCGCGTCGCTTGCGGTCACCGGCGGCGTGCACACCGCGCTCGACGCGTCAAGGCCACGATGGCCGGTGCCCATGTCACGCAGATGGTTTCGGCGCTCCTGATGCACGGGCCCGTGCATCTCCGAACGGTGCTGGACGACCTCGCGGCGTGGATGCAGGAGCACGAGTGGGATTCGCTCGCCGAGATGCGGGGCAACATGAGCCTCTTCAAGGTGCCCGACCCCGACGCGTACGAACGGGCGAATTACATGCTCATGCTGCAGAGTTGGCGAGCCTGACGCGCCGCCGGTCTAGAGGCGCCTGGGCCATCGCTGGCGTCCATGAAAAACGGCGATGACTTCGAGCCGGTCACCTCGCAACCGGTACGGGATCACGTACGGCGTGGCGGGAACTACGAGCTCACGCGTGCCGGACACTCGGCCGGGACCACCAAGATGTGGCAACTCGGCCAGGCGTTCGACGGCGGACAAGAGCGCCATAGCGACACGGCCAGCCGCGTCGGGGTTATCGCGCGCGATGTAAGCACGAAGGTCAGCAAGGTGGCCGATCGCGCGCGGCGACCAGACGACCCTCACGCGCGAGGCGTCTTTCGCTCACGCTTCCGGCCCCACGAACGAAGCCAGGTCGACACTTCCTTGTGAGGCACACCGCGGCCTTCACCGAGTTCTTTGAGGCCAGCCTGAATCTCATCCAGTTGCCAGCTCTCGGCCTCGACAAAGGCGGCGATGGCTTCAGCGGCGAGAAAAGACTTGGAGCGACGTGCGCGCTTGGCGAGCGCCTCGAGCTGCTTCTTGGTATCGGTGTTGATACGGACAGAAAGGGTTGTCGTCATCTGTGTTGATATGTGTGTAATGGTATACATCTTACCGCATCTCACCTCCGCGACCTGCCAGGTAGTTCGCCATTCGGGCGAACATCGGGCGCAGATATGCCTTGGCTTGGGGTGTGTTCTGTTGTGACCCGGACCCGTTAGCTTTTTCGTGCTTTCGTGTTTTAGTGGCCACGTCCGCATCTCTCGAATCAGCTCGGCGTCGGCGCGCCGCCCTCGACGATGACGTTCTCGACGACGCCGGCGCCGCCGCGGCGAAAAGCGGCCGCTTCCTGATATTCAGGTGAGTTGAAGCACGCGACGCCCTGCTCCAGGGTCGGGAATTCGATGACGATGAACCGGTGGAAGTTCTCCGGTCCCTCCATGATCTGATAGCGCCCCCCGCGCGCGAGGATCTTCCCGCCGTAACGGCTGACGATCTCCGGCACCCGGTCGGTGTACTTCTTGTACGTCGCCGGGTCCGTAATCTTCGCGCGGGCAAGCCAGTAAGCAGACATTGGGGGATCTCCAGGCAAAGTTCAGAGTTCGAAGTTTAAAGTGACAAGCAAGTGCAAAGTACACTCGGCGTGCACCGTGCGCAAGCCCAGTTCCGACTTACTTTGCACTTTGAACTTTGCACTTTTCCATGGTCGAGCGCTAGAGTGGGCCGTCCCCGAAGCCGCGGGGCCTTCTATCAGGAGCGACGAGACCATGATCGACCTTTACAACGCCGCTACGAACGGGCTTCTCGGTTCGATTACGGAACCGGACCTGCAGGTTCTCGTCGATGCCCTGGAAGAGGAATCCTCCCAGGATCAGGACTACTATATCGATGCAGCCACCATCGATCTCATCGCCGACGGCAAGGCTACAGAACACCTGGTGAACCTGCTTCGCGGTGCACTGGGTTCTTCGGAGGGCGTCGATATCCGCTGGACGCGTCGCTAGATCGGCGACAATAGGCCCCACCGGACAACCCGCCCGCAGGAGGCATAACCATGAACGCCTGGCGAATCATCGCCGCAGCGGTACTCGTAATCACCGCATCACCCGCCACCGCACAGTGGCTGAAATATCCAACTCCGGGAATACCGCGCACGCCGGACGGCAAGCCGAACCTCTCGGCGCCGACGCCAAGAACCGCGGACGGAAAACCGGATATCTCTGGACTGTGGCTGACCCGGGGGATCTACATCGGCGACATCGCGAAGGATCTCAAACCGGGAGAGGTGCCGTTTCAGCCGTGGGCGCAGGAGTTGTACAAGCATCGGCGGGACACGCTGAGCAAGGAAGACCCGACCGGGCGGTGCATTCCCGGCGGTGTGCCGCGATCGACCGCCGTGCCGTATCCCTTCAAGATTCTCACGACGCCGAATATCGTCGTGGTCCTCTACGAAGCGGTTCATGCGTATCGTCAGATCTTCACGGACGGCCGGCCCCTTCCGAAAGATCCGAATCCCAACTGGCTGGGCTATTCGATCGGGCATTGGGAAGGCGACACCTTCGTCGTGGACTCCGCCGGGTTCAACGACAACGTATGGCTCGACAACAACGG
>JBGPKK010000107.1:0-15362 GCA_041485905.1 Vicinamibacteria bacterium
GCCGCCACGCTCGGTCACGGTCCGGCGGTCCTGCTCAAATCGCATGGCGCTGTCGTCGTCGGATCGGACATCGTCGAGTGCTTCGCGCTGGCGGCGTACCTCGAAGAGAACGCGTACCGCCAGTACATGGCGATGCAGATTGGCGACCCGTATGTGTTCAGCGAAGCCGAGCAGGAGGCTTTCCGGGAGAGGCTCTGGACGGCGAACTTGTTCAGGAAGACCTGGGATCACTATCACTCGAAGCTGTAATCGCGCCAGGCCGCTCGCCCTGCTGAGAGATTGCACACCCTCGCCGGCTCGAGCCGCAACAGGAACATCCGGGATGGACCCCGGCTTGTGTTAACATCCTGAATCCTTCAAGCGTTTGCACGCCATCGCACAATACGTGGCCGTGGTCGATGGGGTCAGAAGTGCCAGCGGCCCGACAGGACGCTGTTCGATCTCCAAAAATAGACGAAAAGGGAGCGTGTTTCATGGCCAATATGAAGTCTCTTGTACTCGCATCGGCTTGCGTGTTTCTGGTGGCCACGGCCACTGCCCAGGAGCGGCCTGCAAGCATCTCAGTTGGGGCTGATGCAGCAGCCACGCCTAATGTCAGCGGCGGTTTTGGCAGCCGTGCTGGAGAGCCGCTGGTCGTCGGCGGTTGGAACTGGTACTTGCCGCTTGAAAGCTGGTCATATTTCAACGGATCCACTCAGCGGCTCTGGGCGGAATTCCGGAACTCGACCGACACTATCGAGACCAACGCCAACAACGACCAGGCCCAGATGATCAATCACGCCACGAGCAACAACCACTGGCTGGGGATCTACTGGACGAGCAGCAGCGCGTGGAGCTCATCCAGGCTCTGGTACTACTAGTCTGACAGTGCAGATACTCACGACCCTCGGGTCCTGATTGGGGAGCGACACGGCATCGCCGGGTCGCTCCTCTCCTTTTTCATCGATGCGTATTCTCGGTGCGGCACTTATCCCCATCTTTTGGGCGACGTGTATCCCCGTGCTGGCGCAAGGGCCCGCGAGCGCGCCGTCGAGGACGCCGCTCGCGCCCGCCGCCCCGAGCTCGGTCGGCCAGGTGACCCAGGGCCAGCTCGCCGTCGCGGTCGCGGCCAAGCTCGGCCTCGGGGACAAACTGACGGAGCAGCGCGCGATCGGTTTGCTGGCGGCACACGGTATCGTGCCGTCAACCGGATGGAACCGAGAGCGACCCGCCACCGATATCTTCCTCGTCGAAACCCAGAGAATGATCCTCCTCGTGCTCGCTGATGTGGCCCGGAACCTCGGCATCCCGGTTCCTTCCACGCTGGGCCTCTTGATCCTCACGCCGGGGTACATGGGTGGTCAGACCTTCGCCGCAGTACGGCCCGGGAACGTCTCTGCGGCTCGAGCGGCTGCGGCAGCCGCCGAGGCGGACAAGCTGAGCGGAGGCGAGACGACACAGGCGTCGATCGAGACTCCGCATCCGTACCCGATCGGGGACGATCAGTTTCCAGTCGTCTGGTCGTATCGTCTGCGCGTTCCCGGCGCAAGTTTCATCAAGCTGCACTTCTCGAGGCTCGAACTTGCCGAGCGGGATTCCATCCGCGTCCTCGATCGGTACGGGCAAGAAGGCTGGAAACTTGTCGCCGGCAGCCCGCAGACAGACGTGTGGTCCAACGCGGTGGGCGGAGACACGGCCGTCATCGTGATTCACGCGGAACGCTCCGGTTGGGGCTTCAAGATTGACCGCTACAGTCACGGTACTTTGGCTCGGTAAATCCCATGCGACTCACTTCAACTCGGGTCTGGGCACTCGGAGCTGCGGTGGCGGCCGTCGTCATTGTTGCCGCTCTTCTCATCCGTGCGCCGTCGCGACCGCCCGACGCACCCGGGCACGACCTCCAGGAGCAGGGAGCAGGTCCCTCCTCGAAGCCGTCCTCCTCGCAAGGTCGGCCCGAGGAGAAGACGAATTCGTCCTCGAGCGCACTTCCCACGCAGGGCCAGGTGGCCGTGATGCTTGCCTCCCGGATCGGACTCGGCGACAACCTGACGGAGGATCGTGCCATCGGCCTGCTTGCCTCGAGGGGCATCGTTCCGGAAGCCGGCTGGACGAAGAGCGGCCCCGCCACGGAGACGACCATCCTCCAGCTTCAGAAAACCGTTCATGTGCTGCTGACGCAGATGGCGAACGATCTCAACATCCGGGTGCCGGCGACACTGAACCTTTTCATCTTCGATCGCGGACAGATGGGCGGCCAGGTGTTCCACGTTGGCCCCAAGGACATGGCCACGCTGCGGGCAAGCGGGGGAGTCGTCCGGCCCGAAGCGCTGAAAGCCGCCCAGACGGCACGGGTCTCGATCGAGGCGCCAAACCCATACCCTATCGGTGACGACCAGCTGCCCTCGGTCTGGAGCTATCGGCTCCGACGCCCTGGCGCCAACTTCATCAGAGTGCACTTCGAGAAGCTCGATCTCGCAGCTCCCAACCACCTGCGCATCCTTGACCGATACGGTCAGGAGGGCTGGCGGTACGTCGGAGGCAGACCGGAGAGCGGGGGCATTTGGGCGGACGCCGTCGACGGCGACACAGCCATCATCGTCATGCACGCTGGTGCCGTCGCGTCTGGGGCTGGATTGAAGATCGACAGCTACAGCTACGGCGCGCCAACACCAATTTTCACGAAGTAGTGAGTTCGGAAGTGCGGGCGGCTACGCCGCCGTACCACCTCTCTGGCGCCGCTCAAGACTTGTAGCCGATTCCGAGGTCTGCCCCAGAGCGATGCGGCTGAAATTCTCGAATGCGCGCGCCTCTGCTTCGATGCGGTCACGCGGATCGTCGCCTGGGATCACTACCGGTCGACACTCGAGACCAAAGACTAACCAAAAATCAGGTCGCTTATAATCTGGGCTGTGCGGACGAGTGGGGCGGCAGACGGTCGCCTGAAGGTGAGGCCAGTGGAGGTTTCGATGAAGATTCCGAGCGTTCTTCGCGCGGTTGCGATGACCTGTGGTTCCTTACTGTTGACGGCGCCGTTGTTGGCGCATCACTCCTTCGCGGCTGAATGGGACAACAAGAACTGTCGAGACTTCACCGGCATGCTCACGAAACTCGACTGGCAGAATCCTCACCCCTACTTCTACATGGACATCAAGGATGCCGCGGGGAGAGTGGAAACCTGGTCGTTTCAGGCGTATTCCCCCGTCACGTTGAGGAGAAACGGAACCGTTCGGCAGGTGTTTCTCGACAACATCGGCAAAGAAGTGCGGGTGAGGGGATGTCTCGCAAGAAATCGTCAGTTGAACGCGGCCGCAGCCGGAACGCTCAAGTTCTCGGACGGCGTGTTGCGTCAGGTCGGCCAGTTGCAGGATTAGTCATGACACGTCACCTTCGCTACGGTGTCGCACGCCTGGCAGTGGCAACGTGCCTGTGCGCGCTCTCCCTGACCGCCGGCGCTCAGGATAAGGAGTACACGATCAAGGTCATGCCGCCAGGCGGCCCAGCGCCTCGGCTGGCCGACGGCCATCCCGATTTGTCCGGGCATTGGTTCCCGAACGGTGCCGGGCAGGGTGTCAGCGGCCGCTTCGGCGTCGACCCGGCGGCGCTCGGGACGTTCGATCCGAAGCTCACGCCCGAGGAACGACCGGCGTTCCAGCCCTGGGCGTCAGAGAAAATCAAGTCCATGACGCCGACGGAGCTCGAGCTATCGAAGTCGTCCGTCAACTGCATGCCGCGCGGAGTTCCGGCCATCTGGCTCCAGAATCCCTACACTACCTTGATGGTTCACAAGCCGGGCCTCTTGGTACAGCTGTACGAAGTCCTCAATAACTGGCGGGTCATCCACCTGGACGGACGCCCGCTCCCGAAGAATCCTGAGCCCTTTTTTCACGGCAACAGTACTGCCCGATGGGAGGGCGACACTCTGGTGGTCGAATCGATCGGGTTCGACGACAGAACCTACGTCATGCCCAACGGGTGGTTTCACAGCGACCAATTACGTGTGACCGAGCGCTACAGCCGCCCTTCCATGAACTACCTCATCGTCGAGATCACCGTCGACGATCCGAAGGTCCTCGCGAAACCGTGGAAATCCGCCCCCCACCGATGGACGTTGGGCGATGGCGAAGTCTACGAGTTCTATTGCACGAACAACAAGGAACTGGGGGAGCTCGAAAAGCTGAGAACGCTGGAGCTGCAGGGAAAGTAAAGCCGTTACGAATTCCTAACTAATTCCTAATTCTTAATTCCCAATTTCCGAACCCGACGCCTCCACGGGGTCTTTCCGGATACTTACGTTCAAGAATGTATGACGTCAGCGCGATCATGAATAAAATGACGTTCGCTCGCTGAGGGAGGATATCGCCTATGGCTATGGAGCTCGGACTCAAGGGACGCTGTGCCGCGATCACCGGCGGAAGCAAAGGCATCGGTAAGGCGATCGCCAGAGCCCTGGCGGCGCAAGGTGCGAACATCATCGTAATGGCGCGCGGGAAGGAGCAACTCGAAAACACCGCCGATGAGATCAGACGCGAAAGCGGCGTGCGAGTGCTGGCGTTGCCGGCCGACATCACCAAGGCCGAGTCCGTTCAGGCCGCCGCGGCGGCTGCGAAGAGCCAGTTCGACACGATTCACATCGTCGTTAACAACGCGGGTGGACCGATTCGCCGGATGGATCGCCAGATCACCTGGCCCGACGCGGACTGGGTGGACGATATCAACCTCAAAGCGATCGGGATGCTGCGCGTGATTCAGGCGTTTCTTCCGCATATGCCGCGCGACGGCAGCGGCCGAATCATCAATGTCAGCGGCGTCGCCGCAACCGTCGTGTGGGCGCCGGCGCTCACGCACGGTCTTAACAACGCGGCCATGAACCAGGCGACGAGCTATCTCGCGCAGGATCTCGCCGGCGAACAGATCACCGTCAACGCGGTCGTGCCGGGAATGGTGGGCACCGAAGCCCGAGAAGTCTGGGCGGAGAACATGGCCAAGCACCAGAACACGACCAAGGCCGAGTTCCTCGCCGGATTCTGCAAGAGGATGGGCATCCTCACGGGGCGCTGGGTCACCATGGAAGAGGTCAGCGACACGGTACTCTTTCTCGCGTCGGATCGAGCGCGCAACATCACCGGTTCGAAGCTCGTGATCGACGGCGGGTTGAGTGTGAATCCGCGGCCCGCGTGAAACAACTATCGGCGGCTGAGCTCTCGATACGCGGTCTCGAGACTGTGATAGCCGAGCACTTGCAGCGTCCCCCGCTGCCAGCGGTTCCGTGGCGGGCGAGCATGTGCAGCGACTCAGGGGCGCCTCGGTCCAGCAGGTTGGCTCGGGCTGGCAGACGATGCGGAAGCGCTGGCCGCGCCCCCGGGGTGGCTCGATGTGCGGGGCGGTCCGTTTACTGACAGCCGCTGCAAGACACGGTCGCGCCCTGCTCGCTGCAGCTCCCATCAGGCAGATCTTCGAGATCGCGGGATTCACGACGATTTTCAAGATCTACGCAGATAGAAGCGAGGCGATCGCCGCACTGGAAGGACGCGCCCCGGCTGGTCGGGAGTCCTCAGGCCGGTGAGCCGAAGGAATCGACGAAGTCCCGCCAATCGGACCTCGCGGCCTCGTCGATCTCCGCTCCGCACCAGATCTGATCGCCGGCCGAGCGCGCTGTCCACGCACAGTGTGCTTTTATCGTGGTCCCGGCCGGGGGCAGCGTGATCTCGAAAAGGGGCGGGATGTCCCGTTGGTCGTTGAACGCCAGCCTGACCCCTCCGTAACTCATATCGACGATCCGAGCCGGCGCGTTCACCGCATTGACCAGCACCGTGCCTGGCACTAGTTTACGAGACCATCGTCGGACAACGGGTTGTGTGCGCCGGTGTTGGTCGATCGCGGATTGGACGTGCTGCAGGAACTCGGGATTGGTCAACGGCGCGGGCACGAACTCTGCGCCATGACGCTTCGCTTCCGTCTCGGAGACCGGGTCGGGCCACGCGCTGGTGACGATGACCGGCATGCCCGGTCGCTCCATGCGGCTCCGAATCGCGAGGTGCAATCCGTTGAAGGCCTCGAGCCGCAGATCGGTCACGAGAAGATCCGGCGTGACGGAAGCCAGCAGTTTTTGGGCGTCAGCGAACGACGACACTGACGCAACGAGATGGCCCGCCTCGGACAGCATCGCGTCGGTGATCCGAAGAATTCGACGGTCGGCGTTGACCAGAACAATAAAGGCAGGCATGGAACCGCCGTTCGCGGGTACGCGCCGTATCAAGACAGCAAGAACAGGTCCGTCGTTCTCGGGAGGCAGCAGGAAGTCCCGGAAGGGCTATTACAGGGCGATTGTCAAAATTTCGCAGTACGGCAATACCGGGTGTGTTATTTCGCTTTTGCAGGCACAATTACAATTCGCGATCACACAGCAGGACACGTTGTGTCACCCTGCGCAAGCCCTTCAGGCTGATGAGCTACGCATTTCCTTGAATTGATCCCGAACCCACCCCCGACAAACTGAATCCCATCGAAGTCAAGAATTAGGAATTCAGAATTGCGAATGGCATGGCGAATTCCTAATTCTTAATTTCCGTTTGAGGCTGCGGCGCACACGTCCCTGGATATCGCCACGTGCTGGGCCATCAGTGTGTACGCCGCGTCTGGGTCGCGTCGCCGGATCGGCTCCAGAATCAGCCGGTGATAGTGGGTGCTTTTCAAGCGGTGCCTGGCTCGAGTCGAGAGGTCGAGTGCCGAGGCGGCGTTGGCCGTCAGATCGGCAAGCGCGTTCATCAGCACGATCAGCGGAAGATTGCGAGCGCAGTCTGCGACTGAACGATGGAACTGCGAGCCCGTCGGGCGGAACGGACCCGTCCGTGGGGCCGCTTCCTCTTGCTCCTGCATGAGCACACGTTCGAGGCGGGCAATATCCTCTTTCCGCGCGCGAAGCGCGGCGAGCCGCGCGATCGACGGCTCAATCAGCATGCGAGCCTCGGTCAGCTCCTTGTGCGATGTCTTGCCCAGTCCCAGCATCAGAGCGAGCGAGCGGAGGATCGGCTCGTGATCGAATTTGGCGATGAACGCGCCTCCATCAGCGCCCCGCCGGATTCGGAGCACGCCGAGCTCCTCCAGCGACCGGTACGCTTCCCTCACTGAGACGCGGCTCGTCTTGAACTGGTGCGCCATCTCGCGTTCGGCGGGCAGCTTGTGGCCCGTCAGGAGCCTGCCTTCAGAGATCTGCTTCTTGATACGGCGGACGATCGTTTCCGACACTCGGCCGTGGCGGCCCACGCTGACTGGCATGACTGCCTTCTCTACGATTACCGCCGCGCAGCGGGAAACACAGGCGGTTTGAAGAAGAATTCCGGCATCGAGAACGTGAACAGCGCGTTGCTCACGCTGTCGATCGTGTACACCTCATGGCTCACGGGGTTGATCGCCACCCCCGCCGGCCACACGAGGCCGGTCGCCGGACCCTTGATCACGCCGCGCGGCGGCACGTCGCCGTTGTCGCTGACGCTCCACACGCCGATGAAGCCGGTCTTGTCCGGATCCCACGGCGACGGACGGATGTCGTCGGGGCGATAGAACTCGTAGTTGTTCTTCACCGTGACAAAGATTTGTCCGCGCGCCTCGTCGGCCACGACCTGGCGGATCTTGATGATGCCGGTGCGCGGCCCCGCGATGATCGCACGCGGCGCGACGTCGCCGTTGTCGGTGCGATTGAAAATGAGGATGCCGTCAGTCGATTCGCGGCCATCGGTCTCGATCCGGTTCGCGACGATGATGAGATTGCGGACCGAATCGACGGTCAAGCCGAAAATGTTGTCGATGTGCGTCTTCGGTCCGCCGATCTTCCGGATCGGTCGGACGTTGCCCGACGCGGTCCGCGGGAACACCAGGACGCTGTTGTCGCCGGAATCGACGACCATTTCTTCGTGCGCGACGTCGACGTACAGCGTATCGGGCTGCACGATTTGGGTGTCCGGTCCCTGAAGAACGCGGAGCGGCGGATCGCCGCCGTTGGCGCCGCCCGGCAGCGTCAGCACCGCGCCGCCCAGCGCGACCGGCACCACCATCTCATCGTCCCGCGAGTTGTAGAAGATCCCGTGCATCGTCCGGCTGACCTTCGTCGTCTGGCCGGAAATCACCCGCGTCGGTTTCGCGTTCCCGTTTGCCAGCCTGGCAAACGCCGAGATCCTCGGCTCGCTGACTCAATTAGGGACCAGGATCTCGTCGCGCTTCGAGTCGTACGCAACGGCGCCGGGGTTGCCGAAGCCGACGGTTGGAGACCCGGCCGGCGCGTTGCGGAGCACGCGCGTTGGCGTCACGTTGCCCGTTGCCGTTCGCGCGAATACGAGCGCCGTGTGATCGCCGTAATTGGCGATCCAGATCTCGTCGTTCTTCACGTCGAAGGCGACCCCCATCGGACCCTTGATCCCGGTCCGGGCGCCTTTGATCACGCGGACCGGCGCGGCGTCGCCCGAGGCGGTGCGCCGGAACACGCGGATCGAGCTGTCGCCGTTGTTGGCGACGGCGATCTCGTGGTGCTGCAGGTCGACGTCGAGCGCCATCGGCCAGTTCAGTCCTGTTTTCGGACCCTGGATGCGCCGAACCGGCGCCACGTCACCGTTCGCCGTGTCCGGATAGACAGTGATCGACGGCGCCTCGAAGCGTCCGCCGACCACCGGCTCGTCCGACGCTGGTCCTTCACTGCGCCGGCGTGGCGGCGCATCGCCCGGCGCCGACTGCCGGCCGCTGACGTTGCCGTGATTGGCGACGACGATCTCGTTGTTCGTCCCGTCGTAAAACACGCCGTGCGGATCGCCCAGACCGGTCCTGGGGCCGCGGATGATCCGCAGCGGTCGATCCGAGCCGCTCGCGTCGCGCTTGTAGATCACGATCTCGCGCGGATCTTCGACCGAGATCGCCATCTCGTCGCGCGCCTGGGCGATCGAGATGCCCCACGCGCGGTGCGGCACGCTGAGCACGCGCTTCGGCTTGGCGTTGCCGTCCGCATCGTAGGGAAACACCATCAGGCGATCGCCGATGTCGTTGTCGACGGTGAAAATCTCTTGCGCCTTTGCGTCCACCGTCACGCCGGCCACGAACATCATGCCGGTCGAGGGCCCGCGGATACTCGTGAGCGGCGTCACCGCTTCGCGAGCTTTCGATGCCGCGAGCCGCTCGTACGACCAGAGCGCGTGACGATTGGGATCGCTCATGAACACACGATCGTGTTCGGCGTCTACGGCCACGCTGTGGAGGGTCGGGTAAGGATCGGAGACGATGCGCAACGGAAGCACATCGCCCCCGGCCAGGGTCGCCGACTGCCAGTCCGGCCACGCGCGCTGCACCGGCTCCACCTCGTCGTCGGTGCAGCCGTTTTCCTGCTCGAGCGCGAGCAATCGCGCCTCGGACAGCGGCGACTTGACGTCGGGCGTCGGACACGACGTCCCGTCGACGCTCGATGGCCGCCAACCGGCGATGCCGAGCACCAGCAGGCCCATGAGAGCGACTGATATGCGGCGCATATGAAGCCCTTGTCAGTGTCGTGTGACGCGGCCTAGTCCAACGGCTCGAGCTTGACGATGGATGCGCCCTCGTTGTTGCCAACCCAGAAGGTCACCGGCGTCGTGGAATTGTCCACGAACACCCTGCGGATGTTCGTCTGCCTGGGCAGCAGATATTCGATGAATCGGCCGCTCCTGGGATCCATCCGTATGATCCTGTCTGTCTCCATCCCGGCGCCCCACACGTCGCCGTTCTTGTCCAGAACGACGTCGTAAGGAGCCGTGTACGGCGTCGGCACGGGCCACTCCCGGAACGTGTCGGTCTTCGTGTCGAACATTCCGATCCTTCCGCCGTAGAATTCACCGAACCAGAGGCGGTCTTGTGCATCCATCCGTCCGCGGCGCGGTCGCGATCGCGGAGTCGGGGTCGGAAACAGCGTGAGCTTTCCTGTCTTCGCGTCGATCCTGCCAACGTTTTCGCCTCCGAAGTCGAGGAAAAAGAGATTGTTCTTCGAGTCCGAATAGATGCCGTAGACCGAGTGCGGCCCCGGAGGCAGATCTTTGTACGGCTCCCATTTCTCGAACGCGCCGCTCTTCATGTCCATCCTGTAGACGCCCGTCGCGCCGCCGGCGTCGTTCAACCAGACTTTACCGTCCACTTCCCAATGCTGCGGCCCGACCATCGATTGCTGCGTCTCGTCATTGGTGAACTTGGGGGGAACCGTCCAGGTCTTGAACGCTGTCGTCTTCTTGTCGAACCGCGCGATTCCGCCCTGATACATCATCGACAACCAGAGATTGCCTTCGAGATCGGTTTCCAGATCGAGCATGCCGGACGGAAAGCCCGGCCTGATCAGAGGAACCGGGTACTCCGTCACCTTGGCGGTTTTCGGATCGAGCCTGCCGAGAAACTGTTCGCCGAAGTTCGAAAACCACACGATGCCGTCGGCGTCGACGATGACGTCGTGCGGCTCGATCGTTTTTCGCGGAAGGTCGTACTCGGTGATGATGACGCGCGTCGACGCGCCTTTGGGCCGCGGAAGCGTCTGGAGGGGATACGACCATTTGGGACCCGAGCTCAAATTGACCGTGGCCAGATACCGCGCCAGATCGTCGGTCCCCGCGCCGAAGCGCCGCACAAGATTCGGCGCGCTCACGCGTCGCTGCGGGTGTAAGGGAAAGCTCTGGTTGGCATAGCTCGCCATGCGCTCGAGAACGGCCATGAAGTGGTCCGCATCGTGCGTCGAGCTCAGCGTCCGTTCGAGCGTGTGGCAGTTGGTGCAGCCCAGAAGCTGCTTCTTCTGGTTTTCCGTGCCGGGAAGGCTTGCGAGCCATTCCGCGTCGGTGAGCTGCGAGGCAAGATTGTTCGTCTGACGGAGCTTGAGGTCGGCGGTGACGGCTTTTTCGGCGTTGACCTCCACGTCCTTCGGTCCATCGAACTCGTACCCGACCGCGCGAATGTTGACGGTGTAACGGCCCGATCGGATCCTGGTCGATGGAAAGTTGTAACGGCCCTGCTCATCGCTCACGACACTGATCGTGACCGTGGAACCGTCTTGCCTGGCGCTGACCAGGACACCTTCCATGGGTCCCTCGTTCACCGAGCTCACCTGCCCGGTGAGCGCGACCTTCCCCGGCACGGCCTCGCCGCGCATGACTGGCATCTGCACAATGAGGGTCAGGGCGATGAGACCAAGAAGCGGCCGAAACATACGGTCCTCCATCGCGTTCAGAAACGGGAAACGCGCACACGTTAGCATAGGTCTGACCTTTGAGAGACCGGCTTTTCCCTTGACTTCGGTCGGAGGGCGGTCGCACACTCCGCGTCGGTGAAACTGGTGATCGGTGATGGAGCGTTGACGTGCGCCGTGTCGTCACAGCGATAGCCGTGGCCGCCGCCGCGTGGCTCGTCGCCGTACCCGCGGGCCGCGCGCCGTCGGTCGAAGACGTGTTTGTGGCAACGACCGAAGCCGCCGCTCAAGTCGAAGGCGTCTGCCTGATGCCGGACGCGGACCGACAGCAGATCGCCATCCCGACACGGAGCGACGCCGAAGGCGGCGACATCGCGCCCGTGCGCATGGTCGTCGATCCGTATCCGAGCTTCAACGGCGTCGCTGTCGACACGACGAACGACCTGGTGATGATGAGCGACACCAATCGCAAGAGCCTCCTCATCTACGCCCGCACTGCGGGCAGCGCGACGTCGAAGCAGGCCGCCGCCCCGAGGCAGCAGATCATGGGACCGGACACCGGCGTCGGCTTCGTTGCCGGCGTGGCGATGGATCCGGCGCACCGTGAGCTCTTTACGGTGAACAACGACGTCGAAGACCGGCTCGTCACGTTCGAGTACGACGCGCGCGGCAACGTGAAGCCGAAGCGGCTGCTGTATGTGCCGCACCAGTCGTGGGGCATCGCGTTCGCGCCCACGCGTGACGTGATGGCGCTGTCGGTGCAGACGCCAAACATGTTCGTGGTCTTCAGGCGCGAAGCGAAGAAGTTCGACGTACCCATCCGATCGGTCCGCGGTCCAAAAACGGGCATGGCCGACCCGCACGGCATCTCCTTCGACGAAACGCACAACGAGATCGTCGTCGCGAACCACGGCAACTTCCGTCCAGGCGAGCTCATTACGTCGTATACCGCGTACGACGCGCGCGAATCGCGCCAGGAGCGCACGGGTAATGCGTTCGACGAGAATGCGCGCGGCCGGTTCGTCCCCTCGTCGGTCACCGTCTACGACGGCGACGCGAACGGCGACGTCGCACCGCTTCGCACGATCCAGGGGCCGGCAAGCCAGCTCGACTGGCCGATGGGCATCGCCGTCGACGAGGTCAACAACGAGATCATCGTCGCGAACAACGGCGACAACTCGGTGCTGGTCTTTCCGCGGGCGGCAAACGGCGACGTGCAGCCCCGGCGCGTCATCCGCGGGTCGCTGACAGGCATCAAGGGGCCGATGGGCGTCGCCATCGCGAAGGACGAGATCTGGGTCGCGAATTTCGGCGACCATACCGCGCTCGTGTTTCCGCGGCGTGCCGCCGGCAACGTGGCGCCGCGGCGGATCCTCCGCAACGCGCCGGCAGGCAAGGAGACGAGCGGATTCGGCAATCCGTACGCCGTCGCGTACGACACCAGACGCCGTGAAGTCCTGGTCCCGAATTGAGTCAGCCAGCCGCGCATCGCGGCGTTTGCCAGGCTGGCAAACGGAAACGTGGCGCCGGCGAGGGTCATCCAGGGGCAGATGACGCATCTGAGCCGGACGACGCACGGCATCGCGTACGACTCGACGAACGACGAAATCGTGGCGCCAAATCCGCTGGCCGCGGCGATCGTCGTCTTCCGCGGCGGGGCGGCGGGTGAGGAAGCGCCGATCCGCACCATCCAAGGCGCGGGCAGCGGTCTGTCGCGACCGGAAACCGTCGCAGTGGACGAGAAGAACAACGAGCTGTTCGTCGGTGACCCCGGCGATCGGCGCGTGCTCGTGTTCAAGCGCGATGCCGACGGCAACGCCAAGCCGCTGCGGACGATTCAAGGTCCCAGGACGAAGCTGCTGCAGGTGGTCGGCGTCGCCGTCGACCCCAGTCGCGACCTGCTCGTCGTGTCGTCGTATTCGCGACTCCCTGGGGGTGTCACCGGTCTGCTCGTCTTCGGCCGCACTGACGAAGGCGACGTGGCGCCGCGTCGCGTCATCGCGGGCTCGAAGACCGGCATCACGCGGCTGCGGCAGATCGCGCTCGATCCGGACACCGGCAAGATCTTCGCGGCCGTCATCAACAACGAATACCTGCCGCCGTACGACATCGACAAGCCGCGCGCCGGCCTCGATCCCGACGTCGACCTGCCATCGCCGTGGAACACGGGCACCGAAGGATTCATCGGCGTATGGGACGACGAGAAAGACGACGGCGACGTGGCGCCGCGATCGATCATCAAGGGGCGTTCGACCGGCATCGTCCATCCCGCCGGCGTGACCTTCAACGCGAGGGACGGCGAAGTGATTGCGCCCGACGCGATCTGGAACGGTTTGTTCACCTTCCTGAAGCCGGAGCTCTTCACGGCAAGAGGTGAAACCGGACGCTCCGGCCCCCCGCGATAATCCGGCGGCTGCTCGCGATCCGACGACGGCGGACGGTCCTCACGTCACCTTCACAAGGTTATCCTAGACGATAGAGTCCACGTCAATTCCTATCACGACGATGCCGGACACTGGCATCTGCTGCTCCGCCTCGGCAGCCGCGTGCATCATGATGCGGTTGCGTTCCTCGCGGTTAATCGCCTTGTATGGGAATCCTGCGACCCGCCTTCCCAAGAGGGACCTTTGCCGGCGCTGTCACGGCGTCCGTCGGGGCCGCAACCGGCGACGTCCGAGAACGGACCTTATGCTGACTCGGAGAGGCCTCTAATCCAGCCTATCGTCAGTTCCCACGACCGGCTGGTAGGGACCTGGATCGTCATGCGGTAGAGCTTTTCAACACTCAAGGCTTACGGCACCATCGACTATCGCTGGCTGAGAAGGCCTCGACGGCGACGCGTGCCCGATGCCGCCAGCGCCTTCAGCGTTTCGGTGCCGACAACGCGGCGTCCAGCTTGTCCAGGATCGCCAGGCCACGCTTCGTGGATCCCCTGGCGGCAAGCGCACGGAAGCGCAGCTCCGCATCATGCTGGGCCAATGCGACTGTCGACAGTTCCTCCATCAGCTTGTTCACGCTGATTCCGCGGGAGCGTGCCAGGGTCCGCAGGCGCTCGTGCTTCATGTCCGGGATTCGAATCGTCAACACGCTCACAAGAGACTCCTGACAAAATCACGAGGGCGAACGATGTGAATCTGAGGGAATTTCAGTTCCGCCCGCAGAAAGTCTGACACGTTGTTGGTCACGATCGAAGCCGCTCCACCAGCCACCGCGAGCTCGATCACATGATTGTCGCCTTCGTCGGGCAGATTGGGACGCCAGCCGAAATAGACCTCCACCCATTCGCACACGCTCAAGAACGCCTCGAACAGCTCGCGCCGCTCACTGCGGGAGAGTGGCGACCTGCGAAAGAGCGCTGGGCGTCCCAGGACATCCTCGTATTCCAAGAACAATGCTTCGCCGATGAGGGGTTGGACGCGCCCCTCGAGGCAAGCCCGCAGTGCGGCTCGATTCTCGCCGCGCCGGCTGATCATGGAGGCCACCAGCACATTCGAATCCACGACGACCCGGTCGCCCACCACGGTCATGCTATCACATATGCTATCATTCGCAGGCTACCCCTTCAGAGAAAGACGACGGCGACGTGGCGCCGCGATCGATCATCAAGGGCCGTTCGACCGGCATCGTCCATCCCGCCGGCGTGACCTTCAACGCGAGGGACGGCGAAGTGATTGCGCCCGACGCGATCTGGAACGGCTTGTTCACGTTCCTGAAACCGGAGCTCTTCACGGCGAGAGATCGGGGTGAAACCGGACGGTAACGAAGCTTCGCCCCAAACCGCCCTGTGACGCCCGGCGGTCGGTGAGCGAGTCTTCGTTGCTAATCTAACCGCGCCTCGGTCGGGCGGTTACTGCGTTGGCAGGTCGAGCAATTTCGCCGGGTTGTCCTTGAACATCATGTCGAGCTCGCGGTCGGTGAAGCCCTTCTTACGCATATTCGTGATGAATGCGTAGGTCCCCTCGGGCGCCCCGTACTCTCTCGGGTTGTTCTTCGTCCAGAATTCAGAAATGAGGCAGTGTTCGGGTCCGACCGCGCGAATGGCGTCTGCGCGCACCGCATTGTCCTCAAAGATATTCCGGAAGTCGAATTCGATGACCGCCCCGAGGGCTGCGGCCTCCTTCATTTGCCGAACGGTCATCTTTCCAGTCAGGTCCATGGCGTGCGTGGCGATCATGTGCTTCACGCCCGCCTTCTTGGCCTCGGTGAA
>JBGPKK010000108.1:0-15360 GCA_041485905.1 Vicinamibacteria bacterium
CCACGTCCCCATTTCATCGGCAGTTCTCCTTACAACGCGTCGCGAACTTGGGATGTAGGGCGGGGCTTATCAGCCCCGCCGGAAGCCGGGCCTGATAAGGCCCGGCCTACGTACAGTAATCACTCTTACGCGATTTCGAGATGCGGAAGCGCTCCGGTGCTCGTGCCGATCTTTTCCTGCTCAATGCCGTACAGGTGCAGGATGCTCAAGAGCAGATTGGACGTCCGCTGCGTGTTGTCCGGGAACACGATATGACGATTCCCCTTGAACGTCCCGTCAATGCCACCGACCAGGATCACCGGCACTTTCTCGTGCGCGTGCCGATGCGAATTGCCCATGTTGCTGCCCTTGTAGATCAGCACGTGATCCAGCACGGTGCCGTCGCCGTCGGGAATGCTCCGCAGTTTGTCGCAGAAGTACGCCAGGTTCTGGACGTGATACCGGTTCATCTTGGCATAGTTGGCGACGTTCTCGGGCTTGTCGCCGTGGTGGGACGATCCATGCCACCCGCCATTGAAGCCGGATTCGGGGAAGCTGATCCCGGTGAGGTCGCGGCCTAACATGAACGTCGCGGAGCGCGTGATATCTCCCTCGAACGCCAGCGCCATCAAGTCGTACATCAACCGGTAATGGACATGCTTGCTTTCCGGCAGGCCAAATGGGACATCGACCGACGGTTCCTTCACGGAATTATTCATCGCTATCTGGATCCGCCGCTCGAGCTCACGAATGTTCTCAAGGTAGGTGTCGAGCCGACTCCGATCGCCCGCACCGAGGTCGTTCTTTAAAATACGAAGCTCACGCGTGACCGAATCGAGAATACTGGCGTTCTGCTTGCGTCCAGCCAGCCGCTCCTCCGGACTCGCGCCATCGCCGAACATGCGCTCGAAGGCCACCCGCGGATTCACTTCGGTCGGCAGCGGCTGCGTGGGCGACGACCAGGAGATGGAGTTCGTGTACGCGCAGCTGTACCCCCAGTTGCAATTGCCGAAGTTGCCGGTGTCCTCAACCCCGAGTTGAATGGAGGACAGGATCGTGTCCTGTCCATACTTCTTCGCGATCGTTTGATCGATCGTGGCGCCCAGATAGGGACTGACGGCGTTTCGTCGCGGGCGGGCGCCGGACAGCAGGACCGCGCCGCGTGCATGGTCGCCGCCGGGTTCATCGTCGGTGGCCATCGCCTCCGGCATGTCGAGTCCGGTGATGAGGTTCACGCGATCGCGGAACGGCGCCAACGGTTTCGTGATAAACGAAAACTCGAAGTCCTTGCCTTCCTGCAGGGGACTCCAATAGCCCGGCGCCGCGCCGTGCGGGTGCCAGATGCCGACGAAGCGTCTCACGTTGGATGCTGCCGTCAGGCGCAGAGGCGTCAGTGCGGGCACCATCGACTCCAGCAGCGGCAAGGCCAATGTCACGCCGGCGCCGCGCAGAAACGTCCGCCGCGCAATGTGCTTCTTTGTAATAAACATCTGTCCTGCCTCCTGACTACGTCGCGCTTTCTTTCACTTTCATTCTCATCTGAAACTGAGCGCTCTTGACGATACCCAACACGATCGCCGAGAACCGGTTGTTGTCCCTGGCCGCATCCCTCACGATGGAGCGGAGCGCGGGCATATCAGGGACTTCGACGCCCCGGCCCAGCGCAAAGGTCATCATCTTCTCGGTGACCATGCGGACAAACTGAGGCGAATACCGCAGCAGCGCCTGCCTCAACCCGACCGGTCCGTCGACCTGCTGGCCATCATAGAGCTCGACGGACGCGTCGATGGGCGTGCCGCCGTCGCCTCCCTGCCGGGTTCGCCACTTGCCGTCGGCGTCGAAGTTGTCGAGCGCGAACCCGATCGGGTCCATGAGCTTGTGGCACCCCGCACACGGCTGATTTTTCCGGTGAACCGTCATCTGCTCGCGCAGCGTCAGAATCTTTCCAGACCTGTCAGCCGAGTCCTCGAGGGGCGGCACGTTGGGCGGTGGCTCCGGCGGGGGAGTGCCGAGGATGTTTTCGAGCACCCACACGCCTCGCTTGACGGGTGACGTCCTGAAATTCTGCGTCCAGGTGACCGACAGAAAGCTTCCCTTGCCCAGCAGTCCTCGACGGTAGTCCAGTTCCGGCCCGAGAGCCACGCGGCGGAAATGCGATCCGTAAATATTGGGGATGCCGTAGTGCCTGCCGAGCCGCTCGTTGAGGAACGTGTAGTCCGCGGTCAACAGATCAACGACGTTGCGATCCTCCCGGATGATGCTGTCAAAGAACAGTTCCGTCTCACGCCGGAAACTCTCCCGCAGTTCGTTGTCCCAGTCTGGATAGAACACGCCATCCGGCGAGGTCGCCGGCAAGTTGCGCAAGTACAGCAACTGCGCGCCGAAGTTTCCGACGAGCGCGTCGGATCGAGAATCGGCGAGCATGCGCCGCACCTGCTGCTCGAGCACGCTCGGGTTGCGCAGCCTTCCCTGGCTCGCCACGTTGATCAGTTCATCGTCCGGAATGCTGCTCCATAAGAAGAAGGACAAACGAGAGGCCAATTCCAGGTCGCTGATGCGATAGGGTTTGCCCACTGGCACATTGGCCGGCTCTTTTTCGGCGCGCACGAGGAACTTCGGGCTCGCCAACAGTCGCCGAACCGCCAGCTCGATGCCGTCCTCAAACGTACCGGTACGACCTTCATAGTAAAAGGTCATCAACGCTTCCAGGTCCCGCGTTGTTGGAGGACGCCGATAGGCGCGCCGTGTCAGCGTCGAAAGGATGGCCTTTGCGCAGGGCTCCTCTTGACTGAGGTTGGCCGGTCGACACGTAAACACCTTGCGCATGCTGCGGGAGTCGGTCGGACGCTGAGCCGTGAAAGGTCCTTGAATCCGCAAAAAACCTATCGCGGGGTAATACTGCAGCTGAGGGATGCTGTTATTTTCGAGCGACTTCCGGTCGTATTGCTTGACCGTATCAAGGCTGGGCCGGTAGTTCGTCGCCAGGAACGTGGCGCCCACCATACGGGAGCCCGCTTTCACCGGGATGGTCACGTCCAGCGCGCCATCGCCCTCCCCCGACATGCCCTGACTGAGTCCCACGCCCTGGTATTTGAAGAGATGCGCTCGCTCGCCGTCGATGTCGAGCTCGAGTTGCTCGCCGGGCACATAGCTACCGATCCCGAAGTTCTGGATCGAGAACTTGTAGTCGCCATCGGCCGGGAAGTTATGGCGCACCAGCATGCCGCCGCGGGTGCCAAACGGCAGGCCCTCGATGTGCTGGTTCTGCGACGTATCGCCCGGTGCCAGATAGGTGGATTCGGTCGGCGTCTTCCAATAGCCAACCGCCATGCGGGCGACCCTTGCCGCCGCCGTCGTATAGGCTTCCAGCAGCGTTGGAGAGATCGTCAACGAACCCGCGATGTTGTCAAAGCCTCTGGCCGAATCGTCGGGCGGCAGAAGCGTCCTGACATCGATCTCGAGATCCAGCAGGTCGCGGACGACGTTCGCGTATTCGGTCCGGTTCAGCCGATGGAGGACGACGGAGCCCGGGTTGATATGAGTGGCCGCCTTGCGATCGATTTCGGCTTCCAGAAAGTCTCTGAGCGCCTCGTACTCGGCCAGGGGCGGCCGCTTCACAGACGGCGGAGGCATCACGCCGGCGCGAAGCTTGCGCACGACTTTTTCCCACAGCTCGGGGTGATCGCCCGCCGTGGCGAGATCCAATTGCGCGAGCGAGAGGTTCGCGGTTTTCGTTCGATCGTTATGGCAGGTGACGCAGTACTGATCGAGAAGCGCGCGCTGCTTGGTGGCCGACGCTACGTCTGTTGCCGGCGCGCGCTGCGCGGTGGCGGTTCCTGGAGATTGCCGGACATTGATTCCAGGGGCTCTCGCGGCCTGGGGACGACGTGGAGCGGCCGACTGTCCGTCGAGCGTGGCAGTGGATACGACCGTAAGCGCGTACAGCGCGAACGAGATCCACACCGCTGACCGACCGATCCTCATATGTCTCTCCGAAGGTGCCGCCGCCCGGCGGACACACCTTCGGGGCGAGAATCTCATAACCGGCCCCTCCGTTCAAGGAGATAACGACTATTCCTACTTTCTCAGATCCGACGATATCGGTCGGAAACATGCTGCTCTGCGAACCGCTCGACGGCGCGGAAAACCTCTTCCTAGCTGTGCGGTTGTGTACAGCCGGCGGCCCCGATCACGAGCCATTCTTGTAACTCGGCGCGGATCATTCAGTACGTCAAAGAGTGTGGCCGTGTGATAGGTTACATGTAACCTGGAAATCGAGCCTCGCCATGTCCACGTCACGCCGCGTCAAGTCGTCCCGCGAGAAAGTGCAGGCCCACCGGCAACGCCTGCGGAAGAAGGGCCTGCGCCCCGTGCAGATCTGGGTCCCCGACGTCCGTTCTCGTGCCTTCGCGGCACAGGCGCATCGACAGTCGCTCGCCGTCGCCCGGAGCCCGCACGCAGCCGATGATCAGGCATTCGTCGACGCGATCTCGGAGTGGAACAAGGAATGAAGCGCGGCGAGGTCTGGACCGCCGCTGGCGGCCAGGCCTATGCCGGCAAACCACGGCCGGTCGTCATTCTGCAGGACGACCACTTCGATGCGACCGACTCGATTACCGTGTGCCCGTTGACGTCGGATCCAACCGACGCGCTCTTGTTTCGCGTGGCAATCGAACCCAATCCCGATAATGGCCTGCGGAAGCGATCCTACGTGATGGCGGACAAGATCGCCTCGATTCCGAAGACCAGAATCCGCACGCTCGTCGGTCGCCTCGACGACGAGGACATCATCAGGCTCAATCGCGCCGTATTCGTGTTCCTGGGGCTGGCCGGAGTCGGCGGCCAGTGACGGCTCGCTTCGCCGAATCCACGTCCAGGAAGCGGGCCTCGCATGGCTCGCAAGCCTCGGCTGGCTGCGATGCAGACTCGGTTTAGCGGCGCTCTTCGACGCAGCGGCTGCAACCAGCGTGTCACCGACGGAGAATTGGCCGCAGAACACTCGCGCGAGAATGTTTGCGAAATCTCTACGCGCGGTTCAAATTCTGGCGGCGCCTTTAATTTATTTCGCGCACTCCGAGGGGAAGATTCGAAAACCCATGCATTGCGTTGCACCAATCGGCGACAAGGTCAACAAGATCATCTCGAAGCTTGCCGATCCGGCATCCGCCAACCTCAATCGGGACGAGCCGCAGGTTTACATCACCAACGCCGAAGACGAGAAGCTCGATCACGTCGTTGATGAGATCCTGAGCCTCGTCAAGAACCAGCATGAATACTGAACGCCGCCAGATCGTGGTCGGCGGTCTGGCGGTTCAGATCGTCCGCAAAGCCATCAAGAACCTGCACCTTGGCGTGTACCCGCCGAACGGTCGCGTCCGTGTGGCCGCGCCTCTGTCCGTCTCGGATCATGCCGTCCGCCTTGCCGTGGTGGGGAAGCTCGGCTGGATCAAACGTCAGCGCGCCAGATTCGCGGACCAGCCGCGCCAGTCGCGGAGGGAGCTGGTCAGCGGCGAGACCCATTACTTCCTCGGACGAGGGTATCGCCTGAGGGTGATCGAGCATCCGGGACCAGGCCACGTCGTGTTGCACAGCCGAGCCACGCTCGAGCTGTGGGTCCGACCCGGGTCGGATGCGAGCGCCCGCGACCAGGTCTTGCAGCGTTGGTACCGCGATCGTCTCCGCGAGCTTGTTCCGCCGCTTCTGGGTAAGTGGGAGCGGGTTCTGGGAGTTCATGCGGCCGACTGGCGCATCAGGAAGATGAAGACCAGATGGGGCTCGTGCAGCGCGGATGCCCGTCGGATCTGGCTGAATCTGGAACTCGCGAAGAAGCCCGTGCGGTGCCTCGAGTACCTGGTCGTCCACGAGCTCGTCCACCTCGTCGAACGGCGCCACAACGATTTTTTCACCCAGATGATGGACCAACACCTGCCCCTGGCGTCAGCATCGGCAGGAGCTGAATTCTGCGCCGCTGGCTCACGCGAATTGGAGTTACTGAGTCCCGCGCGGCACGGCCAGCGTGCGCGGGTAGCAGGGTGTGGTCTTCACGGGGTGCCACCCTCTCCCATCATCCCAATGGTGGCCGCACACTCGGCAAAACCCTGTTCCGCCGCGACGCTGAGAATGGCGCCGGCGTTGGCCGCGAGCTCCGCGAGGTCCGGGAGCGGTTCGATCGTGTTCAAGCGACGCGCCACCTCGCGGAAGAGCGTCATGCTGGACACGAGCTTCAGAGCATCGATCTCTGAGCCCATCAGTTCGTCCAGGGGCGGCGCCGGCTGACGTTGCAGTTGCATGACCACGGTCCTGGTGAGGACGAGGAGACGCTCCCGCAGCACGGCATCGCGAAGATAGGCCCTCGCTTCGGCGACTTCTTGCACACCGTAGCGTACGGCCATTGAGGAGTGTCCCAGGCCGGCGAGCTGGGGAAAGATGTACCAGATCCAGTGACTGCGCTTCTGTCCCGCTTGCAGCTCGCCGAGGGCGGTGTTGAAGCCGTCGGACATGCGCTCTTGCGCGCTCTTGAACCGATCGAGGTCGAACATCGATGCCGCCTCCGCTCCTGGCGAAGCGCGTGAGACCTCACGAGTCGCAAAGCCCAGCGACTGGCAGCACGCGTCACCGACGGTCCGGCAGGTCTTCGACCAGGAAGCCCGCCTTGCCGGCGGCTTCGCGCAGCCGGTCGCCGAATGTCACGAAGGGCAGCTATTTCGCGAACGGTCCGACCTCTGGCTTCGGCTGGGTGTTCTTGAGCGGCCCAAGCTCCGCGGTCACGCCCCTGTCGATCGCCGCAGTCTCGGTCCCGGCCTGGAAGCACGTGAAGTCCGGACGGTCCCGCCAGGCCATGGGACCGCACAGCCGCACGCCCGCGTTGATCGCGGCGTCGTGGACGATGTTGATCGCGCGCTCGTAGTCGGGCGAGCCCTGGCGGTAACCGGTGAAGTTGCCAAGGTCGCCGCTCGCCGCGAAGATGCCGGTGACGCCCGGGACCTTGGCGATCTCCGCGGCGTTCTTGAGCCCCTCGAGCGTTTCGATCATCAGGATCAGCACGACGTTGTCGTTGATCGTCGCGCGATAGCCGCCAGGGACGCCGCCCCACATGTTGGCGTCGAACGCCTGGCCGCCGCCGTTGCTGCGCCGGCCGAGCGGCGGGAAGTACGTCCAGTTCCGCGCCTCGATGGCTTCCTGCACCGTATCCACCGTCGGCACGACGACCACGAGCGCGCCGGCGTCGAGCGCATGCTGGATTTCGCGCTCGTCGGTGTACGCGACGCGCACGCCGGGAACGGCCTTGGCATTCGGGCAGGTGCGCCACATGCGCGCGACCGACCCCCAGTCGCGCTGGTCGTGCTGCATCTCGGTCCAGATGAAGTCGTAGCCGGCATTCGCCATCGCGCAATAGAGCGCCGGATCGTTGGCGTTGAACAGCGTGCCGCCCGTCGTCTTGCCGCCCTGCATCATCTTGATCTTGACCGGATTCCAAGTCTTCGATCCTGCCGGCGGGTTGAACGCGGGTCCGTACTTCCAGGTGGCGGGATCGAACAGCCCCTGATTTACAGCCGCGGGCGGCGCAATCTTGATGGCGTTGCTGTCCTTGCCGGCCGGCGCGGCCAGGGGAAACGTCGTCGTGCCCGGAACCGCGTTGTTGGCGTACGGATCGGCCCTCGGGGCAGGCGGCGCGTTGGCAGGCTGCGGGGTGGCAGTCCCGGCCGGCGGGGCCTGCGTCTGAGCCGCAAAGAGAGCCAAACTCAAAACCGCGCATCCAACCGTCGCGAAAAGCATACGCTTCATGTTCAATCTCCCTGTCGTGCGACCGCGCACTGCGCAGAATATGCACCGTCCGCCCTCGTTGAGCAAGCGTTTAGAATAGCCGCTATGAGAAGAGTGCTCTCAACGTTTGCCGCGCTGGCGATTGCCGTGCCGCTCGCTGCGCAGAGCGCGTCGCGCCCCTCTGCCGCGCTGGACGGTCCCGCGCCCAGGCTGGCAGACGGCACACCGGATCTCTCCGGCGTCTGGCAGGGCGGTGGCCCGATCGGCGATATCGCGCAGGGACTTCCACCCGGACAGGTGATTCCGATCCTCCCGGACGCGAAAAAGATCATGGACGCACGGCAGTCGAAAGACGACCCGGAGGCGAACTGCCTGCCGACGGGCGTGCCGCGCATCGCGCCCTATCCGTGGCGGATCGTGCAGACGCCGACGCACACCTTCTTCCTGTTCGAAGCGAACATTCACACCTACCGGCAGATTTTCGTCGATGGCCGCAAGCACCCGGCCGATCCAGATCCGACCTGGTACGGCCACTCGATCGGCCACTGGGAGGGCAGCACGCTGGTCGTCGACACGATCGGCTTCAACGACAAGTTCTGGTTCGATTTCAAGGGCCACCCGCACACCGAGAAGCTGCACATCGTCGAACGCTACACACGCACCAACTTCGGTACGTTGATTAACGAGATCACGATTGACGATCCTGGCGCGTACGCGAGGCCATTCAAGGTGAGCTTCGCCGCGAAGCTGAGCCCAGGCGACGAACTGATCGAATACATCTGTAACGAGAACAACCAGGACGTCTCGCACATTCAGGGGCCGCCGGCGGAACCGGGCGATCCGGCCCGAGCGCTGGGAACGCTCAGGACGCGATAAGAACGTAGGGTCCGCCTGAAGGCGAGCACCACGTACGGGCGGACCCGGCCTACGTGAGGACGCTTGCTACGGCGCCGCCGCCGCCTTCTTGAAGTCCCCCGCCTTCACGATCGACATCGACGGCACATCCAGGTTCCGCCGCAGGGCGTCCAGGATCTGTTGCGGCGTCAGGGCCGCGACCTTGTTCTCCAGATCGGCGTCGAACGTCATCGTGACCTCGTCGAAATCGTGCGCGGCCAATGCGGCCGCCAGCGCGCCATCCGCCGACCGGCCGACCTTTCGCGACTGCAGCCATCCGGATTTTGCCGCCGCCACCTCTTCCGCAGTGAAGCCGTCCTTCACCGCCTTGTCGAGCTCCTCCTTGACCGCAGCCTCGACCTTGGCCACGTTCTGCGGAGCGGCAATGGCGTTCACCATAAAGGAGCCATTCTTCACCTTCGATGCCGCCGATAGATTCGACGAAATCCCATAGCTCAAACCGTCCTTCTGCCGGATCCGCGTCGCGAGCCGTGAATTGAGAAATCCTCCACCCAGCATGTAATTCGCCAGCACCAAGGCCGGATAATCCGCATCGGTGTTGCTGAGATTCAGCCGGAGCCCCGCCGCGAACATCGCATTCTGCTTGTCCGGTGTCTCGATGCTGCGGTTCACGGGCTCGATTTTCCTGTAGGGGTCGGTCACCTTTGCGAACGCTCCAGGACTCTTCCACGCCCCGAACAACTCGCCCGCGAGTCGTCCGATCTCCTGCGCGTCAAAATCTCCCACCACCGACAGCTCCGCGTTCGACGCGCCCACGAACTCCCGGTAGAACTTCCGTGCGTCGTCCAGCGTTACCTTCTGCACGTCTTCAATCTCTTCCTGCGGCGTGGCGGCGGCGCGCACGTCCCCTCTCGGATGGGGATACAGCGCCCGTTGCAGCTCGATCGAGGCCAGCACCTGCGGCTCCGATTTCGCGTTGTCGACGCTGGTCAGCAGCAGCTTCCTGAACTGCTCGAATTCCGATTCCGGAAACGCCGGCTCACGGAGAACCTCGGCCACCAGCCGAAGGACCGCGGGCAGGTTCTCCCGCACGGTTTCGATCGTCGCGATCGCGGTCGTGGCCCCGCCGCCGACATTGGCCCGGGCCTTCAAGCGGTCGAGCTCGTCCTGGATTTGCTGGCGGTTCTTCTTCTGCGTGCCGCGAATCAGAGTCTGGGTGGCCAGGCTCGACGCGGCATCCAGACCCGTCAGGCGATCAAGCGTGCCGTAGTGCAAACGGATCGTCGCGCTCACGGTGTTGCCGCGTGTCTGTTTGGACAGCAGGGAGACCTTCATGCCCGACGGCAGCGTGGTCCGCTTGACGAGCGACTCGATGTTGGCGGGGGACGGATCGAATGCTTCGCCCACCGCCATCGCCGCATCGCCCTTGTAGTCCTTCAGCATGGCGGCGACATCGGATTTGGCCGGGATCTCCGCCCGGTCCGGCTTGGCGTCCGGAATGAATTCCGCCACCGTCATGTTCGAGCTCTTCAGATACGCGTTGCCCACGCGCTGCACGGCTTCCGGCGTGACTTTGCGCAGCCGATCCCGATTCAGGAACAGCAGACGCCAGTCGCCCTTGCTCACCCATTCGCTGATGGTCAGTCCGATCTGCTCGGAATTTCGAAGCTGGAGATCGACGTTCGCGAGCAACCTCGTCCGCGCGCGGTCGACTTCTTCCTTGCTGGGCGGCTCCTTCACCAGGTTGCTCAACGTATCCAGCAGGACCTTGCGGGCTTCTTCCATCGAGTCCTGCTTGTTCAGGATCGCGCCGAAGACGACGGTTCCAGGGTCGTTCAATTGTGTGGCCAGCCCCAGCACCTGGGCGGCCTTCTTGCTGTCGATCAAAGCCTTGTACAGGCGACCCGAGGGATTGTCGCTGGCGAGACTCACCAGAACGCTGACCGCTGCGAAGTCCGGGTCCGATCCGGCGGGCACATGGTAGACCGCCAGCACTGCCTGAATGTCGCCCACGCGCCGCAGCGTCACCTGCCGCTCTCCGTCTTGCACGGGCTCGACCGTGTAGGTCGTGTCGAGGGTGCGGGCCGGCGCCGCGATCGGCGCGAACGAGTCGCTGATGAGCGGCAGCAGCTTCACCTCGTCGATCTTTCCCGACACGGTCAGGACCGCGTTGTCGGGCTGGTAGAACTTCTTGTAAAACGCCTGGAGCTTGTCGATGGGCACATGCTCGATGTCGGCCCGGTTCCCGATGACCGAGCGCCCATACGGGTGCCAGAGGTACGCTGAGGACCATGCTCGTTGGAGCAACACGTTGATCGGACTGTTCTCGCTGGCTTCGAACTCGTTGCGTACGACGGTGAACTCGCTGTCCAGATCCGCTTTCCTGATGAAGGAATTCACCATCCGGTCGGATTCCAGATCCAGCGCCCACTTCAGGTTTTCATCCGTCGCCTGAAACGTCTCGAAATAGTTCGTGCGGTCGTACGAGGTGGTGCCGTTCGGACGGGCGCCGTGCGTGGTCAACTCCTGCGGAATGTTCGTATGTCTGGGGCTGCCTTTGAACACCATGTGTTCGAGCAGATGGGCCATCCCGCGCTCGCCGGACCCCTCCTGCCGCGATCCGACCAGATAGGTCATGTTGACCGTGATCGTGGATTTCGAAGGGTCCGGGAACACCAGGACGTGCAAGCCGTTGGCGAGCTTGTATTCGGTGATGCCCTCGACGGATGTGACCTTGTCCATGCCCCTGGGCAGCGCTTGTCCGAAGCTCACGGACGCCCAAAGAAAGGACAGGGCGACGAACCCGATCGTGCGTTTCATATCGGAGCTCCTTTAGTTCACCAGAGAATGCAGCATCCCGGCGCGTTTGTCACGCGCAACGCGCAGGAAGTGAGAAGGCGTTCTCGTCTATCGCTCGATCAACTCCATGGTCATCGTGGTCTTCGCGATGGTCCGCATGCTCACGGCACGACTGCCGTCCGGGGCGGCGCCCGTCGTCGTCATCGTCATCGGCTGCGTCGTTCCACTGGTGACGCGCTGCACGCGGCCTCTCGCGACGTCGAAGAGCAGCTCGCTCTCGCCCGTGCCCTCGCCCATCTGAAGTGTGAACGGGAACGGCGGCGTCGAAGGCTGGGCGGCCGCCGGGCCGCTCTTCATCGTCAGTTTTGCCGTGATCCTCGCCACCGAGACGCCGCCACTATTCCCGACCCCCTGAAACGTCGAGGTGGTCGAAGTGGTGATGGCTCCGGTCATCGGGAGACTGGCCGTGAACTGGCGGTCCCAGGTGTCGCCGGGCTTGAGCGGCCGATCCGGGAACTGCGCGAGGCCCCGTGAGGACATGTCACGCGTCGCGTCGTCGCTGAACATGTCCCTGAGGCTATCCAAGACTCCGGCCGCAGCCGGATTCTGGGGCAGGTTGCTCAGCATCTTTTCCATGAGGCGTGCCATGCCTTCGATCTTCTGGACGGCTCCGGTCGGCAAGGTCACCACCGTGACCGACTGTCCGATCATGGCGGAGTACATGACCGCCAGGCTCTTGCTGAACGGATCGGCGGCCGCGTCGCCGCTCGTCGCGCTGTCGAACACTACCTTCCCCGTTGGAGTATTCATCTCGGCACGGACCGACTCGATCACCTGCCGGAGCGTCGCGGTGCCGTCGGCCGCGACGTTGTCGACGATCGTCCGAATGACCTGGCTCATCGTCTGATCAAGGGACATGTCGCCAAGGCCAGGCAGGCCCGTCCCCGACACGGTCGTGCCGGTCTGAAGGGTCATCCGGTAACGGAATTCCTCGCCCGGCGTCCAGCGATAGCGCAGGGTGACGTCCTGGCCGAACACGGGCCGTGCGGACACCGCAGCGACGCATACAGCCGCCAGGCACACACCGAATCGCAGGCGCGTCGTCATTGAGATCTCCCGCAAGGCTAAAGCCTTGCGCCACATTCTCTTTACGGCTGACTGCTGACCGGTAGCGGCGCATTGCCGTCGAGGACGAACGTCAGCAGCTTGGGCGAGAACGGCGTCGCCGCATTTCCTGGACCTGCCGCCCCGGCCGCCACCGCACCCACGCCGCCCATCAACGCGATGTACTGTTTGCCGTCGAGCCGGTACGTGATCGGCGGCCCCATGCCGCTGCGCAGACCGGTCTGGATTTCGAGCAACTTCTCGCCTCTGTCGGCGCTGTAGGCGACGAGTCGTCCATCGTTGACCGTCTGAAACACCAGATTGCCCGCCGTCGTCAGCGTGCCGCCTCCAATACCGCCGCCGCCGGGTTGCCGCCAGCGCATTTCCTGCTTCACCGGATCCCAGGCGACCAGCGCGCCGCGTCCGCCCGGTCCTTCGATCGGCTCGGGCCCGATCGCTGGCGGAGGAGGCTTCGTCGCCGCCGGCATCGGCCGCACGGTGCCCGTCATGCGACCCGCCACCGGATTGAACTTCGTCTCCGCCGCGTAGGTGAAGCTGTTGTTGGTCGACGTGGGAATGTAGGTGAGGCCGGCGATCGGATTGAACGACATCGGCGACCAGTTGTGCGCGCCCCCGCCGCCAGGCGAGATCTGAATCGGGTCAGTGCCGTAGTACGCCTCCGGGTTCACGATCGGACGTCCGGTTCTCTGATCGATCCCCTTGGCCCATGTGACCTTGGAAAACGGCCCCGCCGAAATGAACTGACCCGTGAGCCGATCGATCACGTAGTAGAACGCGTTCTTGTTCGCCTGCATGATGACTTTACGCGGCCGCCCGTTGATCGTGAGGTCGGCCAGCATCAGGTGCTGCACGCTGTCGAAATCCCAGATGTCGCCCGGCACCACCTGGTAGTGCCACTTCAGCTCTCCGGTGTCGACATGCACGGCCAGGATGGAGCACACATACAGATTGTCTTTGCGCGTGGAGGTGCGGAGCTGCTGCGCCCACGGTTCGGCGTTGCCGGTGCCGACGTAAATCAGATCCGCGTCCCGGTCGTACGCCATCCCGTCCCACACCGATCCGCCGCCGCCCAGCTTCCACCAGTCGCCGTCCCACGTCTCCGCCGCCTTCTTCATCGACGCGTTTTCGAACGGTTTGGACGGGTCGCCTGGGACGGTATAAAAGCGCCACGCGCGGCGTCCGGTGGCCGCATCGTAGGCGTCGAAAAATCCGCGCGTCGGTTTGTCCCCTCCGCTCGCACCGATGATCACCTTGCCTTTGGCGATTCGCGGGGCCATGGTGATCGTGTAGTTGTCCTGCGGATACGCGACGCGCGCTTCCCACTGCACCTTGCCGGTTTCCCCGTCCAGCGCCTGGAGCCTGCCGTCGATCACCGGCGCGATGATCTTGCCCTCGTAGATCGCAAGGCCGCGATTCACGATGCCGCAGCAGATTCTCGGCCGCACGGCCGTCTGGTTCACTTCAGGATCCCACCGCCACCGCTCTTTGCCCGTGCGCGCGTCGACGGCGAACACCACGCTCCAGTTGGTGATGGAGTACACGGTCCCATTCCAGACCAGCGGCGTGGCTTCCTGGCCACCGCCCCCGGACCCGAGGTCGTACGACCACGCCAGCCCGAGTCGTTTCACATTGGCGGTGGTGATCTGATTGAGCGGGCTGTAGCGCGTCTCCGCCTGATTCAGGCCGTACGTGAGCCACTCTTCGCCCGTCTCACCCGCGCTCTTGAGCGCCCCATCGTCCACTCGGCGGACCTGCGGGCCCGCGGCGAGCCAGGCGGACAGCGTCAGTCCGATCAGGGCGGCCAACGGCGCGGTGATCCGTCGCAGTTCCATGTCTCTAACCTCCTGAACGCGAATTCGAGCGCAAGAATAGCGCAAATCTCGCGGCGCACCCTCTGGTGGCTAAAGCTACGGCGTGGAACTCTTGGACGGGGCGCCGGCGATCAATGTGCGGAGAAGCGCGGCCGTGTCTTCGTGGACATCGATGCGCTGACCGCCGCGGCTGTTGCCGCCCGCCTTTCCGAGCGCGGAATCCACCGGCGTCATGCCCCGGCTGTCCTTGGCCTGCAGGTTGGCGCCGTGCTCCACTAGGAAGCGGACGACGTCGTTCCAGCCCCAGCGGGCGGCTTCGTGAAGGGGAGTGAGGCCCCGGGTGCCGTCTTTCGTGTTGATGTCCGCGCCAGCCGCCAGCAGCAGCTTGAGCGATTCAATCGATCGCTGCTGAACATCTTCGGTGGTGTAGATGCCGCGTGTGTCGGCATCTGTTGATCCCAATCCTGCTGCCGCCATCACCGGCGTGACGCCACGCGAATTCGCGAGGGTGATGTCGGCGTGTTTTTCCAGCAACGCGCGAACCGCCGGAGCGTCCAGCGCCTTGGCGGCCCGGAGCAGCGGTGTGGCACCGATGGTGAGCAGGCCGTCGAGTCCGCGGTCGTTGCCGATATTGCGAAACGGCGGCGCGAGCTTCAATTGCGGGTTCGGGTTCGCACCGGCGGCGAGCAGCTGTTCGACGATCTGCAGGCTGGTCGTGCTGTCGAGCGAGGGCCGGTCGGGGCGGCCTCCGCGCGGGATCGTGTTCAGATCCACCGCCGCATACAGCGGCGTCCGCCCGTACCAGTCCCACTTGCCCGGGCTCGCGCCCTTCTGGATCAAATACGCGGCGAGGTCGTAGTGCGCGTTGAGGATCGACAGGAGGAGCGGGCTCACCTCTTCCGGATCGGCCAGATTGAGGTTGGCTCCGCCTTCAACCAGATACCGCGCGCAGTCCACACATCCTTCGCGGGCCGTGTAGAGCAGCGGAGTGAGTCCGCCCGCAGGACGGTAAATGGCGCGAGGCTCA
>JBGPKK010000109.1:0-15275 GCA_041485905.1 Vicinamibacteria bacterium
CAGATGCCCTTCGGGGAGCCAGTCGCGCGGCGAGGGTGGGAACAGCAGCGATTGGTCGGGCGCGCACGGGCGAAACGTAGTCGGCATACCTACCTATACGTACCCCGCACCCCGCGCGTTTCTGCCGCGCAGACTCCTAGGTCGCCGAAGGCGTGGCCGACACCTGATACCGTAGCTCGGCAAGATCGAGCGGCTTCGGGAGGAACGCGGCTCCGGCCGCTGCCGCTTCGGCGCGCAAGACCGGATCATCAAATCCCGACACGGCGACGATGGTCATCGCCGGACTGAGTTGTTTCGCGACGTGCACCAATTGCAGTCCGTTGAACATCCCCAGCCGAACGTCGACAACGAGCACATCCGGTGGGCCATCGGTGGTCAGGGATGTCCGCGCAGACTCGAAGCGAGGGAACATTAGGACGTCATGTCCCCACTGGGCGATGAGCTGGCCCAGCGCCGCGAGCGTCACGTCATCGTCGTCGACGATCATCACGCGCCGCCGCGTGGCAGATGGCCGAGCGGCGGTTGTCTGAGACTGTTGTCGGCCTTCGATCGCCGGTTCTGACATCTTAAAGCCGTCGCAGGCGTGCGGACGACTAGCCACCGGTCGCCCTCAGCGGTGAACGGTTGGACAAGGTCAACACGCGCGCGGGCGCGACGCGAAAGCCCTGAAACGGCAAATGACAATCGTGCTTGCGCAGAAAACTGAGGAACCGCTTGTAGTCGTCGGCGGGCATGTTGAACAGCTGCACCAGCAACCGATAGTTGCCGTTGCTGCGCTCCAGGCCCATCTGCACGAGCTTCCGCAGATCGTCCCGCCTGAGATCACGTGACATGAATGCGGGATACACGGCCGTCCAGAAAGACTCTCCGCGCTCGAACAGTCGCGCGGCCAGCGTGTCGACGACGGACGTGCGGCTCTCCGAGCCGTTCGTGTGTTCAGTGCCCACGACAACCGCTGCCGGTGGGGGGACGGACACTTCTGGTGGAAGATCGGTCGGACGGACGGGCTGCCCCGTGGACTTCAGGATCAGCCGTTCGAGCACGTTCTTCAACTCTCGAACGTTGCCCGGCCAGCGATGCGCGACCAGAGCGTCCATCGCGGCGGCCGTCACCTCAGGCCGTACGACGTTGTGCTGCCGTCTGTACGCGTCCAGGAAATGCTCGATGAGCAGCGGGATGTCTTCGCGCCGTTCCCGGAGAGGCGGGATCCACAGGCGAATGACGTTCAAGCGGAAATACAGATCTTCGCGGAACGCGCCCGATGCGATATGGCTTTGGAGATCGCGATTGGTGGCCGTGATCAACCGAACGTCGACGCACGTCTGCGAACGGTTCGAACCGACGCGCTGAATCTCGCCCGTCTCGAGGAAGCGGAGCAGCACTACCTGCATGCGCGTGCTCATTTCGCCGACTTCGTCCAGGAAGACGGTGCCGTTTCTCGCCATCTCGAGCAGCCCCGGCTTGTCGCGGTACGCGCCGGTAAAGCTGCCGCGCGCGTGACCGAACAACTCGGACTCGAGCAGCGAGTCAGGAAGCCCCGCACAGTTGACCGTGACGATTGGGGCCGCGGCTCGCGCGCTCCGGTGGTGAATGAGTCGCGCGACCACTTCTTTCCCCACGCCGGTCTCGCCGGTGATCAGGACCTTCGCGTCCGAACGCGCCGCGCAGTTGATATCTGCGCGCGTGGCCTCGATCCCGGCGCTTTGGCCGATCAGCTGAACTTCTTGAACCCTCGCCGACAGTGCCAGTGACAATTGAATATCCCTCTCGCTTCCCTTCAGGGGCGTGCCTACACGATCTTGTCGCGCTACAAATTCCAGTCTTGCAGAAACTTCAAGGAGTCCGCATCTTAGCCACCTTTTGGCACGACGTCAATGTACAATTACGTAGCCCAAGGAACATTAGAGTAATCTAATACAGGACAGTAGGAATTGCATCGAAAGACCTAACACATTGCATGAGCATGACTTAGCACTCAATTTCATGAATACGGTGGCGAGGTTTCGGGACGGCGAAACCGTGCGCGAAGTCGCTCCCACGAACACCTTCGGCGCCATACATATGTCCAAGAGTTCTCCGGTCCAAAGGATTTTCATCGGATTAAGTCAGCCGCTCGTGAAACTTCCTGGCTCGAAGACGCTGCCGTTCCCGCGCCGTGATCTGCTGCTCAGCTTACGACCTGATCAAGTCCTCCACCGAGATCGACATTCTGGGAGTCTTCCGCGCCCCTTGAAATTGAACGGTATCTGGCGTGATCAGAGCGCGTCGTCACCGCTTTTTCTCGCGAGTACGCTGGCTCGAAGATCCGTCATGGATTGCCGGCTGCGGGCACAGCAGCTTGCAAATTTCCTGCAAATCCATCCGGAAAAGGGGGCGAAAGCGGCGACGGCGCCTGACTGAACGAGTTGTGGGATAGAACGGGCTCGTCAGCGGACCTGGATGGTCCGACAACAGCGTGAGCCGATGGAGACGAGGCGGATGTGACGCATCAAAGAAATGGAGCGGGAAACGGGATTCGAACCCGCGACTTCGACCTTGGCAAGGTCGCACTCTACCACTGAGTTATTCCCGCTCGGCCCTCTTCAGGGAAACCTTAAAGTACCACACGGCCGGGTTGGCTTCAACCACGGTCCGGCTAAAGCCGGACACTACGTACGAGTTACACCTTGGCGTCGCGCAGCACGCGCGTGGCCTCCTCGGGCGACGTCGGGTTGATGTAGAACCCGGTCCCCCACTCGAACCCGGCCACCTTCGTCAGCTTCGGCATCAGCTCGAGGTGCCAGTGATAGGCCTCGGTCGTTTGCTCCGAAAACGGCGAGCTGTGGACGATGAGGTTGTACGGCGGCGACTCGAGCGCGCGGTTGACCCTCAACAGCAGCGCCTTGAGCAGCCGCGCCAGACTCTCGTATTCGTGATCCGCCGCCTCCTCGAACCTCGCGCCATGCCGCCGAGGCACCAGCCACGTCTCGAACGGAAACCGCGGCGCGTACGGCGACAGGGCGACGAAGTCCGCGTTCTCGAGAATCACGCGGCGCGCGGTGACCAGCTCCTCGCGGACGATGTCGCAGAAGACGCAGCGTTCCTTGGCGGCGTAATGACGCCTGGCGCCCTCGATCTCTTCCCGCACGAAATCGGGCACGATCGGCAGCGCAATCAACTGCGAGTGCGAATGCTCGAGCGTCGCGCCGGCCGGCCCGCCGTGGTTCTTGAAAATGAGAATGTATCGGAACCGCCGATCCTGTTTGAGGTCGAGCACGCGCGCCCGGAACGCCTGCAGCACCCGCTCGATCTCGCCCTCGGACATGGATGCCAGCGTCTTGTCGTGATGCGGCGTCTCGATAATCACCTCGTGCGCGCCGATCCCGTTCATGCGATCGAACATCCCCTCGCCTTCGCGGTCGAGCCCGCCCTCGACCTGCAGCGCGGGAAACTTGTTCGGCACGACGCGCAGGTCCCACCCGGGACCGTTCGGCGGCGCGCCGTTGGACCGGATGGCAAACACTTCCGGGGGCGTGAGATCCTCGTGGCCGGTGCAGAATGGACAGAACTCGTCCCGAAACACCTCGTGGCGCTCCAAACGGAAATCGGTGGGACGCTTGCGGCGCTCGGTGGAGATGATGACCCAGCGGCCGGTGACGGGATCCTTGCGAAGTTCAGGCATTTAGATCAAAAGCATTCTGAAACACTTCGATGACAGGCCGCCCGTCATCCATGTGAATCGAGACGACATCGAAGCGGCACGGACAATCAGTGAGACGGTGCCGCAGCACGTAGTCCATCGCGACCTGCGCCATCCGGCGGCGCTTCACGAAGCCGACCGCTTCCGACGCGTCGCCAAAGGCATGGTCCTGCCGCGCCTTCACCTCCACGAACACCATCGTCTTGCCGTCCCGCGCGATGATGTCCAATTCGCCACCGCGGCGACGGTACCGGCGTGCAACTATGGCGTACCCGCGGCGCTCCAGCTCCCGACACGCGAGATCTTCGCCTGTTTTTCCGAAGGCGATACGGCTCTGAGACATGCCCGGCTGAGCCAGCAAACACCAGGCCATCACGAAGCACACGAAAGACCTTTTGGCTACCCTCCTGCGCTCTCAACCTCCGTCAACGTCTCGTCGACGATGCTGATGGCGATATCCGCCTGATCGCGCGTCAGCACGAGCGGCGGCGAGAACCGGATCGAATTGCCGCCGGCGCCGAGCACCAGCAGTCCCCGGCTGAACGCCTTCGAAATCACTTGATCGCGCTCCCGGCCGGCCCGCTCTTTCGTCTGCCGATCGCGAACCAGCTCGACGCCGATCATCAACCCACGCCCGCGAACGTCGCCAATCAACGCATGCTTCCCCGCCAGCGCCTTGAGCCCCGCCATCAGATACGCGCCGACCTCGGCGGCGTTCGACATCAACCGCTCCTTCAGCAGCTTCATCGTCGCAATCGCGGCGGCGCAGGAGACAGGGTTGCCGCCAAACGTACTCGCGTGCGCGCCCGAGGGCCACGTGTCCATGACGTCCGCCCGCGCCAGCGCAACACCCAGCGGCATGCCGGACGCGACGCCTTTCGCGATCGCAATCACGTCCGGTCGCACGTTGGCATGTTCGATGGCGAACATCCGTCCGGTGCGCCCCATACCGGACTGCACTTCGTCGACGACGAGCAGGATGCCGTGCTTGCGGGTGAGCTCGCGCAGCCGCTGAAGGAACTGATTCGGCGCGACGATGTAGCCGCCTTCACCCTGGATCGGTTCGAGAACGATTGCGGCGACCTCGTCTGGCGACACCAGGTGCAGGAAGATCTCGTCCTCGATGTAGTCGAGGCATTCCGCCGAGCACGTTTCGGGGTTCAGCCCGAGCCGGCAGCGGTAACAGTCCGCGAACGGCGCGTGAAACACACCGGGCATCATCGGACCAAAACCGCGCCGCTGAACCGCCTTGCTCGCGGTCAGCGACAGCGACCCGAGCGTGCGCCCGTGAAACGCCCCGAGAAACGCGATGAGGTTCTCGCGTCCGGTGGCGTAGCGCGCCAGCTTGATGCACGCTTCGACCGCTTCGGTGCCGGAGTTTCCGAAAAACGACTTCACGCCGCCGTCGATTGGCGCAACGGCGGCCAACTCTTCGGCAAGCTTCACCTGCGGCTCGTAATAGAAGTCGGTCCCCGACATGTGAACGAAACGCCGGGCCTGCTCGGTGATGGCCGCAACGACGTCGGGATGCGCGTGGCCGGTGGACGCGACGGCAATGCCCGCCGCGCAGTCGAGGAACACGTTCCCGTCGACGTCCTCGACGACCGCGCCCGTGCCGCGCTCCATGACAAATGGGTAGCTGCGCGTGTACGAAGGCGAAACGACCGCGCGGTCCCGTTCGATGATCGCCTGGGCTTTGGGCCCGGGCAGCGCGGTCTTGATGTGCGGAACGGTCACTTTCGTTTCCAGCGCGTTCCGGCCGCGCTATCTTCGAGCAGCACACCGCGATCCGCCAGATCTTTTCGGATCTGATCGGCTGCCGCGAAGTCGCGCCGCCGCCGCGCGGCATGACGGTCCTCGATAAGTCGCTCGATCTCGTCGACCGGCACGGACGGCCGATCGTCCTCGGCACGCCGCAAACTGAGCACGCCAAGCACCCGGTCGAACTGGTCGAAGACTTCACAGATGGACGGTACGTCGCCGGCGCCGACGTCACCGGCGTCGATGGAAAAATTTAACGCGCGCACCAGCTCGAAAATGGCGCCCAGCGCAGCGGCCGTGTTCAGGTCGTCGGTCATCGCCTCCGCAAATGCCTTGCGTCCCTCTTCGACGCGCGAAGCGATCTCCGGATGCGACCCCTGGTCCGTAACGGCGTCGACGCGCGCCAGAAAGTCCGTGAGACGGCGGAGCGACTCCTCGGCCTGGGTGAGGCTCGCCCACGTGAAATTGAGCTGCTTGCGGTAGTGAGCGGACAACAGGAGGTACCGCACGGCAGACGGACGGTAGCCGCGCTCGACGAGATCGGGAATCGTGTACGTGTTGCCGAGCGACTTGGACATCTTCTTGTCGTCGACGAGCAGATACTCGACATGGACCCAGAAGCGCGAGAACGGCTTCCCCGTCGCCGCTTCGCTCTGCGCGATCTCGTTCTCGTGATGCGGGAAGATCAGGTCGATGCCGCCGGCGTGAATGTCGATCGGCGGGGCGCCCAGCAGCCGCAGCGCCATCGCGGAGCACTCCAGGTGCCACCCGGGGCGGCCTGGAGGATCGACGACATCCCAGGCCGGCTCGCCGTCCCGCGCGCCCTTCCATAACACGAAATCGCGCGCGTCCTCTTTCGCGTAGTGGTCCGCGTCGACGCGTGCTCCGGGTTTCATGCCGTCGGGATCGAGACGCGCCAGACGCCCATAACCTGGCAGCGACGAGATCTTGAAGTACACCGACCCGTCGCTCCGGTACGTGTGCCCGTTTCTGTCGAGCGCGCCGACCAGCTCCGCCATCGCGCGGAGGTTAACCTCGTCGGTCGCGCGGGGCATCTCTTCGACCTCCTCGAGGCCCAGCGCCCGGGCATCCTCACGAAAAGCGGCGATGTACTGATCCGTGAACGCGCGGAGATCCATCCCCGCCTTCTGTGCGCCGGCGATCGTGCGATCGTCGACGTCCGTGAAGTTCATCACGTGCTTCATCCGGTACCCGAGCAGATATTTCAGCGTGCGCCGCAGGACATCGACGCAGACGAAGGTCCGGAAATTGCCGATGTGCCCGCGTGCGTAGACGGTGAGGCCGCACGTGTACATGCGAACGGTATCGTCTGTCGACGGCGTGAAGGTGTCTTCCGCGCGTGTCAGTGTGTTGTAGAGGCGCATGGGCATCACTGCTCAGCGGCCACTGGATGCTGACGAGCGCCAGATCTCGCGGTCGCGGACGGAGACAACAACCTCGCACGATCCGGCGTGCGCACGGAACTGGACGTCGAACTCCGACTCGCCGTCAGCGCGCGATCGGACCGCCGCGCTCAACTGCGCGACCAGAACGGTGACGTCAGGCATCGAGCAGCCGATCTGACCCAAGACGGTCGCCGCCAGGTCGCCCAGCACATCGTCAAAAGGCTCACGACCAGCGAGCCGCACCGAGAAGACGAAGTCGGGTTCGGACACCGCGCGCGATCCTACAGCGAAAGGTGGCTGAACAGCACGCGGGCCCTCGTGCAGTCGGCGGCAATCTGCGCCTTGAGGAGCTCGATCGATTCAAAGGGCCGTTCGTCGCGGAGCCGCTGGACGAACCCTACACGCACCTCTTTTCCGTACAAATCCTGATCCACGTCGAACACATGCGTTTCGACCGTCGTTCTTCCGGATGAATCGACCGTGGGACGGACGCCCACGTTGGTGATCGACGGCCGCACCACCCCATCAATCGTCATCGTCGTCGCATAGACGCCGTGGGGCGGCAGCAGCTCGTTCTCGGTGCAGAGATTGGCGGTTGGAAACCCGATCTGGCGGCCGCGCTTGTCGCCGTGCACGACACGCCCTTCGATGTAGTACTCGTGTCCGAGAAGCGCACCGGCCTCGTCCACTCGTCCCTCTCCTACGAGCCGCCGAATCCTCGTGCTGCTGACGACGAAGTCCTTGTACCGCACCGGATCGATCTTCTCGGCCTTGAATCCGTAACGGCCCCCTAGCGTGCGGAGCAGCGAGAAATTGCCCGTGCGGTCGTGGCCGAACAGGAAGTTCGCGCCCACCCATATTTCCGCCACGTGGAGCCAGTCGACGAGAACCGTTCGGACAAACATTTCCGGATCCCACCGGGACAACTCGAGCGTGAAGCGGACGATCGCCGCGCCCTGAAGGCCCGCGCCCTCGAAGGCTTCGATCTTCTGCGACTTGGTCATCAGAAGGGGCGGTGCCTTGTCGGCGCGGACGACGCGCGGCGGATGCGGGTCGAAGGTCATGACAATCGCGGTCGCGGCCCGCTCGGCTGCGACACGGCAGACGCGATCGAGAATCTTGCGATGGCCGCGATGCAACCCATCGAAATTGCCAAGCGCCAACACAGGGCGTGTCCAGCGCGACGGTCGGGGATCATCAGGGAAATGAATTACGTCCATCAAATAGACTCGAAACTGAAAACTCAAAACTCAAAAGGACAACGACAGTCTTGAGTTCTAACTTTCACGCGATCTCCAAAACCAATCCATCATAGGCCAACTGCACGCCGGCCGGGAGCCGCGCGCAGGTCGCGGCGTGCGGTAGCTCGTGGCAGATGTGCGTGAAGTAGGTGCGCTCGGGCGCGAGCCGCTCGGCAACCTGCAGCGCTTCGGCCACGCTGAAATGCGTCGAGTGCGGCCGATCGCGGAGGGCATCCACGACGAGCGTGCGGATGCCGGCGAGGAGCGGCCACGACGTGTCGGGGATGTGGTTGCAATCGGTCAGGTAGGCAAACGATCCGATTCGATAACCGAGAATCGGCCGCGGCCCGTGCATGACCGGTATCGGCACGATCTCGACGCCGCCGAGCGAGAACGCGCCGCCCACCACGAACAACGACAATCGTGGAATGCCGCCGCCCGCCCTCGGCCGGGCGTCGAAAATGTACGAGAACATTCGCCGCAGATCGGAAAGCGTCTTCGCGTCGCCGTAGCAGCCGATCGCGCTCTGCTGCACGGCGTTGAATCGACGCACCTCGTCCAGACCGAGCACGTGATCGGCGTGACTATGGGTGAAGAGAATCGCGTCGACGCGCCGGACGTCGTACGCGAGCGCCTGGGCGCGAAGATCGGTGGCCGTGTCGACCAGAATGTAGCGCGTACCAGCAGCCAACGGCGAGTGCGTGGGTCGCTTGGTCTCGTCGCCGAGATCGATCAGGATGGACGGCCGCGTGCGGCGGTCGCGAGGATCCTCAGACCGACAGACTTCGCAGTCGCAGGCGATCGCCGGCACACCGCTCGACGTACCGGTACCGAGAAGGGTTACGCGCATGGTCGGTCAGCGATTCAGGGCTCGATGATGCGCTTGCCGCCGCCTCTGGCCTCGACGAACCGGAGGCGGAGCTCGTACAACACCTGCTCGAGCATCTGACGCTCTTCCGCGGTGAGGTTGCCCCTGGTCTTCTGGTCGAGCAGGGCGAGGATTTCGATCATCTGCGCCGCTCCGTCAAGGTTGGGCTCCGAGCGTTCGCCGGACTGTGGATCGGGCAGATCACCGAAGTGGATGGCCGCCGTGCTGGCGAGCGACAGCACGAAGCCGGTAAACGACAGCGCCTCGGTTGGTTGATCCGACATCGCGAATCATTCTATCGTGCGATGAGGTCTTCATGTCGTCTACCGCCGCCGCAGAGTTCACTCGACTGGTCGAGATCGTCGCCCGCCTCAGGGCGCCCGATGGGTGCCCGTGGGACCTGGAACAGTCGATCGATTCGCTGAAGCCGTTCGTGCTCGAAGAAACCTATGAGGTGCTCGAGGCGATCGACCGCCACAATCACGCCGCGCTCTGCGAGGAGCTGGGCGACTTTCTCTATCAGGCGGTCTTTCTCGCCGAGCTCGAAGAGGAAGCCGGTCACTTCACCATCGCCGACTCGGTCCGCAACATCGCCGACAAGCTCGTGCGGCGGCACCCGCACGTGTTCCGCCGCGACGAGGGCGAGGCCGCCCTCGAATCGGCGGGTCAGGTCCGGGCTCGGTGGGAAGAGATCAAGGCGCAGGAGCGCGGCGGTCAAGCGAAACCAAAAACGCTGCTCGGCGGCATTCCGCCGACGCTGCCGGCGCTGCTGCGCGCCCATCACATCGGCGTCCGCTCCGCCTCGGTCGGCTTCGACTGGACCAAAGCCGGGGACGTGGTCGACAAGATCCAGGAAGAGGTCGATGAGCTGCGGGAAGTCGTCGCGAGCGATCGGCCGACCGACCGCGATCGCGCCGAAGAAGAAATGGGGGATCTGTTGTTCTCCATCGCGAATCTGTCCCGTCAGCTTGGGATCGACGCCGAAACGGCGCTGCGCAAAGCGAACGACAAGTTCACGCACCGCTTCGAAGCCATGGAGAGGGACATCTCGACGTCAGGGCGGGCGATGAAAGACCTCACGGTCGACGAGCTCGAACAGCAATGGCAACGAGCTAAGTCCCGGCACCAGACTGGTTAGCCACGCCTTCGGCATTTGTTTTTGACGTATTCGTGGTTGCATTTCAGCGAGTAAAGAACGTTCGCCCGGTGTATCCCTTCACTGATACCGAGTAGCCGTCGGTGTCGACCATCACCGCCCCATCCTGATCCGTCCTGAAGACCCCGGCGCCGACGGCTCGGTACCGTTCCAGCACTTCTGGGACTGGATGGCCGAAGTGATTCGCTCTGCCGGCGCTGACGATGGCGACCTTTGGCGCGAGTGCGCGGATGAATTCCGGGGAGCTCGATGTGAGGCTGCCGTGGTGTGGGACCTTGACGATTCGCAGCGATGCCGCGGGAATCGACGATGTGAGCGTGCGTTCGACTGCCCTGCCGATGTCGCCGGTCAGGAGCACGGACACGTCGCGCCATCTGAGTTCGAGCACGATCGAATCGTCGTTGCGGACCCGCTGTCGCTCCCAGTCGGGCGGGTCGGGATGGCGGACCAGGACGTCCACCTGATCCATCACGCGGTGATCGCCACGGATGACAGTGGACCATCTCGCGCCGACGCCGTCCGCATCCGCTCGCAACACGCGGAGCGGCTCGAACGGCGGCACCGGAATGCCCTCCCACACCTCCCGCGGCCGAAATTCGCGGACCACTGAGGGCGTCCCGCCAATGTGATCCGGATCGCCGTGCGTGAGCGCCAAGACATCGAGCCGCCGCACCCCCGCCGCGCGCAGCACCGGAGCGACGACCCGGTCGCCGATGTCGAACGTGGAAGCCGGCGACAGCCCACCGGTATCGACGACGAGCGTCGTTCCCCGCGGAAAGCGGATGAAGGCGGCGTCGCCCTGCCCTACGTCCACAAAGGTGACGTGCAGACGGCCGTCGCCCCGCGCGGCAAGATACGTCCACGGCTCGGCCGCGATCCAGACCGCCGCGAGCACTGCGATCGCGACAGCGGCATGTCGCAGGCGCGGCCACCTCCAATACAGCCACGCGGACGCGATCGCGGTGTAGTAGACGACAACGGCCATCGCGCTCGGAGGCGCGACGCGAAACGTCGTGGCGGGCGCAAAGCGGACCAGATCGGCGGTGACAACGAGGCCCCCGGCGCCGAGATGTGCGATGAACCCGACCCCGGATGCCGCCCACGCCGAGACAAGCGCGATCGGCACGAGCGCCATGCCCGCAATCTGTGCCACGGCCATCAGCGGGATCGCGGCAAAGTTCAAGACCAGGCCGGCGAACGTCACGCGCGAGAAGACGACCGCGCCAACTGGCAGCAGCACGATCTCGGTCGCCACTGACGCGGCCAACATCCCGGCGGCAGGTACCAGCATGCGAGGCAGAGTCCACGTCTGCATCACCGGAACGACCAGGAGGATCGCCAGCGTGGCGCCGAACGTCAGGATGAATGCGGGATCGACGATTGAGAGGGGCCCAGTGGCGACGAGGCAGGCCGCCACGAACGCGAGGGCGTTGAGCGGCGGGCTTCGCTGATCGACGAGGCGCGCAAGGAAATACACCACCGCCATGAGTGTCGCCCGATCGACCGATGCGCCGCCTCCAACCAAATGTGCGTAGGCAATCAAGACGATGACCGCCGAGACCATGGCCGCGCGGCCGAGCATGCCGACTGTGCGGAAGGCGGCGAGCATGAGGCCGGCAAGGATGGCGATGTTGCCGCCCGAGATGGCGATGACGTGATAGGTGCCGGCCTCTTGAAGCCGCCGCTGCACGTCCTCGCCGAGCCCCGCGCGGTCGCCGATGACGATGGCCGCGACGATCGCCGCCGATCGCGGCGACCACGACCCGACGGCCCGCGAAATCGCGCGACGAGCATACGCGCGCGCACAATCGGTCGCTTCGTCGACCAATCCAGCGGCCGCGAGAACCTCGACGAGCGCCCCGCTCTTGACGGTCCCCACGAGCGTCGTGCCTCGTCTGGCCAGCGCGCGTTCGAAGTCGGGCACGTCAGGATCAACGTACCGAGACGGCCGCCGCAGCTGCACCGGCATCCGAACCCGACGACCGGCCCGCCAGTCGTCAACATGCTCTGCCGCGAGCGAGCCGACGACGGTCAGCTGCACGCCGCCCGATACCGGAGTTCCGATCGGCGGACCTGCAAGGTCCGCCCTACGTACCGAGTCGACGGCGAGGCTGAGCGACGCGCCCGTCGGCGTCAACGCGGCGTCGGAACGCAGCACGCCTGTCACGATCGCTCCAGCTTCATCGTCTTCCGGCAGTCTGCGTCCTTCCGCCTCGGCTTGCGCACGCTCGCGACGCGCAAGATCGTCGAACACCACGCGTAATGATGGGCGCCACGCGTCGCGCCAGGCGGCGGACGAGAGCATCATCCCGCCGACAAAGAAAGCACCGGCAACGGCAGCCGCGAGAACGACCGCCCTCGACACGCGGGTTGCGTAGATGGCTGCCGCTGCGAATGCGATAAGTAGCGCGATGCCGACTGTAAAGGGAATCTCAGGAGCGACCAGACCGATCGCGGATCCGGCAAGGAGACCGGTGGCGGGAATGGCGGCAACGAAGCGCACGGAGATGGCCGTGCAAACCCTTCACCGCTGATTCAACACAAAGGACACGATGGACACAAAGGCTTAACCCTCAAGGCTTTCCCTAAGTGTCCTTCGTATCCCTGCTGTCTGATTAGGCTGGACGAGGCGCAAAAACTGCGCGCGCGCTACACGCTACCCGCGGCAATTCCTGCGTAGTAATCCTGCAGCGCGCGCACGCCGACGCCGTGCTGGCGCAGCGCGCGAATGGCGCTGACGGCCGCCGCCGCTCCGGTGAGCGTCGTGATGCACGGGACGTCGTGCATCATGGCCGCGCGCCGCACGGCCCGGTCGTCGAAAAAGGACTCGCGCCCGAGCGGCGTATTGACGATGAGATCGATCTTGCGGTTCACGATCTCGTCGGCGATGTTGGGCCGGCCCTCGTTCACCTTGAAGACGACCTCCACCTGCAGTCCGTACGCACGCAGGTAGGCGGCGGTCCCGCGCGAGGCGGTGAGCCGGAACCCAAGCTCGGTCAGGTCGCGCGCGATCGGGACGAGGTTCGCTTTGTCGTCGTTGTTCACGCTGACAAACGCAGTGCCGCTTTCGGGCAATCGCTGTCCGACCGCGAGCTGCGCCTTCGCGAACGCGACGCCGAAGCTGGACGATCCCCCCATCACTTCGCCCGTCGACTTCATCTCGGGTCCGAGAATCGTATCGACGCCTGGGAAGCGCACGAACGGAAACACCGGGCTCTTGACGAACACGCCAGCGGCCTCGATGTCGCGGGTGAGTCCCAGCTCCGCCAGCGTCCGCCCCGCCATCACTTTGGCGGCCATCTTCGCCAGCGACACGCCCGTCGCCTTCGACAGATAGGGCACAGTGCGGGACGCGCGGGGATTCACCTCCAGCACGTAGACGAGGTCGTCTTTGATCGCGTACTGGACGTTCATCAGCCCGATCACCTTCAGCGCGCGCGCGATGCGGCGGGTGTACTCGCGAATCGTCGCGAGGTGCCGCTCGGGGCAGATGAACGGCGGCACGACGCACGAGCTGTCGCCCGAATGGATGCCGGCCTCCTCGATGTGCTCCATGATGCCGCCGATCACGACGGCCCCGGTCGCGTCGGCCACCGCGTCAACGTCGAACTCGAACGCATCTTCGAGAAACTTGTCGACGAGGATCGGGTGCTCGGGCGAGGCGTCGACGGCGTGCGTCATGTAGCGATCAAGCGTGCTGACGTCGTACACGATGGCCATCGCGCGGCCGCCAAGGACGTACGACGGCCGGACGACGACGGGGAATCCGATGGAGGCGGCCACGTCGCGCGCTTCCTGACGCGAGGTGGCGGTGCCACTCGCCGGCTGCGTAATCTCCATGCTCGAGAGCAGCGCGGCGAACCGTTTGCGATCTTCGGCGAGATCGATCGAGTCGGGCGAGGTGCCGAGAATCCGCACGCCGGCCTGCTGCAGCGCCAGCGCCAGCTTCAGCGGCGTCTGTCCGCCGAACTGCACCAGGCACGACACGTCGGCGCCCGCCGAGCGTTCCGTGTCGATGACCGACATCACATCCTCGAACGTGAGAGGCTGGAAGTACAGCCGGTCCGCAGTGTCGTAGTCGGTCGACACGGTTTCCGGATTGCAATTGATCATCACCGTCTCGAGGTCTTCTTCGCGCAGCGCGAAGGCGGCGTGACAGCAGCAATAATCGAACTCGATTCCCTGGCCAATGCGGTTTGGACCGCTGCCGAGAATGACCACCTTCGGCCGCGCGTTCGGATTGGCCTCGCAGGTCGGCTCGTACGAGCTGTACATATACGGCGTGAACGACTCGAACTCGGCGGCGCACGTATCGACACGCTTGTAGACCGGCTGTAATTGCTGACTGACGCGCCGATCGCGCACGGCCGATTCTTTCGTACGGGTGGCGAGCGCCAGTTCGGCGTCGCCGAAGCCCGCGCGCTTGAGCCGCCGCATCTCGCCAACATCGAGGCCCTCGAGCCCCTTGGCCGCCGCGCTCTCCCGCATCGCCGCGATCTCGCTGAACTGACGCAGGAACCACGGGTCGATCTTCGTGATCTGATGGATCTGATCGAGGCTCCAGCCACGCCCGATCGCGCGGAACAGGTCCCACATCCGCCGGTCGGTCGGAATCGCCAGCCGCTTCCTTAGCGCGGCATCATCTTCATCGTCCATATTGGACGGCGCGAAGAGCAGGCCGCTGCGGCCGAGCTCGAGCGACCGCACGCCCTTCATGAACGCTTCCTTGAACGTGCGGCCGATCGCCATCGCTTCCCCGACCGACTTCATCTGCGTCGTCAGAGTCCGATCGGCCTGCGGGAACTTCTCGAAATTCCACCGCGGAATCTTCACGACAACGTAGTCGATGGTCGGCTCGAACGACGCGGGCGTGAGGCGTGTGATGTCGTTCTTGATCTCGTCCAGGTGATAGCCGAGCGCCAGCTTCGCCGCGATCTTCGCTATCGGGAAGCCGGTTGCCTTCGACGCGAGCGCGGATGAGCGCGACACGCGCGGGTTCATCTCGATGACGACCATGCGGCCGTCCGCGGGATTCACCGCGAACTGAATGTTCGACCCGCCGGTCTCGACCCCGACGCGCCGGATGATCCGCCGGGCGGCGTCGCGCATCCGCTGGTATTCCTTGTCGCTCAGCGTGAGGATCGGCGCCACGGTGATGCTGTCG
>JBGPKK010000110.1:0-14996 GCA_041485905.1 Vicinamibacteria bacterium
CCCATGGAAAGCAGCCCCCGGCTCCCCGCCCGCCACCGCAACCGTGCCGACACCCCGCCCCTCCGCGCGAGAACGAGCATGATTCGAGCCCTTCGGCGCCGCTCAGGGCAGGCAGCCGCGTTCATCGTTGTGTTCATGGCGTCCACCGTGCCCGCATTCGCCCATCATGGCGGCGGTACATTCGATCTCACCAAGTCCGTCACATACATGGGCAAACTCACGCGCGTGGAATTGGTCAATCCACACTCGTGGCTCTACTTCGACGTCACAGACGCGAACGGGCGCGTATCGCACCATCGGTGCGAGATGCGCTCCGTGCACGTATTGCGCCGATCGGGCTGGACCGAGGGGCTGTTTCCCGTCGGCAAGCCGATTACCGTCGAGGCAGCGCCTGACAAAGTCGATCCCAGCTCGTGCTACCTCAACACGATCAGGTTTGAGAACGGCGTTCACATGGATCGGTATGGCCAGTACGTGAAGGCTCCGGAAGGTGCGATTCAGGAGGTGCGAGGGCCGGTGGTTGTACCGAACGCAGCGCGGCAGCTGCGGCGTCCCACCGGGGAGCCGAACATCTCGGGCGACTGGGCGGCGGAGCAGGTGGTCATGGTCGATCCCCGCGGCACCGGGGGCGGGCTGGTGCCGCTCAGCCAACTGAGTCAGTTCAAGCCCGGCGAACGTCAAGCAGGCGCCGGCGGCGGACGCAGAGGCGGCGCGGCAACCGGGCCGCGCCTCTACGGCGGCACCGAGCTGACCGAGCTCGGACAGCAGGCGGCCGCGAGCTTCGCGCAGAAGGACAATCCGCGCTTCCGCTGCGAGACGACCAGCATCATCTTCGACTGGACGTTCGACGGACCGGTGAACCGGATCACGCAGAACAAGGACACCATCCTCCTCCAGTACGGGCAGATGGGGCTCAAGCGGACGATCTACATGAACACGAAGGGGCACCCGGCAAACATCAAGCCAACCCGCGCCGGTCACTCCATCGGCCGGTGGGACGGCGATGCGTTGGTTGTAGATACCGTGGGTTTCATGCCGGGTGTGTTGAACGGGCCGGTCCGCCACGGCGACAAACTGCACGTCGTCGAGCGCTTCCTGCTCGATCCGAAGACGATGAAGCTGACGCGCTCCTACGTGGCTGACGATCCGGTGTACCTGAAGGGCCAGTATTCAGGATCGGATGTCATCCAGGTCGCCGACGCGCCGTATACGCAGGATCACTGCAAGGAGCAGGGCTTCATCGACTACTCGAAGCAGGCGGGCCGATAAGAGATGTAGTGTCAGAGCGCCTACCGACGCGCTCGTCGCCGCGGGCGAGTGATTTTCTTGGCCTCATCTTCGGTGAGTTGTTCGAGACGCGAGCGGGACCGGCCGACGGGTCCGGCCGGATGACTTCTCCGAGTGACCTGCGTCAGAACGTGCGATTGAAGAGCCGTTCGGCATTGCCCTTGTAAAGTTTCTGCCGGTCCGCCGCAGAAATATCCAGGCCGTCGATGACCTTCAACGTCTCCCGGATGTACAGCGGGCCGCCTTCCGGATCGAACGGCGCATCGGAGGCGAACACCACCTGATCGGTTCCGAAGAACGTCAGCCCGCACTCAGTCGCCGCCCTGCTGCCGAAGACGGCCGTGTCGGCCCAAAACATCTTGAAGTAGTCGTACGGCCGCTTGTGCAGCGATGCGAGCAGGGCCCCGTAGTCCTCGTCCGCCGTACGCGTGCCGAACTGGTCGAGGCCGTATCCGATCCGTCCTTCGAAATACGGGATCATGGCTCCCAGATGATGCGCGACGATCCTGATGCCTGGGAGACGATCGAACAGCCGCGAAAATACCAGCCGCTGCATGGCCACGCTGGTCTCGTAGGGCCATCCGAAGGTCCACCAGATCTCGTACTTCGACTTGCTCTCGCCGGCATAGTCCGCGAAACCGGCGCCACGCGCGGGATGCAGCAGGATCGGACATCGCAGCCGGTCCGCCGATTCGAACAGCGACCAGAAGCGCGGATCGTCGAGCGGCAGTCCGTTGACGTTCGAGAACACCTGGACGCCGAGCGCTCCGAGGTGGGTGACGGCTCGCTCGAGCTCGGCGACGCTCTCGTCGGGGTAGTTGAGCGGGAGTGATGCGATGAATCCCGGGAAGCGGCCGGGGTGAGCACGGACGAGATCGGCCATCGAGTCATTGGCCAGTGTCGCGAGGTCAAGGGTGATGCGGCGATCGGGATTGATCGACTCGATCGGGGGCGCTGAGAGCGAGAGGATCTGACGATACTCGGGCCCGAACTCCTCCAGCATCCGGAAGCGTACGTCCAGATCGTGCAGGAACGGAATATTGAGCCAGCGTTTGATCGCGCCTCTGTTGACCATGGCGTCCTGGAGCCGCTCGAAAAACGGCTTCGGGAAGATGTGGTTGAACACGTCAATTTTCAAGGCCATGGTGCGATATCAGGCTGGTAGAACGACGCGGGGGTCCCGTTCCGGATCGGCTCCGGAACGGGCTGTCAACGTTTTCCAGCAGGTCGGCTAACTGAGAACTATTCGCACGCGTCGGTGATGCAAATGGATTCCAGCGTGCGACCCATCGGCGGTGCAGGGAGCCCGGCGGCCGTCATCAATTTACGCAGGAGAAGCCCGGTTTCGGGATGCGCGATGGCCGATTGCACGCCAACCCTGACCAGACCATCGGCGTAATCCACCGGCAGCCACGTGTGGATGGCCAGTTTGCCACCACGGTTGTCGGTGTTCCCGTAATCCCTGACATCCAGCTTGGCGCCGTGGTCCGCGAGGAGTTGCACGACCTCTGTCGCTCCCTTGTGGGCGGCACCATGCAGGGCGACGCGCCCCGTGTCGGCCTGCGCATTCGGATCGAGTCCGAGGTCCAGCAGCATCCTCACGGCTTCCAGCGTGTCCTTCTGCGACCACTCATATGTGATGCCTTCGACCCAGCCGATTCCAGCGGCGACGTGCAACGCCGTCACTCCGAACGCCGCCGCAATCTTCGGATCGGCGCCGCGCGCCAGCAGAAGTTTCATCAGGGTAATATCGCCGGACTGGGACGCCCGGAAGAAGGCGGTCGCGCCGTTCTCATCCAGCCACTGGTTCGTGAACACCGTTCGGGTCTCGGTGCTGTCCTTCATCCGCGCGTTCACGTTGGCGCCTTTGTCCAACAGGAGCTTGATGAAATCCAGATGGTCCATGTCGCTCTTGCGGACCGGATAATCTCCTGATTCGATATTGCGGTTATCGGTCGCCAGATACAGAGGTACCCACGCGCCCTTGTTGGCGAGGTTCGGATCGGCGCCGTGGTCCAGCAGAAACGCTCCGAGTTTGTAATACCGATTTTGCGTCGCGACAAGCAGCGGGCTCCAGCCGTACCCCGTGACCTGGTTCACATCCGCTCCCGCCGCGAGCAGAATCTTGACCGACTCGACATCGTTCGAGCGAGCGGCGATGACCAGCGGCGTCAGCCCGCCGCCATCATTCGCTTCCCCTCGTCCGCGTCCCCCGCCGAAAGCGGCCACCGCGGCGTCATCGCCCTGATCGACGCCGTCGCCTGCATCGGCTGCGGCGCCTGCCCCACCGCGACCGCCTGCTCCACGTGCACCTGCCCCCCGCCCACCTGCACCTCCACGCGCGCCGGCTCCGCCGCGCCCGAGCGCACTCAGCGTGCCCAGGTCCGGTGACGCTTCTCGCGCGGCGATCGCGGCACCCTGCGCAGCGACCGCCCGCCTCGGATCGTTCGATTTGCCAAGCGCCGGCCCTCCTCCACGCGGAGCCGGGTTCGAGCGGGCCTTGATGTCCGCGCCGCGCTGGATCAGGAGCTGAACCGCGGCGGGATGCGCTTCGTCCGCCGCCCACATCAGCGGCGTCGTTCCGCGCAACGTATCCTTCGCGTTCACGTCCGCGCCGTGGTCGAGCAGGACTTTCATTGCCTCCACATTGCCGGTGCGCGACGCCACCATGAGAGGAGTCCTGCCGAGCGGCAGATGCTCGTTGGGATCGGCGCCGGCGGTGATCAGCGCCGCAATGATGGCGGCGTCGCCGTTCACGCTGGCCAGCCAGAGCGGTGTGGCGCCCTCGCGGTTCGCGGCCTTCACATTCGCGCCCCCGCGAATCAGCAGGTCCGCCAGTTCCCTGTCCCCGCGGTACGTAGCCCAGTGAAGCGCCGTCGCACCGTCGCCTTGAGGCGCATTCACATCGGCGTGCTGCGCCAGGAGCGTGCGCACGGCCGCCTTGTCGCCCCGCATGGCCGCGTCTGCGACTTCCGAGCGCCCGGCGCCGAGGGTCAGCGTCGACAGCAACAGCACCACCACGCCACTGAACACAATGCGGCTCATATACATGTTGTCGTCCCCCGGCTCACAGTGCCGGACTTCTCTTCTGACTTCTAAGTTCTAAGTTCTGACTTCAGGCTGCGTTCTTCACCAGCCTGTTTACAGGCTATCCAGCCGGCCCGTGCTGTCGCCGATGCTGTCCTGGTGAATGTCGAACTTGTCCAGCACGCTCAAGAGCAGATTGCCGGTCGGCACCGTCTTGGTCGGATATGCCAGGTGACGGCCGCCTTTGAGCTTGCCATTCAATCCGCCGACCAGCACGTGCGGCACATCGTGGTGAAGGTGCTGATTGGGGTTCCCCATGTTGCTGCCATACAAGACCAGTGAATGATCCAGCAACGTGCCTTCGCCATCTGCGGTCTTCGACAGTTTGTCGACCAGATGCGCCAGCATCTTGACGTGATACTGGTTGATCTTCGACAACGCGTCGATCCGCCTCGGATCTTCGCCGTGATGCGACCCGCCGTGGAAACCCACCGTGGGCGCGTCGCTCTCGGGGTACGTCCGGCCGGTGAGGTCGCGGGCAAAGAGGAGCGTGCCCACGCGCGTAATGTCGGCCTGGAAGGCCAGCGCCAGCAGATCGAACTGCAGCTTGATGTGCTCGTCGAAGGTTTGCGGCACACCTACGGGCACGGTCAGATCGGCCGGTGCGACGGTCGAGGCCTTCATCGCAATCTGCAGCCGGCGCTCAATCTCGCGGACGTTCTCCGTGTAGTCGTCGAGCCGCGAGCGATCGGAGGGGCTGAACTCTTTGCGCAGACGGGAGAGACTGCCTGTGAGCGAGTCCAGAATGCTCTGGTCGCGCTTCCTTCGCGCGGCCCGCTGCTCGACCGTACTGCCGTCTCCGAACATGCGCTCGAACACCACCTGCGGATTCAGCTCCATCGGCAGCGGCGACGTCGGGGTGGACCACGAGATCGTGTTCGTGTAGGTGCAGCTGTAGCCCTCGCCGCAGTTGCTCGAATTCGCGCCCGGGTCCTCGACCGCGAGCTGCATGGACGGCATCAGGTTGTCCTGGCCGATCTTCTGCGCGATCATCTGATCGATGGTCGTCCCCACGTACACGTCCGCCCCGGCCGTTTTTCTCGGCTTGTTCGCGCACAGGAACGCCGCGGCCACCCAATGGTCGGCGCCCGTCGCCCCCGGAGGAGGCTCTGCCGAACGGGAATGCAAGCCGCTCAGAATGACCGTCTGATCCCGATAGGGTTCCAGCGGTTTGAAGTTGAAGGGCAGCTCGGCGTCCAGTCGGCCCTCGGTCTTGGGGACCCAGTATCCGGGTGCCATGCCGTGGCACACGAAGCAGCCGACGAATCGAGGCTTCGGGCTGGCCGCCGTTTGCGCCAGCGCCGTGGCGGCCGGCACCATCGCTTCCAGAAGCGGCAGCGCGAGCGTCGCGCCGGCGCCACGCAGAACGGTCCGGCGGGACATGTGCTTCTTGGTGATAAACATATCGGTGACTCTCTCCGTTAACGAGCCGCCTGTTGATTGGCGGGGGCTGTTTTCGCGTTCATCTGGAACGGGGCGCTCTTCACGATACCCAACACCATCGACGAGAACTTGTACTTGCTGGCTGCCGAATCGTGCACGATCGATCGCACCATCGGCATATCTTCGTACTCGACGCCGCGGCCAAGCGCGTAGGTGAGCAGCTTCTCGGCCACGACCCGCACGAATTGATCGGAACGGCGCACCAGCGAATCGCGCAGGCTCGCGACGCCGTCCACTTTGGTGCCGTCAACCAGTACGCCGCTCGCATCGATGGGGCCGCCCTCATCCTGGGTGCGCCAGGCGCCGACCGCGTCAAAGTTTTCGAGCGCGAGCCCGATCGGCTCGAAGATCCGGTGGCACGTCGCGCAGACCGGATTGGTGTGATGCGCGTCCATGGTCTGCCGCATCGTCGGCGGCTTCGTGTTGCCGGTCGCGTCGGGGGGTCTCTCCGCGATGGCCGTATTCACGTCAGGCGGAGGCTGCGGCGGGCTGATGCCGAGGTAGGTTTCCAGGAACGACTTGCCCCGCACCACGGGCGAGGTGCGTGCCGCCGCCGACGTCACCGTCAGGAGCGCACCCTTGCCCAGCAGGCCGCGGCGCATGTCGAGCTCCGGAGTCAGCGTCACGCGGCGGAACTGCGGGCCATAGATGTTCGGGATGCCGTAATGCTTCGCCAGCCGTTCGTTCACGAAGGTGTAATCCGCGGTCAATAGATCGAGGACGCTGCGATCCTCGTGCACGATGCTGTCGAAGAACAGCTCCGTCTCGCGCTGGAACGCATTCCGCAGGTTGTCGTCGAAATCCGGAAACAGATTCACGACCGGCTCGCTGGTCTTCATCGAGCGCACGCTCAACCATTGGCCGGTGAAGTTCGTGATCAGCGCTGCGGACTTCGGATCCGCCACCATTCGCCGCACCTGCTTCTCGAGCACGGCGGGATCCTTGAGCCTGCCTTGTGCGGCGAGATCGATCAGCTCGTCGTCGGGAATGCTGCTCCACAGGAAGAAGGACAACCGGGAGGCCAGCGCCAGATCGTTCACGCGATAGCTCTTGCCGGCGGCCACGCCCGCAGGCTCGCGTTCCCCGCGGTACACAAATTCCGGATCCGCGAGCAGGCGTTGCAGCGCCGCTTCGATGCCTTGCTCGAAGTTCCCGCCTTCAGTCCGTCCCGCCAGATAGAACTTCGTTAACGACTCCACGTCCGCGGGAGTCGCGGGGCGGCGGAACGCATGCTTCACGAGCGTCGAAATGATCCGGTCGGCGCAGGCGCCTTCCTCGCGCGGGCTCGCCGGGCGACAGACGAAAATCTTGCGGCGGCTCGCCGTGTCAGTCGCGCCCTTGGCATTGTACGGTCCTTCAATCCAGACCTGGCCGACGTGCGGATAGAACAGAAATCCCGGGATGGAGCCCGGCGTATTCATGGTTCGCTGAAACGGTTTGTTCAGCTCGGTGGCCGGCACGTCGTTGGTCGCGAGGAACGTCACGCCGACCGTGTGCAGGCCCGCCTTGACGGGGATGCGAGGCGTCGCGCGGCCGTTGCCCGTCGTGTTCTGAATTTCCTTGTCCCAATCGAAGAGCTTTACCCGCTCGCCGTCGATCGTGACCTCGAGCTGCTCGCCTTTGATGCCACCGAGGACTCTCTGGAAGTAACCGGTGACGCCCTTCACCTTGAACGTATAGTCGCCGTCGGCCGGGAACTGTTGCTTGATCAGGATGCCGCCGCGGGTTCCGAACGGGAGTCCATCGATGTGGTAGTTCTGCGCGGTGTCCGGGGGGACGTCGAACACGTACTGCGTCGGAGCCGACACATCGCCAATCGCCAGACGGCTGATCTTTCCGGCGGCCGACAGGTACGCCTCCATCAACGCCGGCGACATCGTCAGCGCTCCCGCGATGTTGTCGAAGCCGCGAGTGGAGTCGTCAGCCGGCAGGAACTTCGTGGCATCGACTTCGAGGCCCAGCAGGTCGCGAATCGCATTCGCATATTCGGTGCGGTTGAGGCGGTGGAGGCCCGGCGGAGGGAGATTGGTGACCGCATTGCGATCGATCTCATTCTCCATCCAGCCAATCAGCGACTCGAGCGTGGCCGGATCCGGCCGCCGCATTCCTGTCGGCGGCATCATGCCCGCCCGAAGTTTCCGGATGACTTTTTCCCCGATTTCGGCATGGGCTCCGAGGTGCGCCAAGTCCAGTTCATCCAGCAGCAGGCCGGCTGTCTTGGCCTTCGCGTTGTGGCACACCACACAGTACTGATCGACGAGCGCACGTTTGGCGGCGACGTCTGGGGCGGCGCCGGGCGACTTGGCCCTCGGAGCCTCAGACTGGCCGGAAACAAGGGCCACCGACATGACCGTGACGCAACCGGCTACGAGTAGTCTCGTGTTCACACACCCCCCCCGTCGTTCACGAACTGACCGCCTAATATTAGCGTCCCTTGGTGAGTAACGGAAGGCCGTTCTGGGTGCGACCCGGCCGCGCCCTAGCCCTTTGCCCTTTGCCCTTTGCCCTTTGCCCTCTGCGGCGCTTCTCCTCCAAAATTCCGTTTCTCCCCCGCTTAGACAACCGTGGGCCTCCCTTTCCTGTTGATTTCCTCCCGACGGGGCTGTAAAACGCTCACAACACCCGCGGATTCCGTCAAATCAGCGTCAGGAGGCCACATGCGTTTGTTGCTTCGGGTCCTCTTCGCCGTCATTACCCTGGTTCTGCTTCCCGCGTCCGTCTGGGCCCAAGCGGCCATCACCGGCGTCGTCAAGGACGCGTCCGGTGGCGTACTTCCGGGCGTGACGGTCGAGGCCGCCAGTCCGGTGTTGATTGAAAGAGTTCGGTCGGTCGCCAGCGACGCCACCGGTCAGTATCGAATCGTCGATCTTCGGCCGGGCACCTATACGGTGACATTCACGCTGGCCGGCTTCAGCGCGTTCAAACGCGAAGGCATCGAGTTGGCCGGCGCGTTCGTCGCGACGGTCAACGCCGATCTGAAAGTCGGCGCCCTCGCGGAAACGATCACGGTCTCCGGCGAGACGCCGATCGTCGACGTCCAGAGCGTGACGAAGCAGATCGTCGTCAACAGGGACGTTCTGGCGTCCATCCCGTCCTCGAGGAACGCCACCGGCATCCAGGCCGCGATACCAGGATTGAGCGGTACCGGAGATTCCGGTGGCCTCACCGGTGGAACAGGCGGGGGCGCCGGAAGCATGCACGGCGGCCGCCCGTCTGACTCGCGAACCCTGGCTGATGGCATGAACATGGGGTGGGCCGGCGCGAACTCGAACGCGGCCGTCGTGAACGTCGCGGGCGCGCAGGAAGTCGTGGTCACCACGGCGGGTGGCCTGGGCGAGGCGGAAACCGCCGGCGTCGTTCTCAACGTCGTCCCCCGCGACGGCGGGAATACGTTCAACGGCACTGTCGAGTTTTCCGGCGCCAACAGCCGCATGCAGAGCAGCAATTACACCCAGGCGTTGAAAGACGCCGGCTTGCGGACGCCCTCGGAATTGATCAAGTTCTGGGAGCTCAACCCGATGGGCGGCGGCAAAATCGTCCGCGACCGCCTGTGGTTCTACCTGACGTACCGCGAGTCGTATGCCGAGAACACGATCCCAGGCATGTGGTTCAACAAGAACGCGGGCGACCCGACGAAGTGGCTCGTCGATTTCGACCTCAACCGACCGGCATTCAGCGACACCCGCGTGAGGAACTACATCGGGCGCGTCACGTGGCAGGTGTCGCCGCGCAACAAGATCAACTACACGAACTCGGAGCAGTACGCCTCGAGCAACAGAACAGGCGGCGGATCCGGAACGCGGACGCCTGAAGCGCAGGGGCTGAACCTCTATACGCCTGGGCACACCCGGACGCTCACCTGGTCGTCCCCCTTCTCCAACCGCGTGCTGTTGGAGGCCGGATGGGGCAGCTACATGGCGAATTACGCCAACGACGCGCCACGCATCGACGGCGAGCACAATGGCGCGCTGATCTCGGTCTTCGACCAGGGGATCTCCCCTGGAACCGGCATTGCCGGACTGACCTACCGGTTCGATAATCCGCTCGGCGGCGGGTTCCAGCATCATCAGATCGGCACGCTGGCCAACCTCAGGGCCTCCATCTCGTACATCACCGGCGCGCACAACATGAAAGTCGGCTACATGGGCGGCTTCAGCAACCCCAGCCAGGCGTACTACAACTTCACCCCGTTCATTCAGTATCAGTTCAACAATGGCGTCCCCAATCAGCTGACGCAGACGGCCCAGTTCGGCGGTTCCGGCTCCTCGGCCGTCGAATTCGTCCGCAACCTCGTGCCGACATCTTTCTACGCGCAGGATCAGTGGACCACCAACCGGCTGACGCTTCAGGGAGGCGTGCGCTACGACAAGATCATCAGCAGCTATCCCGACTCCTGTATCGGCGGGCCTGATTACCCGCTGATGCCGAAGCAGATTTGCTATCCGGCCCGTTCGACAGACGGCGTGAACTGGACCGACCTGACGCCACGCATCGGCGCCTCCTACGACCTGTTCGGCAACGGGAAGACCGCGATCAAGGTGAACGTCGGGAAATACGTGCAGGCGCTCACGGCCAGCAACAGCGACATGGATCTCAATCCGCTGATCCGCCTGAACCTCCAGACTTCGAGGACCTGGGACGACCGAAGTGGATTGGGAATCAACAACGACTACGTGCCACAGTGCAACCTGCTGGACCCGGCCAAGAACGGAGAATGCGGCCCGATGGTCAACCAGAACTTCGGCAAGGAGTTCTTTACCCGCACCTTCGATCCGAACTTCATCAACGGCTTCGGGGTGCGCCCGAACAACTGGGAAATGGGCGTCTCGGTGCAACAGGAGGTCGCGCCGCGCGTCGGGGTCACGGTCGGCTATTACCGCCGGTGGTTCGGCAACTTCTACACGCTGGACAACACCCTGACCGCGGCGTCCGACTACACGCAGTTCAGCGTGCCGATCCCCGTCGATTCGCGGCTGCCGGGCGGCGGCGGAGGGGCGGTGAGCGGCATCTATAACGTCAATCTCAACAGGGTTGGACAAGTCCAGGACCTCGCCCAGTTGACGAGCAACTTCGGCAACGTCGAGCCGATCGAAAACTGGCACGGCGTCGATGTCGGCGTCAACGCGCGGCTGCGGAACGGGCTCACGGTACAGGGAGGCACGAGCACAGGACGCACGCTTCAGGACAATTGCGCGCTTCGGTCGGCGTTGCCAGAGACGTACGCGTGGTCGACCACCACCGTCACACAATCCCTGAGGGGCGACTCGACGGCGGGATTGACCAGGCCGTATTGCCGGATCGTCGAGCCGTTCCTGACCTCATTCCGAGGCCTGGCGACGTACGTCATTCCGAAGCTGGATATTCAGGTAAGCGGGGTATTGCGGAGCGATCCGGGCGGCGAACTGGCGGCCAACTACGTGGTGAACAACACCATTGCGAACAGCGGGCCGCAACCGCTCGGCCGCAGCCTCGTCGGGGTCAACACCGTGACCGTCAATTTGATTCCGAACGCCACGCAGTATCTCGATCGCCGCAACAATATCGATTTCCGGGCGGCGAAGATCCTGCGTTTCGGCCGCACGCGCACGCAGGTCGGGATCGACGTCTACAACATCACGAACAGCGACACCATCACGGCCGTCAACACGACGTTCAGCCCGACGAGCACGACATGGATGACCCCGACAGCCGTCGCGACCGCGCGATACGTGAAGTTCAACATGCAGGTCGATTTCTAAACAGAGGCTGGGGCCTGGAGGCTGGGGGCCGGGGAAGGAACACTTCCCTGGCCCCTTTTCTTTTGGCCGGCGAGCTTACCCTCCGGGATTTACCTGCCAGCCACGTGAACGAAATCCTTTTCGTTCTCCGAACAGTAGGACTCGAGCAGGTCGGTATCGGGAAGCAACCGAACGCCGAACGTAAATGTGATCGGTCGCACGAATGTCTTCGGATCGTCGAGCGTCATCTCGAGGTTCATATGGCCGAAGTCGCGGCGCTGAAACCGTTCGACGACATGGAGGGCGTCGCTGTGTATGTGCCCGATGGCGTCCAGCCAGCCACGGTCGTTGAATCCAATCGTGTCCACGACCAGGGAATCGCCCTCCCATCTGCCGATTGAATAACCCATCCACGTCGGCTGCGGATCGGCGGGGTGCTGACGCCCGTCCACGAAGATCTGACGGAACGTCGTGCCCGCTTCGTACAACATCATCATCAACCGGGGCGATTGCACGATCTTGAACGGAGCGGGAAGCAGGTCCGCCATCGGCATCCCGCTCGGAAAGCAATTGAGCCCGGGGTCGTCCCGTCGTGGGTTGAAGACGGCGTTGGGTCGCCGCGGCGCCGACGGCTGAAGCGCGTCGTCGTCGGATTTGAAGTCGGCCAGGACGCTCAGGAAATACTTGGACGGGATGTCTTCTCCCAGTCCATTTTGTCCGCCCGGGAGAAGGCGCATCAGATCCGGGATCGGACCGCCCTCAGCCTGCCACACCCCCGAGAAATCGGGCTTGCCGTTGACGCGCGGCGTCCGCGCGGAGAGATTCGGTTTGCCGTCGGGCAGTCGCGGAGTCCCGGCTGTCGGATGGTTCAGCCACTGAGCCGACCCGGTTTGAGACGCACCAGCGACGATGGCGAGTAACGCGACGGCGAGGCGCAGCGTCATGAAGCCTCCGGATCGACAGACAAAACGGCACCGGCAGCCGGCGTAGGACGGGATTATACGCGGTTCTTTTCTTGCCGCCGGTTCTCAGCCGCCGAAGCTCGCTCGATACACCACGAAAGCGACGATGATGACGAGTGCCAGGAGCGCGAGCCGTGCCATTCCCATCATGCTGGTGTGAGCGACGGGCCGTGTGCCCTTCACCTGGATGCCGGTGACAGCGGCTATGGCGGCAACGATGACTGCGAGGCCGAGCCAGAAGAGCCAGTTCATGCACTCAGCATGCAGTCTGCCTGACACCTTGTCTGTGCCTTTCAGAACACTCAGCCGGGTGCGACGCGTAGGATAAACAGCTCTATGGCACCCGATCCGAACGCATTGCTTCGCGCCGAACGGTGCCCCGAATGCGGCGAGACGATGCTCTGGACCCAGAACATCTGGGCGCACGGCGACAATCGGGCGGCGGCGTATCGCTGCCTGAACGGCCACGTGCTCGACCCGGCGACGACGCGCGAATGCCCGACGTGCGGCGTACACGATACGCGCATCGCGGAATCGAGCGATGACGCTCAGACGACGCACGTGTGCAATGCGTGCGGCGCGCGCTTCGCCGTGCAGGGGGCGCAGGACGTCTAGATACGGTGCCCCCAGCTTGTGATTCTTGTTTGAGGCGCGTAGAGTGACCTCGAGGTGACTCGCACATGGCCGACGCAAACACATGCGCACATCCCAGCTGCCAGTGTCCCGTTCCCAAGGACGGTCCTTACGGAAAGTACTGCAGCGAGCACTGTAAGGAATCGCGGCAGCAGACCGAGCTTCGCTGCGGCTGCCAACATCCGGCATGCCGATAGAGACGCGCGCACCGTCCCATCGGCCTCGATCATTGTTTAGCGCCCTTGAAGTTGTTGAGGTCGAGAAGCGGCATTGAGCCACCCGTGACCTGCGGGAGAATCCCGTTCCATTTTTCGATGGTCTTGTTTTGAATCAGGATGGCACTGAGGGTCGACTGCAGCATTCGATTGGCCTCGGATTCGGCCTTGGCGCGAACCAGCACGGACTGTGCCTCGCCTTCGGCTTTCGCAACTGCCGCCTTCGCCAGCATTTCCTGTTTTTGGAGCTCATATTCGGCTTGTTGGGCTTGCTGCTGGGCAGCCATCTTCTGCTGCATCTGAGCCTCCAGCGTCTGGGGAAGGTGACTCGCGCCCAGGTTGACCTTGTCCAGCGCGAATCCCATCTTGTTGAGCTCGACCGAGAGGTTCTTCTGAATCACGCCCTGCAACTCGTCGCGTTTGGATGAAATCAGTTCTGAGAGCGACATCTGCCCCGCAGAATTTTGCGCCACCGTGATGATCGTGCGGCGAATGAACGTCGCCTCGATCTCTGAAATGTCCGAGCCCCTGAAAGACTTGAACACCTGCGCAGCCTTGTCCTCGGACGTGTTGTACGTCACAGAAATGTCCTGGGTGATGTGCTGACCTTCGCGAGTGGGAAGATCAATGCTGTCGTCTCCGATCGCGGAACCCTCGCTCGTCCGCCGGACCATGGTGTAGGTCCTGAGCGCGGTCGGATAACTCTGGACCTGCGTAATCCAGGGCATCCGCCACGCCATCCCCTGGGGAACCGAGCGGAGTGACCCTGTCCAGATATTGAAGATCACTCCGGTGTTTCCTGGCGCGATCACCGAGAACGAGCTGATCACACTCGCGAGGACAATCACCGCCAACAGGCCGGTGAGAACCTTACTGACGGTCTTGGCGAGATATTCCGGCGAATCAAAAACGGTGCTCATTTGTGATGATCTTCCTTCCGGTCTGATTCATAGGATGTGAAATCAGTCACATCAATCGTCGGCCGGCGTAAACGCGGATGGCGTGCGAAGAATTTCCTGACCAAGTAGTGTTCAATCCCCCGTTGAAGGGGGCGGAGCAGAAAGTAGATCGCGGTTCCCCCTGCGATGAGGAGAAATATCTCGGCGAACGTCATGGAGTGAGATCAGTGTAACCCTGAACCGGAACAACCAGCATCGATCTAGTGTGCCTCGGGCGCGGGGGAAGAGGAGAGGCGTCCGGCCCTACCCGGCACGATCGCGACGGCGACGCCGGCGAGGATCGTCGCGATGCCCGCGACGGCCATCGGCGTTACGGTCTCGTGAAGGAACGCGCGGCCCAGGGCCAGGGCCACGATCGGGATGATGAGCGTGCTCAGGCTGACGATCGTCGCGTCCATTTTCTTGATCAGGTAGTAATAGGCCCAGAACGCGATCACCGAGCCGAAGACGGACAGATAGACGAGCGCCAGGACGTTGCTTCGGCTCCAGACGATGGCCGACCAACTCGACCAACTCTCCAGGGCGGCGCTCATGGCGAGCAGGCACGCCGCGCCGATGCCCATCCCGAAGAAGTTCAGCACGAACGTGTCGCCGTGGCGGCCGTATTTCTTCATCGTCACGAGGTTGATCGCGGCGCACAGACTCGCGCCGAGCGCGGCCGGCATCCCGAGCGCCTGCTGGAGTCCCAGACGC
>JBGPKK010000111.1:0-14931 GCA_041485905.1 Vicinamibacteria bacterium
ACATCTCGTTGATCCTGCGCATCGTCGGCGACTTGGTCGACAGTCTGGGACGGTGGCGGGTCTGGGGCGGCTTGCTCAACGCGGCCGCGCTGCTGCTGTTCATGATCAACACCGGCCGTTCGATGGCCTTGAGAGGACAGCATGGCGATCCCATCTGAAATGCCCGCTGCCGCACCCGTCACGCCGCTGGGGCTGGCGGGTTACCAGGAGGGAGCGGTGGTCAGCCGCACGCTCCTCAAGCGCGCCGGCGGAACCGTCACGCTGTTCGCGTTCGACGAGGGCCAGTCATTGAGCGAGCACACGGCGCCGTTCGACGCGGTGGCGCACGTTCTGGAAGGGGAAGCCGACATCACCATTGCCGGCACGCCGCTCCGGGTGTCGGCGGGGGAGATGGTGCTGATGCCGGCCAGTCAGCCGCACGCGGTCCATGCGCGCACGCGGTTCAAGATGCTGTTGACGATGATCCGGTCGGCCTGACCTCGGCGGGTTCGAGCGCCGGATCAGACTGCGCACGTCCCGTTCACGGCGGCGAGGATCAAGGGTGCATTAAAGGATCAGTAGCTGCCGCGGGTGTAGACGACGGCGGCCCCGCCCGGCAGGAGCGCGATGTCGACAGGAAAGTTTTCGCGGCCGTGACGCGTGACCGTGCGACCGGCGATGATGCCGACCGTGGCGCCGAACACGACATCGCTCAGGAAATGGCGATTCTCGTGAAGTCGCGAGGACGCCACATACGAAGAAAAGATGTACGCGGGAACGGCTCCCCGCCAGCCAAGATGACGCTCGAGAGCCGTCGCGAACGCGAAGGTGTCTGCCGCATGACCAGAGGGGAAGGAATTTCGACCGCTGTTGTCCGGTCGCTCGCGTCGAACCGTGTACTTCAGACCCTGGGTCAAGCCTTCGGCAATCAGCAGCGAGCGTATCAAGTCCATGCCGACGTGCGACACCCTGGGTTCGTCTTTGAGCCGACCGACCGCGTAGACGATCGCCGAGGTCCCGAGCAGCGTCGGCAACCCGCCCACGATTGCGCCTGGGGTGAACACCTTGTCCGCGAATCCACTTCCAACAAGATGTTGATTCACGCTGTCGTCCGCGGGATGAACCGCAAGCGACAGTCCGGACCCCACGCCGACCCAGAACAGGTTTTCGCGAGATGGCAGATTCCTGACGTCGGTGACGAGGCCTTTCAACATGGCCTGGATTCCGGTGTGTCGGGGAGTTGGTGGAGGGCCGGCTGGTTGTCCGATCACTTGTCCGAAGGGCGACGGACGTGCGGCGTCGGAATTGGAAGCGGTGTCCTGCGCGTAAGCTGTCGCTGCGGTGAGCCAAAGAATGAGCGCGACGACGACAGAACGCGTGCTCATGTTCAGCATCTCGGGAGTGTAACCTCCAAAGAGCTGCCTCGTGCGGTGCGGATCTGAGCAGTTTTGCCTTCCCTTGACCGTTCGCACGGCGAAGCACAGAATGTTGATCGTGCGTTTCTCCGTTCGACTGGTGGTCGCGTTGTTGTTGGTTGCGTCGGTCGGCGCGGCAGGTCTCGCCGCGTGCGCAGGCGACCCGTCGACTGAACTTGCCCAGATGGCATGCTGCAAGGCGATGGGCAAGGATTGCCCGATGCACACCACGGCTGAGGGTTGCTGCAAGACCGAGCGGAGTTCGCATCAGGCCACTGCCTTCAACGCGACACTTCTTTCGACGAAGATTGTGGCCGGCCTGACGTCAACGGCTTCGGCAGCCGCTGCGATCCTCCCGTCCGTCGGGCTCCCGCTTCATCGCGTCGCTGCGACTGAACCCTCCGACGGACAGAAACCACACTCCCAGCCAACCTACCTCCTTCACATCCCGCTCCTGATCTGATTCGCCACGGTTCAACACGCATCTGAGGACAGGTGTCTTCAGGTCGGTCGCGTTCGCCGCTCGAACCCTTGCGGCGTTGGACGGAGGCATATGCGTACGTACGTCATCGCGGCGGTCGTGTCGGTCGCGCTCGCGGGATCGGCGAGGGCGGGGCAGATCCATTCGAATAACCACGAGGTGAGTGGTCCGTCGCTCACGATCCAGGCCGCGATCGAGGAAGCACTGCAGAAGAACCCCGACCTCATCGCGCTTCGTCAGCAGATTGACGTCTCGCGGCAGCGGCCTGCCCAGCAGCGCGGACTGAACCCCCCAATGGCGGAGGTGACTGCCTGGCAATGGCCGATCAACTCGCTCAATCCATGGAACACCAACATGTACATGTTCATGGTGAGCCAGGAGATCCCAGGTCGCGGCAAGCGCGACCTGCGGGCCGCCATCGCGGTGAAAGATGTCGCACTCGCCGAAAGCGACGTGGCCATCCGCGCGCGGCAGGTCGTCAACGAGATCAAGCAGGCCTACGCATCGCTCTTCGTCGCGAGGAAAGCGATCGACGTCCACTTGGCGAGCATCGACCTGCTGGGGCAGATCGCCGACGTCTCGCAGGCGAAGTACGCCACCGGTCGCATTTCGCAGCACGATGTCCTGAAATCCGTCGTGGAGATCTCCAAGCACCACGACGACCTGCTGATGTTCGACGAGCAGGCAGCCGTCGCGGCCGCGCGCTTGAACGTGCTGCTGGATCGGGCGCCCGAGACACCGATTGGTCCGCTCACGGAACCGCCCGAGCAAAAGATGCTGCCCGCGGCCGCCGACCTCCAACGGCTCGCGATCGATCACCAACCAGAATTGCAGCGGGCGCGCATCGAGATCGAGCGGGCGGAGGCGGAGCTCGCCTCGGCGAAGCGCGAATACAAGCCGGATTTCACGGTGCAGGGCGGGTACATGGTCACGCCGAACCAGACAGATGCGTTCCTAGCGCGGGTGGGCGTGTCGTGGCCGCGCGCTCCCTGGTCGCGCGGAAGGGTTGACGCCCACGTCGCCGAGCAGACCGCTGCCGTCGAGGCCGCCAGGGCACGCGAACGCGGAATGGAAAACCTCCTCCGCCTCGCCGTGCAGGAAGCCTACGTCCACGCGCAATCAGCGCAGGCCCGCGCCGCGCTGTTGCGGACGACGATCCTGCCGCAGTCGCAGCAAACCTTAGAGGTGTCGCGCATCGGGTATCAAACCGATCGTGTGGATTTTCAGGCCGTGATCGACAGCGAACGGATGCTCCTGGACGCGCAACTGGGCTACGTCCGCGCGCTGAGCGAGTTCGACCAGGCCATGGCCGATCTGGAGCGCTTTGTCGGCACCGAGTTAACCACTGTGACGCGCATCGGAGAGAAGTGAGATGAAACGCAGCCTGTTGGCATTGGTCGCCGTCCTTGCCCTCGCGATCGCTGTGTACGTGATCTGGGCCCGAAGGCCGCCGCCATCCCTGACATCGACCCAACCGGCCGCCGCGCCGGCCAGGGCAGCCTTGCCGGCCAGCGGCGCGGACAAGGCGTCTCCGACGACGCCACGCGGTGACGTCACGATCGATCCGCGCCGTCAGCAACTGATCGGCGTCAAGACCGTCGCGGTCACCCGTGCCTCGCTCGCGCAGGCCGTCCGCGCTGTGGGCGCCGTGCGTTACAACGAGACGCGCCTCACCGATGTGAACGTGAAAGTCGAGGGATGGATTCGCACGTTGTATGTCGATGCGACGGGACAGCCGATCCAGAAAGGGCAACCGCTCTTCACCCTGTACAGTCCGGACCTGCTCAACACGCAACAGGAATACCTGCTCGCGTTGAAGACCCGCGACCAGCTGCAGCAATCCACGATCGCCGACGCCAGGTCGCGCGCCGACGACCTTGTCGCGTCCGCCCGGCAGCGCCTGGCGTTGTGGGACCTGCCGGCTGACGCCCTCCGCACTCTGGAAGAAAACCGTCAGGCCGTGGAGGCCGTGGTCGTCCGATCTCCGGCGAGCGGTTTCGTGATCGAGAAGCAGGCGCTCACCGGACTCCACGTCATGCCGGGGCAGAGCCTGTACAAAGTGGCCGATCTCTCGACCGTGTGGGTGGAGGCCGACGTGTACGAGTCCGAGCTCGCGGGCGTGCGAGTCGGGGCAGCCGCCACCGTGACCCTCGATGCGTATCCGGGCGAGCGGTTCACCGGTCGTGTGACGTACCTGTATCCCTATCTCGACGAGAAGACCCGGACAAACAAAGTGCGGATCGAGCTGGCGAACCGCGGCACCCGCCTCAAGCCTGGGATGTACGCCAACGTCGAGCTCAGGGTCGGCGCGGGCACCGGGTTGGTCGTCCCAACCAACGCGGTGCTCGATTCAGGTGCAGAACAAATCGTCTTTGTCGCGCAAGGCGACGGGCGGTTCGAGCCGCGCAAGGTCAAGATCGGCCGCCGTCTCGGTGAGACGACACAGATTCTCGAAGGCGTGACGGAAGGCGAGCAAGTCGCCGCAGGCGCCTCGTTCTTCCTCGATTCTGAAAGTCAGCTGCGTCGGTCGCTCCAGGGTTACGAGGCCGCGGCCACTCCGAGCGGAGGGCGTGGCACCGCGGCACAACTGGACATCGCGTTGCGCACACTGCCCGATCCGCCGAAGGCAGGCGAAAACCAGTTCGAAGCCATCGTCAAAGATGCGACCGGGAAGTCGATCGACGATGGGGAGGTGACCGTGCAGTTGTTGATGCCGGCGATGCCCTCCATGAACATGCCGGCGATGCGGAATGAGATCAAGCTCTCGCCGGCCGGTGGCGGCGTGTATCGCGGGAGCGGGCAAGTGATGACGGCCGGCCGGTGGGATGTCACCGTGACCGTCGTACGAGGTGGGCAGCGCCTCGGCACCAGGCAGCTGCCGATGGTCGCGCGGTGACGGAGCGATTGCATGATTGAACGAACGATTGATTGGTGCGCCTCGAATCGGTTCCTGGTGTTTACCGGCACGGTCGTTCTGACCGTGTGGGGCATCTGGGCCATGACGAAGACGCCGCTCGACGCTGTCCCGGACATTTCAGATGTGCAGGTGATCGTCTCCACCGAATGGATGGGGCGCAGCCCCGACCTCATCGAGGATCAGATCACCTATCCGATTGTGAGCGCGCTCGTGTCCACGCCGCGGGTCAAGGCCGTTCGAGGATTCACCGACTTCGGGATCTCCTATGTCTACGTCATCTTTCAGGACGGCACCGACATGTACTGGGCGCGCAGCCGCGTCGTCGAGTACCTGCAGGGCATCCGCGGTCAGCTGCCGGAAGGCGTCAATTCGGTGATTGGTCCAGACGCGACCGGTGTGGGCTGGGTGTTCGAGTACGCCCTCGTTGATCAAACCGGTCAGCACAGCCTGGCGGACTTGCGCGGCTTCCAGGACTGGCACCTGCGGTACTGGCTGGCGTCCGTACCAGGAGTTGCCGAGGTGGCCAGCATCGGCGGGTTCGTCAAGCAGTACCAGGTGAACATCGATCCGAACAAGCTGGCGGCCTACAACCTTGCCGTGAAGGACGTCATCCAGGCGATCAAGATGAGTAACAACGACGTCGAGGGACGCTTGCTGGAGTTCTCGGGGCGCGAGTACATGGTCCGCGGGCGGGGATACCTCACCTCTCTGGCGGACATCGAGGCGGTCTCGCTGGGCGCCGACCCGCGCGGCACGTCCATCCGCGTGCGCGACGTGGCGCAGGTGCGACTGGGGCCCGACATCCGTCGCGGCGTGGCGGAGCTCGACGGAAAGGGAGAAGTCGTCGGCGGGATCATCGTCATGCGCTTCGGCGAGAACGCGCTCAAAGTGATCGAGAGCGTCAAGGCCAAGCTTCAGGAGGTGCAGCATTCGCTGCCGTCCGGTATGACGATCGTGCCGACCTACGATCGGTCGACGCTCATCGGCGACTCCATCAACACACTGCGGCACACGCTCATCGAGCAATCGATCGTCGTCTCTCTGGTCATCATCATCTTTCTCTTCCACTTTCGATCGGCGCTGATCCCCATCCTCGCACTACCGATTGCCGTGCTGGCGTCGTTCATTCCGATGTACTACCTCGACGTCACGTCGAACATCATGTCTTTGGGAGGATTGGCCCTTGCCATAGGCGTGCTCGTCGACGCGTCGATCGTGATGGTCGAGAACGCCTACCGGCAGGTGTCGGAGGGAGACGAGATTTCCTACGACGACCAGCCGCGGGTCATCCTGCGAGCCGCGAAGCAGGTCGCGCGACCGATCTTCTTTTCCCTGGCCATCATCGTCATCTCGTTCGTGCCGGTCTTCCTGCTCGAAGCCCAGGAAGGCCGGATGTTCCGGCCGCTCGCGTTCACCAAGACGTTTGCGATGGTAGCCGCCTCCTTGCTGTCCATCACGCTCGTGCCCGTCCTGATGATCATCTTCATCAGGGGTAAGCGGCTGAAACCCGAGTCACAGAATCCGATATCGCGACTGTTCGCGTCGATTTATGAGCCGATCCTCCGATTGGCGCTGCGCTGGAAATGGGCGGCGCTGCTCGTGAACTTCGCGGTGATTCCGTTGACGGTCCCGTTGCTGTTCACGATCGGCAGCGAGTTCATGCCGCCGCTGTTCGAGGGGTCGCAGCTCTACATGCCGACGTCGCCACCGGGGCTGTCGATCACCGAAGCGACGCGGCTTCTCCAGGTTCAGGACAAGATCCTCCGGACGTTTCCAGAAGTGGAGACGGTCTTCGGAACGGTCGGGCGCGGGACGACATCGACCGACAACACGCCGATGGGGATGGTCAATACCACCGTGACGTTGAAGCCGCGCGAGCAGTGGCCCAGCGGCATGACCCTCGACCGATTGCAGGCCGACATGGACGGGCAGCTGCAGTTTCCCGGTTTTCCCAACGTCTGGACGCAGCCGATTCGAAACCGGCTGGATATGTTGCTTACCGGGATCAAGACGCCGGTCGGCATCAAGATCCTCGGGTCCGACCTGAATGAGATTCAGCGGATTGGCGGCGACATCGAACGGACGCTGCAGAGCACACCGGGGACGCGCAGCGTCTACGCCGAACGGGTTGCTCAGGGATACTTCACCGACATTCGCGTCGACCGTGAAGCCATCGCGCGCCACGGCCTGACCGTCGGGGACGTGCAGGACGTGATCGAGTCCGCGATCGGCGGCCAGAACATCACGCGCACCATTGAAGGCCGCGAGCGGTATCCCGTTAACGTCCGGTACGAGCAGGGGTTTCGCGACAGCCTGCCCAATCTTGAGCGCGTGCTCGTCAAGACAGCCGCCGGCGCACAGATTCCGCTGGCGCAGCTCGCCGAGATCACGCTGACGACCGGCCCTGCGATGATCCGGGACGAGAACGGTCAGCTCGCCGGTTACGTGTACGTCGATACGGCCACAAGCGATATCGGGGGCTACGTCGATCGGGCGAAGCGCGCCGTGACCGAACGTGTGAAGCTGCCGTCCGGGTACACGCTGCTGTGGACCGGCCAGTATGAATTTCAGGTGCGGGCGCGCGAACGATTCACGGTGCTGATTCCGCTCGTGTTCTTCATCATCTTCATGCTGCTGTACCTGACCTTCCACTCTGCGTCAGAGGCCACGATCGTCATGCTCTCGGTCGTCTATGCGATGACCGGCGGCCTCATCCTGCAGTGGATGCTGGGCTACAACTTCTCGGTGGCGGTCTGGGTGGGGTACATCGCATTGTACGGCGTCGCCGTTCAAACCGGCGTGGTGATGGTCGTCTACCTCCACGAGGCGCTCGACAAACGGCTGCTGCGGGGCGGTACGATCGCCGAGGTGGACATTCGCGAGGCGACGATCGCGGGGTCCGTGTTGCGACTGCGACCCAAGCTCATGACGGTGACCGTCGTGATGGCTGGTCTGGTCCCGATTCTGTGGAGCACTGGCGTAGGGTCCGACATCATGAAGCCGATCGCCGCGCCGATCGTTGGCGGCATGGTGACGTCAACCATTCACGTCCTCATCATCACGCCGGTGATCTTCTACATGATGAAGGTGCGCGCATTGAGAAAGGGTACGCTGAAGGCTTCGAGGATGACGCCGTCACAGCCCTAAAGGGCTGCGCCACAGTTCGATCACCCGAAAGAGGACGTGTGGCGCTGGGCTTCAGCCCTGCGAGACGCCGTCAGTAGCGTCGCGGACGGCGGGGCGGGCCGGGGCGTGGTCGATGGGCGCTCGACGGACGGGGCTGCGCCGGTTCCTGATAATTGAAATCGGGCAGCGTGACGCGGGGCAGTCGCTTCTCGATTCCACGCTCGATGTCGCGCACGGTCGCTTCTTCTTCCGGCGCCGCCAGCGTGAACGCCGCGCCGGTCAGCTCGGCGCGAGCCGTACGTCCGACGCGGTGGATGTAGTCTTCAGGGCCGTGCGGCACGTCGAAGTTGATGACGTGCCCGAGCGCGGTGACGTCGATGCCCCGGGCCGCGATGTCGGTCGCGACGAGGATTCGGTACTTGCCGCTCTTGAAGCCCGCCAGCGCCTCGGTCCGCTGGTTCTGCGACCGGTTCCCGTGAATCCGCTCGACCTTGATGCCGGCCGACGCGAGATGCCGCGACAGCCGATCGGCGCGATGCTTGGTTCGTGTGAACACGAGGGCGTCGCGAACCTCTCCGCGCTGCAACAGCGCCGTCAGCAGGGCCGCTTTCAGATGCTGCGGCACGGGATACAGGGCCTGCGTGATGCCGATGGCCGGGGCCGCACGCCGCTCCAGGTTGATCGTCGCGGGCGTGTGCAGCATCTCGTGCGCCAGTTGCGCGATCGGCAGCGGCATCGTCGCGCTGAAGAACAGGGTCCGACGACGGGTCGGCAGATGGCGGAGGATCCGGCGGATGTCCGGGAGGAACCCCATGTCGAGCATGCGATCCGCTTCGTCGAGCACGAGATAGCGCAGGCTGGCCAGCTTCGCGTACGGCCGCCTGAAATGATCGAGCAGACGTCCGGGCGTGCCGATGATGACGTCCACGCCGCTGCGGAAGGCGTGCTCCTGCGGTCCCATCCCGACGCCGCCGTAGACGGCGGCCGCCGTGAGGGGTGTGTGCACCGCGAGATCGTTGAGGTCGCCGACGATCTGCGCCGCGAGCTCGCGCGTCGGCGTGAGGACCAGCGCGCGTGTCGCGCCGCGGTGTTGGTCCATGAGGCGGTGAAGTATGGGCAGCAGGAACGCGGCGGTCTTGCCGCTGCCGGTCATCGCGCACGCCAGCACGTCGGTGCCGGCAAGCGCGGGCGGAATTGCGTCCGCCTGAATGGCGGTCGGCCGTGTGAAGCCGAGATCTTTCAGGCCTTGAAGCAGGCTGGGATGAAGCTTGAGCGATGAGAATGGCACGAATGATTGTATGCGCAGGCGCGTTATAACTCGCTGTGTCGTAGTCGCAGGGCGTTCGCGATGACGGAGACCGAGCTGAGCGTCATCGCCGCACTGGCCCAGACAGGACCAATGAGCGTGCCCGTCAGCGGATACAGCACACCAGCCGCCACCGGCACGCCGATGGCGTTGTACACGAACGCCAGAAACAGATTCTGGCGAATGTTCCTCATCGTCGCTCGACTCAGCCGCCGTGCCCGCAGGATGCCGCGGAGGTCGCCTGAAAGCAGCGTGATGCCCGCGCTTTCGATGGCCACATCGGTCCCGGTCCCCATCGCGATGCCGACGGCTGCTTCGGCCAGCGCCGGCGCGTCGTTGACGCCATCTCCGGCCATCGCGACGATCTTCCCTGACGCGGAAAGCCGTTGCACGACGGCCCGCTTGTCCTGCGGCAGGAGGCCGGCGTGAAACTCGTCGATGCCGAGCTCGTCGGCGACGACCTGCGCACTGGCGTGATTGTCGCCGGTCAGCATGATCAGACGGAGTCCCTGGTCGTGAAGCTGACGCACGGCAGCGGCAGCCGACGACTTGATCGGGTCGGCCACCCCGAAGGTGGCTGCCAGTCGTCCGTCCACCGCCAGGAAGAGGACCGTCTGCGCGAGCGCGTCGGGTCGATCCGTCGCGGCATCGATCGCGACACCTGCGTCGCGCATCATCGCGGCGTTGCCAAGAGTCGCGCGACGACCGTCGACCTGCCCGCTTACGCCGCGACCTGGCGCTGCGCTGAAGTCGGCGATGGGCGGCAGCGATTTCGCTCGTTCGCGCGCCGCGCTGATGAGGGCAGCAGCCAGCGGATGCTCGCTGCCTTGCTCGAGAGCCGCCGCCACCCGCAGGGCGTCACTCTCCGACCACCCGCCAAATACTTCGATGGCGACCACCCGCGGCCTGCCTTCGGTCAGCGTGCCTGTCTTGTCGATGACCAGTGTGTCCACCGATTCGAGCCGTTCGAGCGCTTCGGCATTCTTCACGAGCACGCCGGCGGTGGCGCCGCGTCCGGTGCCAACCATGATGGCCATCGGCGTGGCGAGCCCCAACGCGCATGGACACGCGATGATCAGGACGGCAATGGCGTTGAGCAGCCCGTGGGCGAGCCGAGGCTCCGGACCCAGGACGCTCCACGCGACGAACGAGACCGCCGCCGTCGCGACGACGGCCGGGACGAACCAGCCGGCGACAACATCGGCGAGCCGCTGGATGGGCGCGCGACTGCGCTGCGCATCGCCCACCATCCGCACGATCTGGGCCAGCAGCGTTTCGCTGCCGACGCGCTCGGCTCTGAACAGGAAGGTGCCGGTCGTATTGATGGTGCCGCCGGTCACACGGCTGCCGGGATCCTTTTGGCTCGGCATCGGTTCGCCGGTGATCATCGATTCGTCGATCGAGCTCCGTCCTTCAGTGACGATGCCGTCGACAGGAATCTTCTCGCCGGGCCGGACACGGCAGATGTCACCGACGTGGATCTCGGCAACCGGGACATCCACTTCGTCTCCGCCTCGCACGACCCTGGCGGTTCGTGGCGCAAGACCAAGAAGCTGCTTGATCGCTGTGCCCGTACGGCTTCGCGCGCGTAGTTCCAGCACCTGGCCGAGCAGCACCAACGTCGTGATCACCGCGGCGGTATCGAAGTAGGTGGGAACCATGCCGTGTTCGAAAAAACCGGCGGGAAACAGGTTCGGCGCGATCGTCGCCGCCACGCTGTAGCCGTACGCGGCACCCACGCCGATGCCAATCAGCGTGAACATGTTGGGGCCGCGGTTGACGATCGACGACCACGCGCGCACGAAAAATGGCCAGCCGGCCCACAAAACAACCGGAGTACCGAGCACGAGGCCGAGAACATTTGTTCCCCGCACGGTGAGCCAGCGGCCGGCGCCCGGGATCATGTCCGCCATCGCTGTCACAAAGATCGGCACCGACAACAGCGCAGCGATCCAGAACCGGCGGGTCATGTCGATGAGCTCGGGATTGGGGCCGTCGTCCAGCGTGATCGTGCGAGGCTCGAGCGCCATGCCGCAGATCGGACAGGCGCCCGGCGCGGCGCGGACGATTTGCGGATGCATTGGACACGTGTATTCGATCGGACCTGTCGTCGTTGGGCCCAGGGGCGATGCGACAGGGGGCTGCGAGACTGGAGCCGTGCTGGAGAGAAACGACTGCGGGGACGCCTCGAACCGCTTCAAACAGCCGGCGCCGCAGAAGTAGTACGTCGTGCCCTCGTAGGTCGTGCTTCCGGCGGCCGTTTCCGGCGTCACGGTCATGCCGCAGACGGGATCGATGTGGGACAAAGAGGTCACCGTTTCGTTTTTCGGTGAGCGCGCGTGGGAGGAGGCTCCGCCTCGCGGGCGATCATCACTTCGGTCGATTTGATAATCGCCAGGGCATCGTCGCCGCGGCGCAGTTTCAGATCCCGGATGGCGTCGCCGGTAATGACCGCGGTAAGCACCTGATCGCCAATCCGCAGCCGCACCTGACCGAGAAGGCCATCGATTCGAACCTCCTCGACGAATCCGCGAAGGCGGTTGCGTCCGCTCAAAGCGACGATGACGCCGGTGGCCGGACGTTTCTGGGCGCTGCGAGGGCCGGCGGGGTTGTGGCGCGTTGTGAGCCGATCGACTTCGGCGTCCGAGATGCGATGGTGACCGCCCGCGGTCTGCGTGGTGCGCACGCGGCCCTGATAGATCCATTGTTTGAGCGTGGAGTAGCCGATGCCGAGACGCTCGGCGGCGGCGCGAACAGTCAGAAGGGTCATTGCCTATATCATGACAAAAATCAAAACTTTAGTTTTCAGTTTTAAGTTTGAGAAACGATTCGACAGGAATGCGTCTTGATGATCAGCCATACGCGATCGCCGGCCGCCAGTCCGAGCGACTCACACGCGCCTGGCGTGAGGCGCACGACGAAGCGCGGGCCGGCATCGACTTGCGCAACCGACGTCGCACCGTCGCGCGCCAGCGAGACCAGGCGGCCGAGCAGAATGTTTCGCGCGCTGAGCCCGTGCGGCTCCTGGTTCGCAAGGAGAATGTCGCCCGCGCGAATGGCGATCCGGACGCGCGTGCCGGACGAAGCGCCGGTAAGCGGCACTTCGAGATCGGTGGCGGTCGTCTCGAGCCGGCACAGCATCGTGCCCGCCTCCGCTCGGCGAGCGCCCACGTGTGCGTTGAAGAAATTCTCGAACCCCGCGAGCCGGGCGAGTGGCTCGTGCGCGGGCGTCTCCATCACGTCGTACGGCGTCCCTTCAGCCAGCAGCCGGCCGTGTTCAAGGACGATCACCCGTTCACCGAGCGCGAACACTTCACGGTGGGCATGTGTCACATACAGAATCGGGATGACGTGCGCCGCGTTCCATGATTTCAGGTCTTCGATGATGCGGGTCTGAGCGGCGTGATCCAGCGCCGCCAGCGGCTCGTCGAGCAGCAGCAGCGAGGGATCGGCGACCAGCGACCGCGCGAGCGCGGTCCGCTGACGCTCGCCGCCCGAGACCTGGTCCGGCTTCCGGTCCAGCACGTGCGAAATCCTGAACGATTCCGCGATGGCGCGCGTCCGCGCGCGTCTGACGACGCCCGCGACGTTCGCCAGGCCATACTCGAGGTTCTGTGCAACAGACAGGTGAGGGAAGAGCGCCAGTTGTTGGAAGACGTACCCGACATTGCGCCGCTCGGGGCGCACGTGACGAGCCGCAGCCGAATCAAAGAGCACCTGGTCGCCGATCGCGATCCGTCCAGCGTCCGGGCGTACGAGACCCGCCAGGCAGCGGAGCAGAGTCGTCTTTCCCGCTCCCGATGCGCCGAAGACCATCGTGATGCCAGGAGGCGCCGAGAACGACACGTCGAGTGAGAACACCGCCGACAATCGTTTCTGAATCGACACAGCGGCGTTCATGTCGTCCAGGGCTTGCCGCGCAAGGCGTAGACCCCCGCCAGCACGACGAACGAGAACACGAGCAGCAGCAGAGCGGTCTGATTGGCCGCCTCATAATGCAAGGCCTGCACCTGGTCGTAGATGGCGATCGAGACGGTCCGCGTGACTCCCGGCAGATTCCCGCCGACCATCAGCACGACGCCGAATTCTCCAAGCGTGTGCGCGAAGGTCAGCACCGTGCCGGCGATGACGCCTTCGAGCGAGAGGGGCAGGACCACGCGAAAGAACGTCCGCCGCCGCGACGCGCCGAGCGTCGACGAAGCCTCGATAAGCGTCGGATCCACCTGCGAGAATGCCGCCGCGATCGGCTGGACCATGAAGGGCAGGCTGTACAGAATCGACGCGAGGACGAGCGCCTCGAACGTAAATGCGAGGCCGCGACCGGTCCACGCGGTCCATGCCGTCCCGATCGGACTGCGCGCGCCGATCGCGACCAGCACGTAAAACCCGAGCACCGTCGGCGGCAGCACGAGGGGAAGCGCGACCACGGCTTCGACGAGGAACTTCCAGCGCCACCGCGAGAACGCGATCCAGTGCGCGATAGGCAGCCCGATGACCAACAGCAGTGCCGCGACGATCGCCGCAAGCCTGACGGAGAGTAGAATGGCCGCCCAGTCGACAGCGGTCATCGTGAGCGTTGCGGCGACGGCGCCGTAAATCCGAGCTCCTGCAGCAGCCGAATCGATTCGGGGCGTTTCAGAAACGCGATGAGCTGACGGGCTGTCTCACGGTTGGGCGACCGCCTGAGAACGACCACCGCCTGTTCGAGCGGCGGGTAGAACGCGGTGGGTACTTCGAAGTAGGTGCCGGTCTCCCGCAGGGGCGTCGCCATCGCCAGCGACAGGGCGATGATTCCGGCTTCGGCGTTTCCAGATTCCACAAACTGCGCGGCCTGCGAGATGTTCTCGCCGAGCACGAGCTTGCTCCGAACCCTCTCGTACAGTCCCTCATGCTGCAGGGCTGCGACCGCCGCGCGTCCGTACGGCGCGTGCTCCGGATTCGCGATCGCGATACGTCGCACCAGTGGGTCAAGAAGCGCCTGGAGGCCGCGCCGCACGTCGATGGCGGTTCCAGTGCGGGCCCACAGCACGATCTTTCCAACCGCGTATCTGTACAAGTCCGAAGGCTCGACAAGGCCCTCGGACTGCAGACGCGCGGGGTACTCGATGTCGGCCGAGAAGAACAGGTCGAACGGGGCGCCGTTCTGAATCTGTGTGTAGAAATTGCCGGACGAACCAAACGTCAATCTGACAGCGACGCCTGTTTCTCGCTCGAAGCGTTCGGCGAGCCTCGGAAGCGCCGCCTGCAGATCGGATGCGGCTGCCACGGTCAGTGGGGGCGCCGCGGCTGGAGGGGCGGTGACACCCAGCATGCCGGCGAGCACGAAGATAACGCGTCGAGGTAACACGATGCGAATTATAGAACGATTTGAGGCGAATATGGCAGTTAACGGATGATTTGAGTTCCAGATGTCGCAGGGACACAAAGGGAATTACCCATGGGTTTTCTCCTCTGTGTCCTTTGTGTCCTTTGTGTTGAAGGGTGTCGGGCGTCAAAAACTGAAGAACACCAGGAAATCGATTCCCGCCCGCTCGACCCGGCGGAACGGAGATCGCTGACTGAGCGATCCGGCGTCTGAAAAGGTCGCCCGGATTCGAAACAGCCGCGACAGGTAATATTCCACCGCCGCCTCATCAAACTCATCCCGCCCGAATTGCCGGCTGAAGCGCGCGACCAGGCCCGGCGCCAGCTCCTCGGCGATGGTGAC
>JBGPKK010000112.1:0-14907 GCA_041485905.1 Vicinamibacteria bacterium
AGGAGAACGTCCGCGATGTCGAGATTGCGGGCATCCAGCATCATCATGTGCGTCACGCCCAGGATTCCCATCTCGTCTAGCTTCAGATAGTCCGCCTTCGCAGATTTTTCCTTGCCGGCGTGCCGGGCGTTGATCGCGTTGACTGTGTCCTGACATCCCATGCTGATCGCTGTGTAATCGCCTTTGAGGGCGAGGTAAGGGATGTTGTCGAAGTCCGCCGCCGTCAGCCCGCTGTTGGTGAGCGAGCACGATCCCTCGAGGGTAATCAGGCCCTTGAGCAAGTCCAGGTGACCCCGTTCCTTCAAGATGCGGGTCATGTGATGACCCATGATCCCCGACTGCGAATGCGTCGCGACGATGGCTCCGCCGAGCCTTTCTACGAGCGACGCCAGATTCTGCGGTGTCCAGGTGTTTGAGGGCGACAGCGCGGCCGGATCGCAGGTGGCGCAGGTCGATCCCGGAAGTGTGGCCTCGGCGTTGGGAACCAGCTGCTTGTAGTACTCCAAGGCGTAGTGCTCGCCGGATCCTGCGGGCTTCGGTCCAATCGCTCCCACACGCGCCACGATGTTCGGGTCCACGGTTTCGGTTGGAAACAGCGGCGTGACGTGGCGGTAGGCGTCGGGGTTGGGATTGGGATCGCCCGGATCCCCATGGCGAATGAGCGTGCCAGTGAGGATGGTGGAGTTGGCCGGCATGAGGTGTCCGAACCACGCCGTCCACGCACCGTTGTCGGTAATCCTCCCCATGCCCGGAATCAGGTCCGTTCCGCCTTTGATGTCGTTGGCGAGGACCCTGGCTTCTCCTTCATGAATGACTGACTCGTCGAAGCCCGAGCGGCCGCGCCCCGACTGGTCAACGATGTAGGTGGAGACACCTTTGCGCACGAAGTACGGAAACCAGCCTTCACGACCGTCCGGCGTCGATTCGAGACACGCAGCCGTATGACTCGACCCGTGCACCATGATGACCGGCCAGCCGGTACCGTTTTTCTTCTCCGGAATCTGAAACTGCACGTACATCTGACCGATGGTGATTTGCTGGGGCGTGGGCGCCGCGGCGTTGGCGCCGGGTGGCGGCGGCGTCGCGTAGTCCGTCACCTTCGGTACTCCGCCGATGAAGAAGCTGCCCTGGTCCTCGATCACCAGCGGGCCGGTCAGAAACTTCTTCGGCTTGCCGGCGGTCTGCCCCGAGAGGCTCACCGCCATCGCGACAAGCAGGATTGCCGAGGAAAGACAGCCGCCGAGCGACCGGATCGAGCCAGCTTTGCGCCTCATCGTATCCTCCTGTGTTGTGAAGGGCCTACTTGATATGGCCCTCGAGCAGGTCCTTGTTGTTCTCCATGCACGAGTATTCCATGAGCTCCCAGTCGGGTCGGAGGGTGAAGGTGCGCGTGTTCTTCCAGGACTTCGTGTAGATGACCGGATCGTCGATGACGACCTCATAGGCGATGTGCTGTTCATCGGTCCGTGTGAAGCGCTGAGTAAGGCGCAGCTGGCCGCTGTGCTGATGGCCGACGCTGTCGAGGTTCGTCTTCCCGTTGAACCCTTGCGTCTCGACAACGAGCGTATCGCCTTCCCAATGGCCGACGGAGGTTCCGATCCAAGTGGGCTCGATGTTCTTGGGAAACCCTCTGCCATCGGTCGGGATGACGTGAAACACGTTCCAGGCTTCGAAGAGGATGGCGACGCGCTTCGGCGTCTGGATGAATTCGATCGGGAACGGTGAGTTCATCGAACGCGTCATGCCCTGCGGCAAACAGTGGCCCGTGTAGTCGAACTTCGACGCGTCGTAGTTCTTGAACCTCTCGGCGCCGGCCGGCGTGTACGGAAGCTCAGCGGGCCCTTCCTGGTTTCGGATTGTCCTGGTCATGTCTGGCACGTAGGGGCGCTCCCAGACACCGTTGAGGTCGGGTTTACCGTCGGACAGGCGAGGGATCGCAGCAACGCCGGGCTTCGCCGGCTTCTCCATTCCCTTCGCTTTGAGCGTCGGCGTGGTGGTGGGCCCGGAGAGATACGCGACCAGCGCCTTGGCGGCGTCCGCGTTTTTCGCCTTCGTGCCAACTCCAGCCGCGAGGGTCACGTAGCTCTGGAACTCGGCGGGCAGCGGGCCGAGAAGCTCGATGCCAGGGATGGGCAGGATCTCGCTGATCAGCGTGATGACGAAGTCCGCATCGCCGGCTGCCACTCTCCCAGCCGAGCGAACGGATCCCTGCTCGAGCAGCGTCTTGGATTTGACGGCCTCAGCGATCCCGAGACGGTCGAGCATCGTGACGATGTGTGGCCGGCTCGCGCCATCGGAGGCGTAGCTGATCGCCTTCGCTTTCAGCAACGCGCCCTTGAGGGCGTCCGCTGTCCGAATATCGGGCTTTGGCGCCCCCGCGCGAATGCCGACGCCGATGCCGGAGCGAGCGATCGCGGCGTTCGTACCGGCCACGACCCTCCGTTCCTTGATCAGTTGGTCCATCATCTCCGTTGTCACGATCGCGACGTCGAACGGCTCGCCCGCATCGATACTCTCTTTGAGAGCGGACGACGAATTGAACCGGATCGTCAGCAGGTGCCCGACTTCCCCCTCGGCCTGCGGCTGGAGCGCCTCTATCACCGCTTTCACGCCGTTGGACGCCAGGACGTGAATGTCCGGGGGCGACTGCGTTGCCGCGTTCCGCGCACCCAGAAAAAAGATGCCGGCTACTGCGACCGCCGCAGCGATCCGCGCGATGCGTCCAGTCGTCATCGATTTCATCCACCCACCCGCTTCCCGTTCGCGATGACCGCCTGCGCCACCAGCCTGCGGCGGCCGCGCCGCGTTCCTTTGTAGTTGTCCACGAACTCGAAGTCGCCGTCCTTCATGTCCAACACGGCGACATCCGCGATGGCGCCCGTTCTCAACGTCCCGAGATCCTTGAAGCCTGCAATCGCGTGGGCGGCGTTGACCGTCGCGCGCGCAATCACCTGATCGAGACTCATCCCCAGCATCAGGAACTTCGAGAGGACGTTCGGGAAGTCGAGCACCCCTTCGGTCCGACCGGCCTCGGTCATGTCCGACGAGATCGTGTCGGGCAGGAAGTCCTGCTGAAGCGCCTTCTCCACGACGTCCCAGTTGAAGTGCTCGGTCCGGCCGTTGCCGAAGTCGAACAGGACGCCGCGGCGGCGCGCCTCCCGGACCTGCGGCAGCACGCGCCCGTTCGCGTCCAGGATGCCGTTGATCGGCGTGTAGAGGTGCGTGACGATGTCGCCTGGCCGGAGCAAGGCGAGGATGGAGGTCAGCGGCGACACCGTGTCGCCGACGTGGATCATCAGCGGCAGCTTGAACGATCCCGTGACCTCTTTCGCCCGCCTGACCGCCTCGAGATCGTTTGGGCCGGCGACGGTCCGCGAGAGCCGCGCCTTGACGCCGATGATCAGGTCGCGGTGCTGTTCAATCGCGCCGCGCGCGGCTGCCACGTCGGCGTTGGCCAGATTCAACAGCTCGTCCGGACTGCCGTTTCCTCGTCGCGACAGATTGACGAGCACGCGAACCCGGTTCGGCGCGCTCCGCGCCACCGCCAGCACGTCAGCGATGTTGTCCGCGCCCTTGCTCCCGGCGTCGACCGCCGTCGTGACGCCGGTTGACAGACAGAACGTGGGAATCCGCTCGGTCGCGTGAATATGGATGTCGATGAGGCCGGGCGTGACGATCTTCCCGCGCGCGTCGAGCACCTCCGCCGCGTCGCCTGCGGAGATGTTCGGCCGGATCTCCGCGATGCGGCCGTTTCGAATCGCGACGTCTGCGACACGGTCGATACGCTGACCGGGATCGACGACCCTCCCGTCCTTGACGAGCAGATCGTATTTCGCGGCCGCCAGCGCGATGCGCGTCGTCGCGGCGGCGAGGACGGTCGTGTGGAGAAATTCGCGGCGAGTCGGCATCCGCATGGCTCGACGCTCCGGCTACTTCACGATCGCCGACATCACGGCGTTCTCGAACTCCGCGCGCATTGCGGCGACCGACGTCTGCGTCATCATCACGGCGACGATCTCTTCCCTGGGATCGACCCAGAAGTACGTGCCGTAGACGCCGCCCCAGCCGAAGCTGCCATCAGAAATGCGCATGCCACCGGCCACAGCGTGATTGACGACGCGAACGCTCAGCCCGAACGCCTCGCCCACGGGACGTCCCGGCAAAGTGTCCGGCGCGTGCACCGCGGTCATGTACTCGACCGTCCTCGGGCCCAGAATGCGCTTGCCATTCAGCTCGCCGCCGTTGAGCAGCATCTGACCGAGCTTCAGGTACTCTTCCGCGGTCGTGATCAGTCCTCCCGAACCCATGAAGTAGACCTTGCTCGACATCGAGTTCGGGTTCGCGTTTTTCTGAAGGCCCTTGGCGGCTGTCTGGTAGACGGTCGGCATGCGCGGCTCGAGCGTCTCGGTTGGATAGAACGAGATGTCCCTCATCCCGAGCGGATCGAACACGCGCTGGCGCAGGAACTGGTCGAAGGGCTGTCCGGAGACGATCTCCACGATGCGCCCGAGCGTGTCCATTCCCGCCTGCGCGCTGTACATCCAGCGCGAACCCGGCTGGAACTCGAGCGCCGTCTGCGCGAGCCGAGGAATGTAATCAGCCAGCGTCTCGGTCGGCTTTCGGGCGATTTTTCTCACGTCGCTCGTCCCCATCGGCCCACTGGCCAGCCCGGAGGTGTGGGTCAGCAGGTCGCGAATCGTGATCTGCCGCTCGGCGGGGACCGTGTAGAAGCGCGGCGCGACCGGACCCTGGCCGACGACCGGCGGTGCCGGCGGCCCCTGGGCCGGCTGCGCCACCGCCACTTTCATGTCTTTGAATTCTGGAATGAATTTCGAGACCGGATCGGTGATCCGCAGTTTCCCTTCCTCCATCATCATCATGATGGCGACGCCCGTCACCGGCTTCGTCATCGATGCGATGCGGAAGACGGCATCCTTCGTCATCGGCTTCTTCGATTCCAGATCCATCACGCCGTGCGCTTCCAGGTGCGCAATGCGGCCCTTCCTGGCGACCAGCGTCACACCGCCAGCGATGTCTCCGGCCGCGACGTGCCGCTTCATCATCTCGTTGATGTGCGCGAGCCGTTCCGACGAAAGGCCGACCTCTTCCGGCTTCGCCGTCGGGAACATCTCCGCGGCGTAGGGCAGCGCCACGAGCGCGAGAGCCAGAACGCACGCCGCCATCGTCGAAAAACGGAGTCTTCTGTCCATCTGATGCGCCTCCACAACGCTCCCGGTGACCGAGAGCTGGGCAATCATAGCCGTTAACTCCACGGGTCCGCCTAAAGCCGGACCTCACTTCTCCGGCAGCGCGAAGGCGGTCAGGTTACCCCCCGACGGAATGAGCACAAACTGCCGGCCATCCAGCATGTACGTCATCGCCGCGCCGCCCCAGATGGAGTATCCCGTCGGGTAGTGCCACAGGTTCTTCCCGGTGCGCGAGTCGAACGCCATGAAGTTGCCCTCGTTGTCGCCGGCAAAGACCACACCCCCGGCCGTCGACAAAACCCCGGCGAACGTTGGTGACGGGTACTTGAATTCCCACCGCCGCTCGCCTGTCGTTGCGTCGATAGCGCGCAGCGCGCCGTAGGCCTTCTCCACGTCGCGCCGCACCACGCCGCTCACGGAGGATCGGCCTGGCACAATTTCCTGTTTTTGCGGCACGTAGGTTGCGCAGGTCTCGCGCGCGGTGACGAAAAACAGGCGGAGCGCGGGATCGAAGGACGGGGGCATGAAGTTCGTGCCTCCCCACTGATCGGGGATGCACCCCTTGCTTCCGTCGTTGAGCACGATCGGATGGCCGTCAGACCCGAGATCTCTGGCCCAGGTCGTGTCGGTGAACGGCTTGCCGAAGATCAACTTCCCGGTCGTACGGTCCAGCGCGTAGAAGAACCCGTTCCGGTTGGCCACCATCACGACCTTTCGCGGCCGACCACCGATCGTGAGATCGGCCAGCACGGGCACGTGGTTCGAGTCCCAGTCGTGCGTGTCGTGCGGCGTGAACTGGTAATACCACTTCAGCTTGCCGGTGTCCGCGTCGACCGCTATCAGCGAGGCCGTGTAGAGATTTTCGCCCTTTCGATCCTCTCCGTAGTAATCAGGGTTGGGATTTCCCGTGCCCCAGTACAGCGTGTTCAGCTCGGGATCGTACGTGCCGGTCACCCAGGTTCCGCCTCCGCCGCGCGCGAGCACCTCGGCGGATGCCGGCCATGTTTCACTGCCTGGCTCACCGGGCGCCGGAACAGTGTAGAACCTCCAGATTCGCTGACCGTTTTTCGGATCGTACGCATCGAGAAACCCGCGCGTCGGATAATCGCTGCCCGAAATGCCGACGATCACCTTGTCCTTGATCACGAGCGGCGCCATCGTCGCGGCGTAGCCGATCTGGTAGTCGCCGAGCACGACGTCCCAGACGACGTTCCCGGTTTTGATGTCGAGCGCGAGAAGATGCGCATCGAGGGTGACCATGAACAGCTTGTCGCCGAGCACGCCGAAGCCGCGGTTCACCGGCGCTGAGGCGCCGTAGGTGAGATTGGCCGGCAGGTCGCGGCGGTAGCGCCAGAACATCCGGCCGGTGCGCGCGTCGAGCGCCCACGCGTAGTTGTTCGGGCCCGTCACGTAGAGGATCCCGTCCAGCACGAGAGCCGTTGACTCGAATCCCCTGCCGCGCGCCATGGTTTCGGTCTGGAACGTCCACTGCGCGACCAGGCGGTGCGCGTTCTGCGGCGTGATCTGTTTGAGCGGGCTGTGGCGCTGACCGTTGTACTCGCCCGAATACATCAACCAGCGCGACGGGTTCGTCAATCCACCGAGCAGATCCTGGTAGGCGATCGACGGCGACCCCACGTCCTGGGCGCCGTGAGCGACAACGAGCGCCGAACCGATGGCGGCGAGAGAGACGACGGTTCCGATGAGCGGACGAAGCGGTATGCGCATAAATCCTTCAGCGGCCGGGGCCGGAGCCCGCCGCACGCAGCGTGCCCAGGAACGCGAGCAGATCGCCGAGATCGCTGTCGATCAACCGATCGGCACCGAAATCAGGCATGAGCGAGCGTTTGTCGCTGATGACTTCGCGCAGGCTGCTTTTTAAATATCCCTGCAGACGCTCGCGCGTGTCCATGATCTGAATCGAGAAAACGTCTTCGCTCTTTCGCACGCCGTGGATCTGCTTCCCGTCGCGCGTGACGAGCGTTACCGCCTGATAGCCGGCGGCGATCGAGTCGCTCGCTTTGCGAATCGCGCGCGAGAGCACGTCGCGCGACTGGCTCTCGGCAACCCGCGACAGATCGGGGCCAAGCTGGCCGCCGCGGCCGTTCACGCGATGACAGCCGCCGCAGGTGGACCAGAACAGTTGCTCGCCGCGATTGACGTTGCCCCTCGCGCCCTCGACCGCGGCCGTTGTGCTGATGCTCCGCAGATACGCGGCCATCGCCCACAGCTCATCGTCCGGCGCGGAGCTCGGCGGCATGACGCTGCCGGGGACGCCGGACCGGATGGCTCGAAAGACCCGCTCATCGCTGGCCGGCGACGTCCACAGGATCGTCAGGTCGGGACCGACGAGCCCTTTCGCGTCTCCGCCGTGGCATTCGGCGCAGCGCGCCTGGAACAGGGAGGTGCCGGTGCGAATCGCCTCAGGATCGCCCTGCCGCGGGTTTCTGATGCCGTCCTGAGGCATCGAGGGACCCGCGGACAAGAGGAGGACCGCCAGCAATATCACCATTTGGAGGAGGACTCGCGGATGTTACGCCCGCGTCACTGATGTGTAAAGACGACCGGTAGATGTTTACAATACATTCCATGAATCTCAAGGTGAACGGCCGCACGCACACGGTGGACGTGGATCCGGCGACCCCGCTGCTCTACGTCCTCAGCGACGACCTGGAGTTGCGTGGGCCGAAGTTCGGCTGCGGACTCGGCCAGTGCGGAGCCTGCACGGTGATCGTCAAAGGCCTGGCGGTCCGCTCGTGCATCACGCCAGTCAGCACGGTGGCGGGATCCGACATCACGACGATTGAAGGGTTGGGAACGGTCGAGAAACCGCATCCGATCCAGAAAGCGTTCATCGACGAGCAGGCGATGCAATGCGGGTTTTGCATCAACGGCGTCATCATGACGGCCAAGGCCTTCCTCGACCGCAATCCGAAAGCGCCCGACGCAGACATCCGGCAGGCCATGTCCGGCGTGTTGTGCCGATGCGCCGCTCACGTGCGGATGATTCGCGCCATCAAGCGGTACGCGAAAGGGGTGACCGCATGAAATCCCTGACGTTTGTAGCGCAGGGCTTAAGCCCTGCGCTACAGAAGATGACCCCCGACGCGCGCGCAGCCATGATATCCCGCCGCAACTTCATCAAAGGCTCGGGCGCGCTCTTTGTGGCGTTCAGCGGCCTCGACGTGGCGGCGTTGGCTCAGCGGCTCGACGGCGCGGGCAGCAATCAGCTCGATTCGTGGCTTGCCATCGCGGCCGACGGCCGCGTCACGGCGTACACCGGCAAGTGTGAGTTGGGCCACGGGCTCTACACAGCGCAAATGCAGCTGATCGCCGAAGAGCTCGCCGTCCCGTTCGATCGCGTCACGCTGATCCAGTGCGACACGGCGCTCACGCCTGATCAGGGCACAACGTCCGGCGCACAGTCGCATCCCACGAACTTCAATCAGGGCAACCTCGCGCTTGCGGGCGCGACGGCACGCGAAGCGCTTCTTCAGCGCGCGTCAACACGCCTTGGCGCATCCGCCGACCAGCTCACGGTCAGCGACGGCATCGTCAGCGTGAAGTCGGATCCCTCGAAGAAAGTCGCGTACGGCGACCTCGTGGGCGGCCGCACGTTCGCAATCGCCCTCAATCCGAACGCGAAGCGAAAGCATCCGCGCGACTGGAAGGTGCTGGGCACGCCCGTGCCGCGGGTCGAGTTCCCGGCGATGGTCACGGGCCAGTTCGAGTTCGTCCACAACGTGCGCGTCCCCGGCATGCTGCACGGTCGAGTCGTCCGGCCGCCAGCGGTGGGCGCGACGGTCGTGAGCGTCGACGAAAGCTCGGTTCGAGGTCTGCCCGGCGTCGTGAAAGTGGTCGTGAAGAAGAACTTCGTCGGCGTGGTCGCAGAGAAGCCGTGGCAGGCGATTCAAGCCGCCGGCAAGCTGAAGGTCGACTGGACGCTGGGCAGCGGGTTGCCGAGCCAGGCGGCGTTTCACGACGGCCTGCGAAATCAAAAGCCGACGCGCGATACGTTTGTCGTCAACTCGAAGGACGTCGAAGCGAAGCTCGCGAGCGCCGCGAAAGTGGTGAAGGCCACCTATCTGTATCCGTACCAGATGCACGGATCGATCGGCAGCTCGTGCGCGGTTGCCGATGTGCAGGGCGACAAGGCCACTGTCTGGTCGGCTTCGCAGGCGGTGCATCCGCTGAAAAATTCGACGGCGATGATTCTCGGTCTGCGGCCGGAAAACGTCCGCGTCGTCTTCAAAATGGGCTCTGGCTGCTACGGATGTAACGGCGCCGACACGGTGTCGTACGATGCGGCGCTGCTGTCGCAGGCAGTCGGCAAGCCGGTGCGCGTGCAGCTCACGCGGAAAGACGAGATGGCGTGGGGCGAGAACTACGGCCTCGCGTTCGTCATCGACCAGCGCGCGGGCGTCGACGCCAACGGCGCGATCGTCGCCTGGGATCACGAGTCGTGGTCGCCGACCCTGGGCGGCCGGCCCGGCGGGAATAGTCCTGGAAACGTGGCGTCGGGATTTCTGGCCGGCTTCGAGCCCCAGGCGTTCACGCCGCGATCGCCCGCGCCCGATCCGACCAACTACGCGAACAACAGCAACCCGGTCCCCTCCTATGTGACCGGCTGCGTGGGCGACCGCTGCGGCGGTACCGGCACCATCGCGAGCCAGCGCGTGCTGACGCACAACGTGAAGTCGATGTTCTTCACGGGACCGCTCAGATCTCCTGAGCGGCTGCAGAACACGTTCGCGCACGAATCGTTCGTGGACGAAATTGCCGCGCAAGTGAAAGCAGACCCTGTCGCATACCGTCTGCGCCACCTGAGCGATCCGCGGCTGGTCGAAGTCGTGAAGGCGGCGGCCAAAGCGGCGAACTGGGACCCACGCCCCTCGCCGCGTCCCGCGATTCGGCGCACCGGCGTTGCCGCCGGCCGCGGCATGTCCTGTGTGCTGTACGAGGGCGACAACGGCTACTGCGCGATGGTCGCCGCGGTGGAGGTCAATCAGGACACCGGACGCGTCGCGGTGAAGCGACTTGTGATCGCGAACGACTGTGGTCCGATTTCCAATCCCGACGGTCTCAGGAACCAGCTCGAAGGCGGCGCGCTGCAGGGAATGAGCCGGGCGCTGCTGGAAGAGGTGACGTGGGACGATCAGAAAATCACGTCCGTGGACTGGCGCACGTATCGGCCGCTGTATCTCGGCGCCGACGTGCCGGCGATCGAGACGGTCCTCATCAACCAGCCCGACGCGAGAGCGCTGGGCGCGGGAGAGACCGCGGTGACCGTCACCGCCGGCGCGATCGCCAACGCGATCTTCGACGCCACCGGCGCGCGCATCCGGCAGGTCCCGTTCACGCCAGAGCGCGTGAAGGCGGCGCTCGACGCGCGGCTCTGATCGGTATCGCACCGCCCCCCACAGTCGTCCGCGAGCACAAGGAGGGTCAATGACGATGCGACCACGATCAATGGTGCTGGCAGTCGCGGCCCTGTGCCTGAATGCGTGTTCAACGGCTCCCACCGAGCGAAGCCTTGCGCAGGACGCCGTCACGGCCATGGGAGGTAAGGAGAAGCTTCAGGCCATCCAGACCATCACGATGAACGACGGCACTGGAACCCGCATGCGGCTCGGTCAGTTGAAGAAAGTGGGCGATACAGAGCCGGGCGGCACGTTGAAAAAGGTCGTCGAGACCGTCGACATCACCGGCGGCCGCGCGTCGCTCGATTACGAGCTGACCAACGGCGACTTCACGCAGCACCGGCACGAGATCCTGACCAGGCGCGGCGACCAGCCGGTCGGCATCGAGATCGTCGGCACTCGTCCGATCGTGGCGACATCACCGGGAGGTCTCTTCAGCTGGGGCACGCAGAACTCGCCCGAGTTCCTCCTTCGCCGCAACGTCGTCAGCGTGGTGCTGGCCGCGGCCGACTCCGCTTCCGACGCGCAGCCCGCCCAGGACAAGACGTTCAACGGAAAGATGGCCAAGTACGCCGCGGTCAAGGCGTCACCCTTCCCCATCACATCACCATTCGCAAAGGCGGCAAGGACTATTCAGACGTGCAGTTCGCGTCGATCATGATCAACGATCCGGCGGCGCAGCAGGCGTTCGCCATTCCGGACAGCGCGTCGAAGGAAGCCGATCAGGCCGTCGCCGCCCGCGAATACTCGCCGCTCACGCTGACGAAGGTCGCCGACGGCGTTTATTTCGCGAAAGCGTACTCGCACAACAGCATGATTGTTGAATTTCCGACATGGCTTGCCGTGGTGGAAGCGCCGTACACCGAGGCGCAAACCCATTCGCTCGAGCGGGCGGTGGCGGAACAGTTTCCGGGCAAGCCGATTCGATACGCGGTGGTGACGCACCATCATTACGACCACACGGGCGGCGTCCGCGCGATGGCCGCGAACGGGGCGACGATCCTTGTTGAAAAAAGCCACGAAGCGCCGCTCGGCGAGCTGCTCGATGCGCGCCACACGCACCCCCAGGACGAGCTCGACATCCGGCGCAACGCCCAGCCGCCGCAGAAGACGGGATCGATTGAAGTATATGAAGGGAAGAAGGTGATCAGCGACGGCGCTCAGAGCCTCGATCTCTATCCAATCACCGGATCACCGCACGTGGACCCGATGGTGCTGGCGTATGTGCCCCGTACACGGGTCCTCTTTCAGAGCGATCTCTTTTTCCCAGGCACCGGCGGCGGCGGTCCGCTCGCCGAGCACCTGCTGGCATCGATTCAAAGGTTGAACCTGCGGGTCGACACCATGGTCGGCGGACACGGCGGCGTCGGTCCGTTCGCGGAGCTCGTGAAGGCGGTCGCGCCGAAGCCGAAGGCTGCGGCGAAATAACGAGGCCTGGCCGCCCGTCACTTGCACGCGGCGGCGCGCGCCAGGTACGAGGAAGAAATCCTGAAGGGTTCGCTCGATTCGCAGACGATCCGCGACTGCCGTCCGCCTGGTGAGGATGCGGTCGGCGATCGGCTGCAGGAAGCGCCCGTATTTTTGGAGCGTGGCCAGGTCATCGCGGCGAGGGCGGCTTCAACCGCTGCCTGCGTGCTGGCGGGGATCAGCTCCATGCCCACGTGTCGATCATCGCCCTGGCCTCCTTCGCGTAGAGGCCCTGGGCGACAAGAATCTGTTCGAGATCAGGCAGCAGCGACGGCAGCCTTCGATCGAGCGCCCGTCGCTGGAAATCGTCGCGGCCATCGGCAGCTCGAAGCGGCCGACACCGCGATAGAAGAGAAATTTTTCTGCGACGTCGATTGCAGCGGCGCGGCGTCGGTACGCCGGGCCGCGTAGTAATGACTGGGACCGCGTTCAACGGGAAAATCTGCGGAGGCGCCTGGAGAAACCGTGACATCCGTCCAGGCGATCGTGCTCGAAAGGCCTGGCGCGCGCAGGCTGGCGCCGTCGTTGAAGCTGTCGGGCGATACCACAGCCCGTGGATACCATTCGGTGATGAGGCCCTGCCGGAAGCACACGTCGACGTTCACCCTCGTTTCACGCGGAGCGTAAAAGTAGAGGACGGGCGTTTCCATCCGGACCGTGCCCGAGAGCGTGCCCTTGAGGGACGATAGCCGGCATCAGCGGGCTGTCCGCGGGACTCAACCTACGGTCTTCGTCTCGGACGCGCGCTCGCCCTCTGCGACAGACCTTCACGATCAACTTTGTCAGTCCGGGTTCACTTTTGTGCGATCGGATGACGGTTTCGTGCCCAGGTCAACGGATAGGGCCAGGTCCAAGCGTTGCAAGAGCAACGGCATGGCTCAAGACCCGCCGGTCGACTACTACGAGGTGCTTCAGATCAGCACGAACGCCGAGCCCGAGACGATTCATCGTGTCTACCGGCTTCTGGCACAGCGATTTCATCCGGACAACAAGGAGACCGGCAATGCGATCCGATTTCGCCTCCTGGCCGACGCACACCGCATTCTCAGCGATCCCGAGGCGCGCGCGCGCTACGACCTCGGGCATGCCGGGCAGCAGCAGGAGCGCTGGCGTCTCGTCGCTCGAGGTGTGGAGTCCGAGAACGACTTCGAAATCGAGCAGAACCTCCGCCTGACCGTGCTGGAAGTGCTCTATACGAGGCGGAGGATCCAGCCGCACGAACCGGGGATCTTCGGTACCGATCTGGAAAAGATGACCGGTCGGCCGCGCGAGCACCTCGAGTTCACGATCTGGTATCTGCTTCAAAAGAAGCTCGTGCAGCGGTCGGACAATTCGGTGCTGATGATCACGGCCGACGGCCTCGACCACCTCGAGGGGCACTACCGAACCAATCCGCGGGTGGGCAGGCTGCACGCCGTGAACGAATAACTGACCCGTTGCGCGCCTGCTAGTCTCATCTGCCACGAAAACACGAAAACACGAAACGCAGCCGTGCCTTTTTTCTTTTTCGTGATTTCGTGGTTTCGTGGCTGCGCCGTTTATGAGACGGGCTCTACGAAGCTGGCGGTGAGGCACGGATTCGAATTCTAAAAACGCGTCTTTCTAAGTGGTTGATGGCGCGCGACTTCTGATGATAAGAGTTTGAGTTCCAACTACTTACCAGCTTCTTGTAGTCCGCGAGAGTCCCCGCCAGTCCTCCGTATTCTACCGGAGTTTTGGAGACATTTTGGCAACGATCGGCGGCGCCAGGCCGCAGCCATTCTCTGCGCGCTCTCAGACGAGCTTTTCCAATCGGAGGTATCTATGGACTTCGATCCTCGTTGGAGTGATGACCCACGCAACCGCGACGACTACGGTCGCGAGCTGAGCCAGGGCAGCCGCGGAGGGCTGTCCAATCTGCGTGAGCGCGAGTCGCTCGATGCGCGCGATGTGTTCACTCGCGACCTCGAGCTGCCGCGCGGCCCGGAACGCGAGCGTGTCTGGGCGCGAGACAGCGACGTGAGGTTGCGCGGCTCGGAGGTTCGCACCCTCGCCACCGTCGGCGCCTTCCGCGTCGTGCCAGCCGGCGATCTCCGCGACGGCCAAGACCGTCCGCTGGACCCGCACCGGGGGGATCTAAGGCACCTCAGAGACTCTGGGCTCGTCGAGACCATCCCTGCCACCGGCAACGACCGCGCGCTGGTGGTGCTCACGGAGCGGGGCCAAGACGTCCTCGAGCGCAACCGCTGGTCGAGCGTGCACCGCGAAGAACTGAAGTGGGCGGCCGTGGAGCGGGAGTTCGATCATCGGCGCGACGTTGACGACGAGCGCAGCAGACCTCAGGAGCCGAAAGGCCGGCAGGCGTTCCATGTCGGCATCCGGAGTGCGCGGCACACCCGATTCGCTGTCCACCGGCCGCGCGAGCTGACGCACGACGCGCAGGTGTATCGCGCCTACCTCAAGGACGCTGGTCGGCTGCGCGAAGAGGGCGCCTTCATCCATCGCGTCATCCTCGACCACGAGCTGAAGCGCGAGTACCAGCAGTTCCTGCAGGAGCGCAATCGTGGCAAGTCAGAAAGCGACGGACGGCCCGATCGAACGCCCGAAGAGATCCATCGTTGGGCCGTCGAGCACGAGCTCCCGGACAACGACGGCCACGTCCAGTTCCCGGACGCCCGCATCGAGTACGAGGACCGCGACGGGCACCTCCGCACGCTCGACATCGAGGTCGAGACGCTGCACTACCGCGGCGCTCACGCCAGCTCCAAGGCGTCGTCTGGATTCAGTCGTCACAGCGCCGGCACCGCGCGTGTGGTCGGCGCTCGAGGGTCTGG
>JBGPKK010000113.1:0-14644 GCA_041485905.1 Vicinamibacteria bacterium
AAAGTGCTCAAGATCGCGCAGGAGCCGATCTCGCTCGAGACGCCGATCGGCGAGGAAGTGGATTCGCATCTGGGCGTTTTCATCGAGGACCGGCTGGTGTTGTAGTGGGCCGAGGCTGTCATCAACCTGAATCTCAAGGAGCAGACCGAGTCGGTGCTCAAGACGCTCACGCCGCGCGAAGAGCGGGTGATCAAGATGCGCTTCGGCGTCGGGGACGGCAGCGAGCACACGCTCGAGGAGGTCGGCCAGAGTTTCGCCGTCACCCGCGAGCGAATCCGCCAGATCGAAGCCAAGGCGCTGCGCAAGCTGCGTCATCCGTCAAGGTCTCGAAAACTTCGAGCATTCCTTGAAGGAAGGACGACATAACAATTACACTTCCCTTGGGCCCATAGCTCAACGGTTAGAGCCGCCGGCTCATAACCGGCTTGTTCCAGGTTCGAGTCCTGGTGGGCCCACCAACCTTCGCTCGCGGATCGGGCGAAGGTTGCGCGCCGAAGCCGCGACGCGGCGAAGGCGGGCCCGCTGTGCGAGCTTCGGTTGGCAAGCCATGGGACGATTCAAGGCTCCGCGACAGCGGGGCCTTTTTTGTCACGGCGATATAGAATGATGCCCACCGAATGCATCCGGACCTGGAACGCGTGATCGCGCTGCAGCAACTGGACACGACGGCAGACGCTGCCCGGCGCCGGCTCGCCGACCAACCTGAGCGCGAGAAGGCGCTCGAAGCACGACTTGAAGCCGTACGCGTCCGCGTCGCCGCCACCAAAGCCCAGCTCGCCGAGAATCACAGCGCGCGGCGCGCGCTCGAGAAAGACGTCGCCCTGCACCAGGGACGCCTATCGAAGTTCCGCGACCAGTTGATGGCCGTGAAGACAAACGTCGAGTATCAGGCGGTGCAGAAGGAGATGGCGTTCGCACAGGGCGAGGTCAAGACCATCGAGGACAAGGTCCTCGAACGGATGCTCGAAGCCGACGATATCGCGTCGGCGGTCAAGCGCGCGGAGGCGGATCTGGCGGCCGAGCAGAAGGCGGTGGATGCGGATCGCCGCACGATGACCGCGGAGCACGGTGAGCTGCAGACCTCACTCGAACGGATGGAAGCCGAACGCGCCAAGCTCGTGGCGGCGCTCGACCGGCAGATCCTCGCCACGTTCGAGTCGGTCGCGCGCAAACGCAACGGCATCGCCGTCGCCGAGGCACGCGACGGCATCTGCACGATCTGCCACGTCCGCCTGCGCCCCCAGGTGTTCAACACCGTGCGTCGCAACGACGGCATCATTCAGTGCGACAGCTGCAACCGCATCCTCTACTTCGTGCAGGCTCCGTCGGCCAACGCGGCCACGCCCAACGACGTCAGTCAACCCGCGCAGTAACGGTTCAGAACCCTGAACCCGGTCATCGTGACCCCTGAATCCCGAATTGTCGCGTATATCGACGGGGGCGCTCGCGGCAACCCCGGCCCCGCAGGCTACGGCGTCCGTATCGAGCGGACCGACGGCACGCTCGTCGAGGAATTCGGCGAATCGATTGGCGTGGCGACCAACAACGTCGCTGAGTATAGGGCGCTCCTCGCGGCACTCGAGTGGGCTCGCGCCCATGGGCACCGCGCGGTTCACATCCGCTCGGATTCGCTCTTGCTCGTCCAGCAGATGCTGGGGAACTACAAAGTGAAGCACGCCGGCCTTCAGCCGCTGTACGCCAAGGCTCGCGTGCTCGCGCACGACATCGGTCGCGTCACGTTCCAGCACGTCGGCCGATCGCTCAACGCGCACGCCGATCGGCTCGCCAACACGGCGATGGATGAGGTCGGGCAAAGGGCGGACGGCGAAACCGAGGGGTAACGCTTCACAGTCGCTTCGCCTTGGCTCAATAAGCTCAAGGCGGGTATCGGTTACGCGTGCGAATCGCAGCAGCCATCCGTCCTGCCGCCGACCCCTCTCGCCGATACGAGCAGAACGCGGCAGCGTGGCTGGCCGTACACAGCTCCGCGAGGAAGATCCGATCCTCCCGCACGCCCGCCGATCGAAGCTGATCCCGCGCGGCCGTCCACATGTCGAAGAACCAGCGGCCGTCGCGCGCGCCGTGGCGCATGCCGTCCATCGAAGGATTCGTCGCCGAGGAGCGGGCCTCGGTGGTCAACCACCGCGCCAGCTCCGAGTCGCTGAATCCCTCTGCCGCAAAGCGATCCCGGACGTTGCGGCCGACTTCGTAGCAGCATGGTCCGATCGCCGGCCCGATGGCGACGACGAGGTTCGGCGGCTGACTGCCAAACGCACGCCCCATCGCCTCGACCGTCGCCAGCGGGACGCGCTCGGCCAGGCCTCGCCACCCGGCGTGAGCGGCCGCGACCGCGCCGGTGCGCGAATCGGCCACGAGCAGCGGCACACAGTCCGCTGTCTGGATGCTGAGCGCGACCGTGGGATCATCGCTCGCGAGAATGTCGGCGTCCGCGTGCGCGACCATCGGCTGTCCCGCGCGCTGGATGACGACGCTGGCGCCATGAACCTGATGCACGCGGAGCAATCCGTCCGACTCGACGTCCATCGCCCGGGCGACATCGTTCCAGCTCGAGAGGTCGCCGGCGGCAGACGCGGAACCGAGCGGCCACTCCCGAGTGGTGAAGACGTGGCGGGCGACTTGTTCGAGCGGCCGGCACACGAGCGCCGCACCGGCGACCGCCTGTCTCCACTCGAACGCGTCACTCATAGACACACAGGCACAAAGCAAGAATACTGGATGGGTTGTGCCACACATCATCGGGCTCGGACTCGACGCGACCGACATCGACCGCATCGAGGCGACGATCTCCCGATACGGCGACCGTTTTCTGCAGCGGATCTTCACGCCCGGCGAGATCGCGTACTGCAGCAGGCGACGCGTTGCGGCGATTCATTTCGCCGCCCGCTTCGCCGCGAAAGAAGCGGCGATGAAAGCGTTGGGGACCGGTCATTCGCAGGGCGTGCTGTGGCGCGACATCGAGGTCGTCCGTCACGCTGGTCCGCCGCAACTGCACTTTCATGGCGGTGCCGGGCACCGGCTTAGCGCAATTGGTGGCCGCTCGTCGCTGCTGACCATTACCCATTCCGACGATCTGGCGATCGCCCAGGTCCTGATTCTGGGACCTTGAGCAATCGCCGCCCTCGCGCAACGCCGGTTGGCGTTTCCGTCGGCGCCTGCATCCCTCCCGATCGGGCCATTCAATCCTTCCGCGCCAAACGCCATTCCCTACTGCGGGTTACAGCCACGCGTCCGCACGTCTGAGCCGGCATCCGTCTTGATGATGATTCGACCCGTTGCACCCGTCATTGGGAAGGAGACCGCTATGACTGTCAAGATTACGCCGAACGACAAGGGCAACCCTCCGGGAAAAGTCGCTGAAGCCGAATTGCATTTCACGGAAGGGCCGCTCGAGGGCCTCAAGCTTATCGGCTTCGCCATCTGGGAACGGCGCGGCGGCGCGGGCGGCTACAACGTCACGTTCCCTGCTCGCTCGTACACGGTCAACGGCGACCGACGCAGCTTCGCGCTGCTCCGGCCGATTGTCGACACCACGGCGCAGAACCTCGTGCGCGAACTCATTCTGCAGGCGTATCAGGAGTACGAGGAACGCGCCGCCATCGCGACGTAGCGTCGTGACGTCCGGCTTTAACCGGACTACGAGATGACCGGCAGCAAGCGTGCGTTTTCCTGCTGCCTCTTCGGTGGGAGCGTCCATTCCTCGCGCAGGCCCTTGGCGAACTCCGCCTGGAAAAAGGACGCCTTCATGCCGCCGTCGATGATGTCCCAGGGAAGCACGGCGTCGTGCGAGCGGTCGCGGAAGATGTAAAAGTCCGCGTCGATGCCGGCTTCGGCGACCGCGGCCCGCCATTGCTGGCCGTTGCGCCCGGCCGCTTCGATCACGGGCGCCACCCGGCGATCGCCGAGGGAGAGCAGCGCTTGATAGTAGGAGTGCCGTTCCGACTTGATGTTGAAGTACACGTTGTCGAGGCCGGCGGTCAGGCTGCGCAGCCGTTTGATCTTGTGGTCGACGACAGCCGGATCTTCCATGGGCAGCCACTGGTAGGCCGTCCCCGGCTTGGGCACCAGCGGGTTCACGCTGCCGATGATTCGGCCGATCTGGCCACGTCCGCGCGCGTGCTTCAGCATGCACTCGCGCAGTTGAATCGTCAGATCGCGAATCGCGACAAGGTCTTCGTCGGTTTCGGTCGGGAGGCCGATCATGTAGTACAGCTTCAGGTTCTCGATGCCGCTGGCGAAGATCAGCTCCGCGCGATCGAGGATCTCGTCGTTCGTGACTGTTTTGTTGATCACCCGGCGCAGGCGATCGGAGCCGGTTTCGGGTGCGATCGTAATCGTCCGTTCGCCGCTCTCGCGCAGCACGCGAACGATCGGCTCGGTGAGATCATCGAGGCGGAGCGAGGCCGGGCTAATCGAATAGCCCATCTCCTTGAGGCGCGCCAGAATCCGTTCGATGTCGGGGTGATCGCAGAGCGCGATGGATACCAACCCGACGCGCGCCGCGTGGGGCCGCGCGGCCGCAGCAATATCGAGGATGCGCTCGGTCGGGAACGCGCGAACCGGCAGGTAGTTGTAGCCCGCCCAGCAAAAGCGGCAGAGGTTGGCACAGCCTCGGACGACCTCGATCAGGAGTCGCGACCCGAATTCGGTGTCGGGCGTGAAGATGCTCGTCGCCGGCGGATCGACGGCTTCCGTGGTTTTCAGCGCCGCTTTTCGAACCGGTACCGGAGCGTCCACGCCGGGAACCGTCGCGTAACCGGCCAATGTGCCGTCGGGCGCGTACTGAGGCTCGTAAAACCGCGGAATGTAAAAGCCGCGCTCGGTCGCCAGGAGGCGCAAGAGATCGTCGCGACTGGTCGCCGCCGACAGCGCGCGATCGAACGCGGGAATGAGCGCCTCGCCCTCGCCGGCCGCGATCACGTCCGCAAACGGCGCCAGCGGCTCGGGATTGACGAACGTCACCGCGCCGCCGACGACGATCAGTGGGTGGCGTGTGTCGCGCTCGGCCGCACGCCCCGGAATCCCGGCCAGGCGCAGCAGCGTGAGGACGTTCACGTAGTCCCATTCGAAGGAGACCGAAAACGCGAACACGTCGAAGTCCGCCACCGGCGTTTGTGATTCGAGCGTAACGAGCGGCGTCTTCGAGGCGAGCGCTTCCGCAAGCTCCTGCTTGGGGGGCAGGAAGACGCGTTCGCACACGATATTGTCGTGCGCGTTCAGCAGACGGTACACCGTCTGGAAGCCGAGGTTCGACATCGCGACCCAGTACGTGTTCGGGAACGCGAGGGCGATGCGCACACGCCCGCCGTGCGGCTTGCGGACGTAGCCGATTTCTTTCGACAGGATTTCGAGTGCGCGTTCCCGTTGTGCCCAGGACGTCATGATTGGAAAAAATTACGCCAAGGCTGTCCGGCCGTTGCTGCTCAGACGTCGGCGTTCCCGGGTGCCGTGGATCTATCTACTTTACCACCGGGGTCGCGGATCGACTGCCTGAGCTGGCCCAACGCCTGCCGGCGTGCGCGGCCGGTCGAACACGAAAGGACGGACGTCAGCCTTCCTGCCGCCGCAGGAATGCCGGGACGTCGAACGCGCTGTTCAGCTCTTCGTCGCCCGGTTCCGCCGACCGGTGAGCGTCCGTGAAGTTCGGGAGCGGCAGTGTCGATCCTGGCTCTCCTGAATGGGCAGAAGCCTTCAGCGGAATCTCGACGACGGGCCTGCGTCCCGACGACAGGCGCCGCAAGGTCAGCCGTTCCGCAGCCGCCGGCGGCGCGGCTGGCGCGGCCACGGGACGAATGCGCACCGGGTCTCCGTACTGGGTCATGTCGATCGGCGTTTGAGCGGCGGATCCCACGCGGGTGTCGGCCGCCTGTGGACCGAAGCCGGTGGCAATGACCGTAATTTTGACCTTCCCCTTCAACGCCGGATCGACCACGGCGCCGAAGATGATGTTCGCCTCTTCATCCGCGGCCTCCTGCACGATGGACGAGGCCTCGCTGACCTCGACGAGCGACAGGTCGGGGCCGCCGGTCACGTTGATGATGACGCCGCGCGCCCCGTTCACCGACGCGCCTTCGAGCAGCGGACTCGAAATCGCGCGTCGCGCCGCCTCGACCGCCCGATCCTGTCCGTCCGCGATGCCGGTCCCCATCATCGCCCGCCCCATGCCCGCCATGATCGTCTTCACGTCCGCGAAGTCGAGGTTGATCAGCCCCGGCACCAGAATCAGATCCGAAATCCCCTGAATCGCCTGCCGAAGCACATCGTCCGCCGTCGCGAACGCTTCGGTGAGCGGCGTCGTCCGATCGATGATCGTGAGGAGCCGCTCGTTGGGGATCGTGATGATCGTGTCGACGCAGTCACGCAGCGCGTCCAGTCCCCGCTCGGCCTGGAGCTGCCGCTTCTTGCCTTCGAACTTGAACGGCTTGGTGACGACCGCGATCGTGAGGGCCCCGAGCTCGCTGGCCAGGCTGGCAATGACGGGCGCGGCGCCTGTGCCCGTGCCGCCGCCGAGACCCGTCGTCACGAAGACCATGTCGGCGCCGTCCAGGGCCTGGATGATCTGTTCGGTGTCTTCGAGCGCGGCCGAGCGGCCGACACTCGGATCGGCGCCCGCGCCGAGCCCTTTGGTCAGGCGGCTCCCGATCTGCAGCTTGATCGGCGCCTTGTTGCTGCGGAGCGCCTGCAGATCGGTGTTGGCGACGATGAACTCGACGCCTTCGAGGCCGGCATCGACCATCCGGTTGACCGCGTTGCTCCCGCCCCCTCCGACCCCGATGACCTTGATTCGGGCCGCCGCGTTATGGTCATCGTCGAGGCGCAGCCGCAGCCGGCGCTCGTCGCCGTGGTCGTCGGCGTTGGGGGTGTCGCGCAGTTCGGTCATTCGTCGCTCCTTTATACCCGGCGTCGCGGGTGATCGTTAGAAGAATTCTTTGAACAGACCACGCAGCCGCCCGGCGACACGGCCGAATGCGCCAGCGCCCACCGGCACCCGCACCGCTTCGCCGAGGAAGTTGCGGTACGCGTAGAGCACCAGCCCCACACCGCTGGCAAAGGTCGGACTGTTCACGTGATCGGCGAGCCCCCCGACGCCGGCCGGACATCCGCGCCGGATGGGCAGGTCGAAGATCTGCTCCGCGATCTCCGGCATGCCGTCGAGAATGGAGCCGCCCCCGGTCAGCGCGATGCCCGAATTGAGGCTTTTCTCGTACCCCGCGCGTCTGATCTCGTCCCACACGAGATGGAAGATCTCCTCGGCCCGGGGTTGCAGGATCTCCGAGAGGATCCGGCGGGCCATCACGCGCGGCTTGCGTCCGCCGACGCTCGCCACTTCCATCGTTTCGTCCTCGTCGACCATGCCGGACAACGCGCAACCGCACTTGCGCTTGATCTTCTCGGCGTCGGGAACGGGCATGCGAAGGCCGACCGCGATGTCGTTGGTGAAGTGGTCGCCGCCAAGGCCGATGACCGCCGTGTGCCACAGGCTCCCGCGCTCGTAAATCGCGATGTCGGTCGTGCCGCCTCCAATGTCGACCAGCGCGACGCCGAGCTCCTTTTCGTCCTCGGTGAGCACGGCTTCGCTCGCCGCCAGTTGTTCGACGATGGTTTCGGCGACGGCGACGCCGGCCCGGTTGACGCACGCGACGATGTTCTGCGTCGAGCTCTGGCTGCCGGTGATGATGTGGACGTTCACCTCGAGCCGCGCCCCCGTCATGCCGACCGGCGCGCCGATCCCGTCCTGTTCGTCGACGACGAAATCCTGCGGGAGGACGTGGAGAATCTCGCGTCCCGTCGGCAGGGACACGGCTTTGGCCGCGTCGATCGCCCGACGCACGTCTTCACGCGTGATCTCGCGGGTCTTGCCCGCGACCGCAATCACGCCGCGGCTGTTGAATCCTTTAATGTGCGGACCCGACAGCGCCAGATGCACCGAGTCGATCTCGACGCCGGCCATCAGCTCCGCCTCCTCGATCGCCTTCTTGATCGAGTCGACGGCGGCTTCGAGGTTCACGACGACACCGCGCCGGATGCCGCGCGATTCGGCGACGCCGAGCCCGACGATGTCGAGTCCTTTCCCGTCGAGCATTTCGCCGACGACGGCCGTCACCTTCGACGTGCCGACGTCCAGCCCGACCAGATATCGCTCTCTTCGCGCCACTCTGCCTCCGGAATCGTTTCGGCTTATCGCCTCGTTTTGGGATTGGCGGCCGCGGCCGTGTGTCCCGTGGGCCGCACATAAATGCGGCCGTCGAATCGCAGGTCGACGTAATCGATGTCGGCGACACGCTCGCGAAGCGCCGCCGCCAGCTCCAAGTACGACTGCAACCGCTGCAGGAACTGCTGATCGCCGAGCTCGATCACCGCCGTGTCGCCGCTGAGAATCACGGCCGCGTTGTGCACGTCCTTGACGTCCACTTGCGACAGCCGCCGGGCAATCTCGGGTCTGGGGCGCAGCGCGGAGATCACGCGCGCGGCCAGCTCCGCCCGGCCTCCGTCGGCCATCGTGCCGGTGCCGACGGGCGCCGACAGGCCGTCGATGATCGGCAGATCGAATTCGGCGTAGTGGGGTCCGTACTCGTCGATAATCGCGCCGCCCTCGTCCACGAGATACATGTGGCCGTCGATGCGGCCGATGCCGATCGGCCGGCGCTCGGAGACGACGACGTCAACCGTCGACGGCAGCGATCGGCGGAGGTCGGCGTCCCGGATCCAGGGCGACGACAAGAGACGCCGTCGCCAGGCATTCAAATCGGTCCAGACGAGGCTCTGGCCGCGCAGGCCGCTGAGCACCGCCAGCACCTCGCCGCTCGACAACCGGTCGTTGCCGTGCACGACGATCCGTTCGATTTGCAGCATGTGGGCCTGCGCCACGATGCCTGCGCCGTGGTACGCGCCGATCAGCACGACGGCGGCCATGAGCCCGTAACGGATGGTCCGCATCGTCCACGCACGCCAGTTCGGCCGCTGGCGTGACGGCTTCACGTGTGCGCGGCGAAAGCGCTTGTCGGCGGGGACAGCGACCCGACTCACGCGCCGTCTCCCTTCCCGCTGCCGGCGTATGCCAGCGCGTCGATCAGCCGATCCAGCACGCCCCCGATCGAACCGGCTCCGAGCGTGAGGACGACATCTCCCGGGCGGGCGATACGAACGAGCGCGGGCACCAGATCGTCGAGCGCCGGCACGACGTCGACCGGCGCGCGCGTGCCGCGCCGGATGGCCGCCGCCAGAGCATCGATGGTCACGCCTGCGATCGGATCCTCACCGGCGCCGTAGATGTCGGTCAGCACGACGTGATCGGCGGCGGCGAGTGCCGGACCGAACCCGTCCATCAACGCTGCCGTGCGCGTGAACCGGTGCGCCTGGAACGCGACAATCAGCCGCCGGTTCAGCGCGCGCGCCGCCGCGAGCGTCGCGGCGATCTCCGTCGGGTGGTGGCCGTAGTCGTCGACGACGAGGATACGGTTGGGCTCGCCCCGCACCTCGAAGCGCCGCTCCACGCCGTGAAATTCCTGCAGGCCCGGCTGAATGCGTTCAAAAGACAGTCCGAGCTCGAGGCCGACGGCAACCGCCGCCAGCGCGTTCAGTAAGTTGTGCCGGCCGGGCACCTGAAGCGAAAGCGGCCCGAGCGTGGCGGGCTCCGGCCGATCGCCGGCACGGCGGCCGCGGCGCTTCACGATCGCGTTCACGCCCAGCGGCTGGAGGACGACGTCGGTTGCGGTCACGTCGCATCCCGGAGCATCGAGCCCGTAGGTCATCACGCGGCGCGTCATGCGGGTCATGACAGCGGCGAGGTGCGGATCGTCCCCGCACACGATCACGCCGCCGTAAAACGGGACCTTGTTGGCGAAGTCGACGAACGCCTGCTGCAGGTCGTCGAACCCTCCGTAACTTTCGAGATGTTCGTAATCGATGTTCGTCACCACGGCAATCGTCGGGAACAGCTTCAGAAACGACCGATCGCTTTCGTCCGCTTCGGCGACCATGAACTCTCCGCGGCCGAGCCGTGCGTTGCCGCCCAACGCCTGCAGCCGGCCGCCGATGACGGCCGTCGGATCGAGTCCGGCGCGTTCCAGCATCAGCGCAATCATCGAGGTCGTCGTCGTCTTCCCGTGCGCGCCCGCGACCGCGACGCTGAACCGGAGCCGCATCAGCTCCGCCAGCATCTCGGCGCGCGGGATGACCGGTATCTGACGCCGGATCGCTTCGCGCACTTCCGGGTTCGTGGCCCTGACGGCCGACGAGACCACCACGACGTCTGCGTCTCCGACCGACGCGGCGTCGTGTCCGTGCGCGACCCGAATGCCCAGCGACGCGAGCCGGTCGGTGACCGCCGAGCGCCGTTCGTCCGACCCACTGACGGCATATCCGAGATTCGCGAGCAGCTCCGCGATGCCGCTCATGCCGCTGCCGCCAATACCGATGAAATGGACCCGCCGGGTTGCGCCTAACACAACTCCCTACTGATGCAGGGCCGGGTCTCGAGACCCGGCCGCTCCGGCAGACCTTGAAAGGCCTGCCCTACATCCGTGAGCGCTCACTGACCAGCTCGAACGCGCGATCGACGATCATCCGCGCCGCCTCGGGACGCGCCATCGTGCGCGCGGCAGCCGACATCCGCCGGCGGGCCTCACGGTCGGCCGCCAGCCTCAGAATCCGGCGGGCGAGCGTCGGGCCCGTCAGCTCCGATTGAATCAGCACGTCCGCCGCGCCGGCCGCTGCCAGCGCCTCGGCGTTCTTGCGCTGATGGTCGTCGGTCGCCGTGGGCAGCGGGATCAGGATCGCCGCCTTCCCCGCCGCCGTCATCTCGGCGAGCGTCGTCGCGCCCGCCCGGCAGACGATCAGATCGGCGCGTCCGAGTTGCCGTCCCATGTCGTCGAAGAACGGGGCGACGTCGGCCGCCAGCCCCGCTTGCCGGTAGGCGGCGACGACCATCTCCACATCTCGCTCTCCCGTCTGGTGTGTGACACGAAGACCGGGCGCGTGGGCCGCCAGCTCCTTCGCTGCCTCCACCATGGCCATGTTGATCGCGTGCGCGCCCTGAGAGCCGCCAAAGACTAAAACCCTCGTGCTCGACGCTTCAGCATCTGGTTCCGACTCCTTCTGCGAATCGACAGATTCGACCGCCTCGAGGAACTCCGGCCGAACCGGGTTACCGCTGACGAACGCCTTCGAACCAAAAAACGCTTTCGTCGACTCGAACGTGACCGCCGCCGCCCGTGCGAACGGTGCGAGCAGCCGATTGGTCAGCCCCGGCACGGCGTTCTGCTCGAGCAGCAGCGTCGGAATGCCGCGGAGGGCGGCGACGAGCACGACCGGCCCGGAGCTGTAGCCCCCGACACCGATGACCAGGTGCGGCCGGCGCGCGGAAACGACCCGCCATGCATCGGCCAGAGAAAGCGGCACCAGCGCCGAGCCGTGGACGCGGGCCGCGATCGACTTGCCTTTGAGGCCGCCGCTGCGAATCACATCGAGCGCGTAGCCTTCGAGCGGCACGACGCGCGCTTCGATGCCGCGCGCGGTCCCCACGAACGAAATCTCCGCGTCGGGGCGCCGCGACGCGATCTCGCGCGCCACGGCGATCCCCGGAAACAAGTGGCCGCCGGTCCCCCCGCCGGCTATCACCACGCGTAAACGCGATCGGTCCGACATGTCCTCCGTGTCCGTGGTGTCCGGCTCGCGCCGGATTGTCTGCGCGTACGTCGTGTCCGGCTTTAGCCGGACCGTGATCTCCGTGCCCTGGAATCCTCATGCTTCCGGCGACGCGTGCTGCGATACGTTCAAGAGAATCCCCATGCCGAGCAGGTTAGTCAGCAGCGACGACCCGCCGGCGCTGACAAACGGCAGCGGGATGCCTTTGGTCGGTATTAGACCGAGCACCACGCTGATGTTCACGAACGCCTGAACGGCCACCATCGCTGTCAGCCCCAGCGCGAGAAACGCGCCGAACCGGTCGGGCGCTCGAAGCGATACCCGGAGGCCCCGCCAGGCGATCACGCAGAAGCACACGACCACTGCTGTCGCGCCGACCAGGCCGAGCTCCTCGGCAATGACGGAGTAGATGAAATCGGTGTGCGGCTCGGGCAGAAAGAACAGCTTCTGGACGCCGTTCATCACGCCCTTTCCCCACACACCGCCAGTGCCGACCGCGATCAGCGACTGAATGATTTGGAAGCCGGCGCCCAGCGGATCGCTCCATGGATTCAGAAAGGTCAGCACGCGCTGGCGGCGGTAGGCGGTGCCCATCACGAGCACCGCGATGGCCGGCAGCGCGCAGAGGGCGGCGCCGAGGATATAGGTGTAATTGAGGCCGGCCGCAAACACCATCACAGCGGCGATCGCGACGAGCGACATCGACGTGCCGAAATCGGGCTGCAGCAGGATCAGTCCGACGAGACACACCACGACGGCACCGATCGGCAGGAGCGAGTACCCGAGCTCGTTGATCCGGTTCATCCGGCGCTCGAGCAGGGCGGCAATGAAGAAGATGGCGGTCAGCTTCGCCAGCTCGGACGGTTGAATCCCAAGACCGCCGACGGCAAACCAGCGCCGCGCGTTGTTCACGGGAGGGCTGAAGAGCACCGCGACCAGTCCGAGCGTCACCAGACCGAGTAACGACCAGATGAACACCGGCTCTCTGTAAGTCCGGTAATCAATCCGCATGACGACCCCGAGCACGGCGATGCCGAGCGCGGCCCACAGGCCCTGCTTCGTCAGGAACAGGTACGGGCGGCCGGTCCGCTCCATCGCGACCACGGCCGACGCGCTGTAGACCATCACGATGCTCAGCGCGACCAGCAGAATGGTCGCGATGAACAGCGCCGGATCGGATTTCAACTTGCGCGCCATGTCTCCTTTAAGGGCTGAAGCTGAGGGTCAGGGTTCGAGGTCGGCCCTCGTTCCCGCCCTAAAGCCCGGCCGGACTTCACCCGAAATACCCTGCGGGAACTTAGACCCTTCGGGAACTGAGAACTGAGAACTAAGAACTGAGAATTTCAGAGCAGAAGTGTCCTTCTAAGTTCCGAGTTCTAAGTTCCGCGAAGCGGCATTACTATCGCCGTGAGCGGCCAGCAGTCATCAGTCGGCCTCGGGCAAGGGCACCAGCTTCGCAGACCGGGGCAGCCTGCGTTCCCAGCAGCCAGTCCTTCACCGCGATAAACCGACTGACGACTGCTCACCGCTCACGAGTACGCCGGGCCTCACAAGGTCCGGCCTACGTTCGTTTCGCGCTAACGTCCAGCGCGCTTCACAATCCGCGCGACTTCCTCCTTGAAACGCCTGCCGCGCTCCGCGTAGTCCTGGAACATGTCGAAGCTCGCGCACGCGGGCGCGAGCAGCACTACGCCTGCCGGCTGTGCCAGCGCGTACGCCCTGGCAATCGCGTCCTCAAACGACCCGGCTTCGTGCACGGCCACAGCACCCTCGAGCGCCTCGCGCACTGCGGCTCTCGCCTCGCCGATCGCCACGACCGCGCGCGCCCGCGTGCTGAGCGGCTGCCGGAGCAACCGCAAATCGCCGCCCTTGAAGCGGCCGCCGATAATCGGCACCAGACCCTGTTCGAAGCTTTCAATCGACCGCAGCGCCGATTCCACGTTCGTCGCCTTCGAATCGTTGACGAACCGCACGCCGCCGATCTCAGCGACCAGCTCCATCGCGTGCTCGAGGCCCTGAAACGTGTCGACCGCCGCGGCCATCGCCGTCGGCGCCGCGCCCGCAATGGCGCCGACCGCTGCCGCCGCCATGACGTCGTTCACCAGGTGCGGTCCGATCAGGTGCACGGCATCTAGCGGGACCAGCCGCTCGGTGGCGCCGCGCCGGCGCTCGACGATCCATTCGTGCTCGACGACGACGCCTTCTTCGATCGCCGCGCGTCTGGCGAAATAGCGTGTCGCCGCCCGGCCCCGGCGCGCCAACTCCAGCACCGACGGGTCGTCTGCGTTGATCACCGCCCAATCGGCTTCATCCTGGTTTTCGAAAATCCGCGCCTTCGCGAGTCCGTACGCCTCGACGCTTGGATGGCGATCGAGATGATCCGGCGAGAAATTCAACATCACCGCAATCCACGGATGGAATGTGTCGATTGTCTCGAGCTGGAAGCTGCTCGTCTCGACGACGTGGAGCGTGTCGGGCGTTGATTCCACGACCTGAGCGCTGAGCGGCGCGCCGATATTGCCGCCCACGGTGACCTTGAATCCGGCGGCTGCCAGCATCCGCCCGGTCAGCGCCGTCGTCGTCGATTTCCCTTTGGTGCCCGTGATCGCAATCACGCGCCCCTGCAGCCAGCGGGAGGCGAGCTCGATTTCCGCGATCACCGGCACCCCGCGCTGGCGCGCTGCTTCGACCGCGGGCTGTTCGATTGGCACTCCGGGACTCAGCACCACGAGATCCGCGTCGGTAAACGTGGCGGTCTGATGTCCGCCGAGCTCGAGTCGGACGTTCAGCGATCGCAGACGGGCGCCATCGGGCACCTGCGTGCGCGTGTCCGACAACGTCACCTGGGCCCCACGGCGCGCCAGGAGCTCGGCCGCGGCCACTCCACTTCGCGCCGCTCCGGCGACCGTCACGTGTTTTCCCTCCACTGAGAACGTCATCGCAGCTTCAACGTCGTCAAACTGAACAACGCAAAGATGAT
>JBGPKK010000114.1:0-14557 GCA_041485905.1 Vicinamibacteria bacterium
GAGGATGGCGAAATGGATGCGCGGATCGAGGTTGCCCAAGGCGAGCACCTCGACGTGCTCCAGCAAGGCCGACACCGAACTGGGGCTCGTCAGCATCGTGGGCACGACGACCATCGTGCGGGCGTCATCTGGAATGTGATCGGAGAAGTCGAGGCGAGGCAGGCGACGAGGCGGGATCGCCCGGCGATCACCTGTTGCGCGAGCGCGATCGCGATGTCAGCCGCCGGGATCAGCAGGAGCAGCACCAGAGCGGCCAGGGCACGCGCGGAGGCGCCCTCGTGCCGGGCGTACGCCGCACTCCCGGTCAGCAGCACGGCCGTCATGACCGCGATCGGCCCCAGGTAGAGGAGCGTCGCGTGTGCGAACACCAGACGTCTGATCCGGCTCGCGAGTCGCGGTCGATACGCGACGTCGACCTCGAGGTCGCGCCGCCCCTGATCGATGAGGTGGTACCCGACGTGGGCGGCCCGATCGGCGGGCGATCCGCTGGCGGCCGCCTGGCGGGCGCTTTCGACCGCCCTCAGTGCGACCCTCACCTGAGCGTCTCCGCTCGGCGCCGCGAGCTCCTCAACCGCCTGGCGCTGTCGATCTCGACTGAGAAAGTCCATCCGTCCGTACGCGCCGGCGGGATCGCGCTGCAATACGTGCTCGACCAGACTCACCGACTCGACATACTGGCGCCAATCGAGTGCGGAGCAGAGGCGCAGGCTGGTGATAGCATTGGCCACCGACACCTGGTCGGCTGCCTGCCGCTGGTGTTCGCCGCGAATCGCCGCTTCCGCGGTCGTCTCCTGCGATGCGAGATGCTCCTCGACCGCCGTGCGGATCGACGAAAGCCGAAGACCGTACTCGCGAAGCCGATGCAGGAGCTGGACAACAGACGCGATGCTCAGGCCTGGCGGTAAGGCCTGTACTTGACGTCCGGCGTCTCCGGCTTCGTGTTCGATCCGCGACACGTATGCGTCAGCGGCCAGGCGCGCGTGGCGCGACTCCAATGTCTCAGCAGCCAGACGTCTGAGGTTTTCGATGAGCGCCAGCTTCAGCATGCTGGGCCACGCCCAGAGCTCGCCGATCGTCAACGGGGCGACGCGCTGGTAGCTGTTGACGAACACCGCGAGTTGCTGACGGTTGAACCGGCTGTCGCTGTGACGCACCAGCTCGACGGCCATCGCGTAGATCCGCGTGTGACCCGCGTGCTCACGCGATGCGAGCGTGGGCAGTTGTCGGTAGTAGGAACCGGGCAGATGCTGGCGGATGTCTCGGATCTCTGACGTCACCAGGTGGAAGTTATCGAGGAGCCATTCTGCCGCGGCGGTCACAAACTGCCCGGTCCGGACATCGTCGGCCAGCGTCCGGTACGCCTCGCGCAACACGTGGGTGTTGTCGTCGAATCGCGGAAAGATGTTGCGGGCGCGGCGCGACGGGCTGGGGTCGACGGTGAAGCTCGCCGCGAGGAGCAACGCCCGCTCTTCGAGCCGCTCGATGCTGAGCAGCTCGTCGCGAAACGGCTTCTCCGACGATGGCGCCTTGGCACGCCACAGCTGCCGGAATCCGCTCATCGGGCGGGAGCTGTCGCGATCAGTACGGTCAGTGATATGCGCCCTCCGGGATATGCTTTGGTGAGGGCTGCTTGGCACGCCGAAGCGCCGAAGGCGCGAAGGCGGCAGGGCCAGCTCGGCCGCAGGGCTCAGGAAAGCGAGATCGCTAGTATACCGTCGTGGAACCAGGCGAACTGTGTCGTCCCGCGCAGGGTGCCAGCCTGCATTCGTGTATAGTCGATCCGGTTCTGGTCCCGCGTCGAGCGCGTCTCGTATCGTATCCTTGAATTTTCGAAGGCATTGACATGAGCACGAGTGTGGAGGTCGCGGACTGGATCAAGCGGATTGCCGACGACGAGCGGAAGCGGGACACGGTCCGCGTCAGGGAGGACGAGATGGCCGCCCGAAAGGCTGACCTCGTCCGGCGCAATGGCCAGCGACTCGTCGACGAGCTCCGCCTCGCGGTGACGCGCGACGTCGGAGCCTTCCGCGACGAGTTTGTGGGAGACCGTGCGCGCGACATTGTCGTGGAAGTGACGGTGCCCGACGGCGGGTTCGTGGTTCGCAAGCCTGCACCTGCAGCTGCGTCTCTCTCGGTCACGCCGAATCTGGAGGTGGCGGCAATGGTCTGCCACTACCGCTTCACGCAGACCAACGGCCTTCCCCCACGTGAGGATCGCATCGACGTGATGTTCGCCGGCGACGGAGGCGAGACACTGCTCATGAAGCACCACGGGACCGGACAGGTGTTTGCCACCGCCGATGCGCTTTCTGAATTTCTGCTCGTTCCAGTATTAACGGGTCGTCCACGTTAATCGACAAAGATGCATCCTCGAGATGAGCCGCCGTTGACACCGCCTCGCGAGGCGCTGGATGGTCCGTTGTTTGACCTGGGGCGGTACGCTGGATGGTTGGCCAAGGACCATGTGTCGGTCGCGGTCCGAGCCGACGTCAAAGCGTTGGGTACAGCCATGGGCGCGGGAACCGAAACGTCTCTGTTGTTGTTGACACTCGACAAGGACATCGGGCGGCTGCCCAGCGGCGACATGCGGAAGATGCTTCGGAAAGCCTTGGGCGAGATTCGCGCCGTGCTCGGGCCCAGTGGAATCGATCTACACGAGGGCTCGTGATTACCGTGTAGGCGTCACACGTCCTGCAAGCCTGGTTCATGGGTTCCGCTTTCGCGCCCGCGCGGCCTGGGTGATCTTCTCGCCCATCAGCGCCAGCTTATTGTCGCGAAGTCGCTTCTCGTTCAGCCAGTACGGGCTCGTTATTTCCTTGAATGCGTGGATGGCGGCCTGAATCCCTTCGGCCCAGGCGACGGTAATGAGCTTGATATCTCCATGTACGTCGCCGACGGCAAAGATGCCCTGCCTGCTGGTTTCAAAGTAGGGATCGATGGCGATGCTGCCATCTTCATTCAGCCGCACATTCAGGCGTTCGAACGTCTCTTTCGCGGACAGGAACCCTATCTGGACGATCGCCAGCGCGCACTCGACCTGCTCGCCGTCGGTCAGATCGAGGCGTATGTATTCTCCCGAAAATTCGGCCGCCCTGATTTCCGTCGAGACGCGGATTGACGCGCCAGCGTCGCGAATACGCGCCAACGTGTCCGCTTTCCCCGCCGGTACCGCCTCCCGGATAATAAGATCGACCGTTCCCCGCCTGCCCAACACCATCAGCGCCGCGTCCAGCGCTGAATCGCCCCCGCCGATCACCCCGACGTGCTGGCCTTCGTAGTCTCCAATCTTCGGGACCTTGTAGTGGACGTTCTTTGAATTGAGCTGGTCGAGCAGGGCAAGCCGTCTTGGGTAATGCAGCAGGCCGAACGCGATGATCACCTTGCGGCAGAGATAACTATGCCTGCTGGTCACGACCCTCTTCAGACGATCGTCCCCCTGAGCTTCGCCGGTGTCTTCAATGGCGAACAGCTCCTCATTGAAGCGGAATTGGACGAGCGCGTTCACGGCCTGTCGATAGGTGCGCTCGGAAAGCTCTTCACCGGTGATCCCTTCCGGAAATCCGGGAATATCCACGATCCGCTTGTCGGCGTAGAGAAACTGCGGCTGTCCTCCCGGCCGGTCCTTTGCTTCGATGACCAGTGTGGTGAGCGCGCGGTGAGCGGTCGTGAGACCTGCCGCGAGACCAGCGGGCCCGGAGCCGATGATGACCACATCCCAGTAAGAGAGATGATCAAAGTCCAGATCGGCATCGAGCGCCTTGACGCTGAAATCTGCCATGGGGGGACCACCTTTCGCACGTCAGAATATCCTGGCAAGCGTTATCCTGTTGCGCATGAGCAGAGGATTTTTCGCGTCAGCCGGTGCGCTGGTCACCACGATTGCCGTCGTGTCGCTCGCGCCAATCCTCGTCGCGGGCCAGACTGCGCCAGCCGCCAGGACGACGGCAAATCCGGCGAAGCCGCTTGCCCCGCCCAAGTCGGCGCAGCCGGCGAAGGCCGGGTGGACCGCGCCGCGCACACCCTGGGGCGATCCGGATCTCCAGGGAAACTTCACGAACAAAAGCGAGCAGTCGACGCCCTTCGAACGACCCAAGGAGTTTGAGGGACGGCGGATCGAGGATATCCAGGGTACGGAATTGACCCAAATCCTGCGCGACCGACAGGCGCGTGTGATCGACAACGCGCGTCCGCCTGACGGTGGTGTCCATGCGCCGCTTCACTGGTCCGATCGGTTCGACATCACCAAGGGAAGCCGACCGTGGCTGGTCGTCGAGCCGCCGGATGGAAAGATCCCGCCGATGACGCCGGAAGGGCAGCAGCGCGCGGCCGCGCGTGCGGCAGCGACCGCGGCGGCCAGGCGCGTGCGCGGTCCGGCCGACTCTGCGGAAGACCGCAGCTTGTACGACCGATGTATCACGCGCGGGCTGCCCGCCTCCATGATGCCGACCATTTACGGCAATTCCTATCAGATCGTGCAAGCGCAAGGATACGTGGCGATTCGCTACGAGATGATCCACGAGACGCGAATCATCCCGCTCGACGAACGTCCGCGCCTCGGCCGAACCATCCGGCAGTACATGGGCGAGGGCCGCGGCCACTGGGAAGGAAACACGCTTGTCGTCGAGACGACGAATTTCAGAGAGGAAACCGCTTACAGGGGAGCCGATCCGCAGACCTTGCGGTTGATCGAACGATTCACGCGCGTTGCCGCCGACAAGGTCATGTGGGCGGTCACGGTCGACGATCCCAGGACATGGACGCGCCCGTGGACATTTGCTGTGCCGCTGACTCTGGATGATACAGAACCGGTCTTCGAGTACGCCTGTCACGAGGGGAACTACGGCTTGCGGAACATCCTGAGCGCCGCCCGCGCGGAAGAGAAGGCCGCCGAGGAAGACGCGAAGAATGGAATCATACGGGCCGCGCCGCGATCGACCGATGGCGGCGAGGAAGCCGGGAGATGACGCCGGTTTCGAGCCGTCGGACCTTTGTCAAGGCCGCCTACTTGAAGACGTCGAGCCGCACCGATCGACCCATCTCGTAGTACCCGCGCGGGCTGGGATGAATGCCGTCCCCGCAGTTGAATGGCGGAGAGAGCAGGTCGGCGTTCTTCGAATCCTGTACAACTTTGTCGAAGTCGATGACCGCATCGAACGGTGCTTTCGTGCGGATCCATTGATTCACCTCGTTGCGGAACCCTGTCTTCGCCGCGTTCCATCCCGTATTGTTCTCAGCGGGCGGGCGATTGTGCCGCGGGATCATCGTGACGCCCACGATCTTCAATCCCCGCGCCTTCACCCGGCTGATGACGTCCTGCAGTCCGGCGATGACTTGCATGGCAGGGGCCTCCCGGCGAACATCGTTGGTGCCCATGAACAGGATGACGTGCGTCACACCATGATGGGTCAGAACGTCACGCTCGAGCCGCTCCAGGCCAGGCGGACTGTCGGGCGGCGGCTGCAGATTCTGACGCGTGATCGTGTTGCCGCCGATGCCCTCGTTGACGACGGCTTTGTGTGCCCCCTCCCTTCCGCGGCCGGCCGCATCGAGAGCCAGACGCACCGCGAGCAGGTCTTCCCACCGGTCACGGGCGTCGAGGGTCGTACACGTGCCGTCGGTGATGGAATCGCCGAACGCCACGACCGATCCGGTGGAAGAGGAAGAGGAAACATCGATCGCCTTCAACCAGAAGGTGGAGGTGGTCGTGCCGACAAAGGAAGTCGCCATTTCTTCAGCCGCCACATCGCCGGAGCCATTCGTCGTCAAATAGGACGTCACTTGCGCCCCACTGTGTTGGCTTGGCCGAACATTTGCCGCAGGAATATAGAGACTCACCGCCAGGTCCTGTTGACCCAGCACGTTTATCGGCACCGCATCGCTCGTCACGCTGCCACCCGGCGGAATGGTCGTGCTCGCGGACTTGTTGAACACGACCTGTCGGTTGGATCCCGCCGCGAGCGTCGCGCCCTGAATCCGCTGTCCCACATACGCTTTCCCGATCACGAGCGGAGCGGTCCCGAACGTGTTATCGAGCCGAACGCGTACCGCCTCTCCGGGAATGGTCACCCGCGCAATCATGCGTACCGTCGCATTTGTCACCGCGGTCGTGCCGAGTGCCTGCTGCGACGTGCCCCAGGCGGTAATCCACCGTGCCGATGTCTGTGGCTGCTGGAGCGCGACGATCGCCGATCCGGAAAGCAGCGCCACGCCGGCGGCCTTCGCGGTCCTGAGAAGCAGGCGAACACTCATCACGTCATCTCCCTATTCACTATCCGGATGGGATGCTCACGGTTACGATTGTCATTGTAAAGGAGGCGCTGACGGTCCGATAATCGCACACGGTCCGCAAAGGAGTATTTCCATGAGACCTTCTGCTCGATTTCTTCTCTTGTTGGCGGCGCTGACGATGGCTGTGCAGACCACCAGCTACGCGCATTTCAAGCTGCTGGCACCGGCGTCGTGGCTCATCGAAAGCGACCGCGGCGATCCACAGAAGGCAGGCCCATGCGGCGGCTCCAATACCGATTGGGGCAAACCGAGCTACATCATCAGCAAGGCCGTGGGCGGCTCGAAGCTGCATCTCAAGATTCAGGAAACCATCTACCATCCGGGTCATTACCGCGTGGCGTTGGCGATCAACTCGCCGACCGAGCTGCCGGTCGATCCGGAGGTCGCGACAAAGGACAGCGACAGGGGTCCGCAGTCGGTGTCAGCGGCGATCAAAAGTCCGCCGTCCATCCCGGTGCTCGCCGATGGGCTGTTCGTCCACGCCACTCGGCCAGCCGGCGCGATGGATCCCTTTGAGACGGACGTGCAGCTTCCGAACATCAGCTGCAGGAAGTGCACGCTGCAAGTCGTGCAGTTCATGGCCGATCACGGCTTCAACAACCCTGGTGGATATTCCTATCATCACTGCGCGGAGCTGCAGATTACGAGGGACCCCGCCAAGCCGCTCGACACGGGGTGGCCGGCGGAACGCTGAACGGGGAAGTGCAAACTGCAGACTGCAAATTGCTGATTGGATTCCCGGTGCCGAGTTCGTCGGCGCATGAAAAGGCCGCGCGATGAAGCGACAGGGATTCGCTGCCTTCCTGGGCGTCGTGACGATCCTGGCCGCTCAGGCTTCTTCGGCTCCCGCCCAGCGCTCGGCGGTCACGTCAGTGAACTGGCCGCTCCACAATCTCGATCTGGCCGGCGGCCGATTTTCGCCGATGGACCAGATCAACACGTCGAACGTCAAGTCGCTGGTCCCGAGATGGCTCTTCCAGCACGGCGTCATCGACGGCGTGAGCAACCAGACCACGCCGGTCATCGTCGACGGCGTCATGTACGTGACCGATTCCCGCGGGAGCGTCTATGCGGTTGACGCCGCCGATGGACATCTCCTGTGGACGTACGACGTCACGACTCTCATAGGAGGCGGAGCGCGAGAAGGCTATGTGTTCCGCAACCGCGGAGTCTCCTATGCGGACGGGGTCGTCTACACGGCAGCAGGCTCGTTCCTGTTCGCGCTCGATGCCAAGACGGGGAAGCCCGTGCAGAGCTTCGGCAAAGACGGCCAGGCCAGTGTGATCCTGGATGTGCTCAAGACGCGATATCCGGACGTGAAGTCGGCCATCAGCCTCGGGTACTGGTTCACGACGGCGCCGCAGGTGTACAAAGGCGTTCTCTACATCGGCAGCACGCGAAGCGAGAGCCACATTCCCGGTGGCCATGTATTGGCCGTCGATGCCAGGACGGGCAAGGTCCTCTGGCACTTCAACACGGTCCCGCAGGATGAAAAAGATCAGGGTTGGGGCATCGCCGGTCCGACCTGGGTGGGCGGCGAACGCAATGGCGGCGGGATCTGGGAAACGCCTTCAATCGATCCCGAGTTGGGCATGCTGTACGTGGCGGTCGGCAATCCGTTCGGCGACAGCACGAAGAGAACAGGGATCAACCTCTTCACCGATTCGATCCTTGCGCTGACCTTGAGCACGGGCGAGCTCAAGTGGTACTTCCAGCAAACGCACCACGATGTCTGGGACTACGATTCGGGCGGGCCGCCGACTCTGTTCGACATGCAGGTTCGAGGACAGCGAGTTAAGGCCGTCGCGCAGGCGAGCAAGAACGGATACTTGTACATTCTGAATCGCGAGACCGGACAGCCGGTCCACGCGATCAAGGAAACACCGGTACCGACCGACATCGCGCGTCCTGGAGAGCACCCCTGGCCGACGCAGCCGATTCCGCACAAGGCGAACGGACAGCCGATGAGTCCCGTGTGCCCTGTGTTTCCCGTCGATATCCCGTCCGAGGCGCTTGCGACACGGAAGGCGGTCCCGCACTTTACTCCGCCAGGTCCGAATCAGATCAGCGCGCCTGGAACCGGAGGAGGCGCCAACTACAGTCCGATTGCCTATAGCCGGCAGACGAGACTGCTCTACGTGGCGGCCATCGACAGCCCTCAGAATTCAGGACGTCCGGCGAAAGGCTACTTCTCCGCCTTCGATCCGACGACGGGAGAACTGGTGTGGCAGCGGACGTTCGAAGGCTACGGCCAGGCCGGATCCGTCGTCACGGCCGGCGGTGTGGTGTTTGTGGGAAGCGGCAGCAACGTCGCCGGGTACTTCTTTGCCTATGATGCCAGGACCGGCGACCTGCTGTGGAAGTTCAACACCGGCTCCGGGATCTTTTCGTCGCCCGCCGTGTATATGGTGGGCGGCGAAGAATTTGTCGCAGTGGCTTCCGGCGGCGGCGACAGGGGTCGGAGGGGAGGGGATCTGATTCTCAGCTTTGCTCTCCCGAAACGGTAGGTGTTGCGGGCGTGTTGTCAAAGCCGCACAATCGAAACGGAGGTTTCAGATGCGCCATCGAGTGCACGCGTCGCTGGTTGTTCTGACGGCTCTGACCGTTGTCGTGTCCATGTCCGCCGGAGGCCAGTCCCCGACGACAAAGGCCACGACGACCAACGTCGCGCAGAAACGGCCGCAGGCCGCGAAGGCGGAGAAGTGGACCGCGCTCCGCACAGCGTGGGGCGAACCGGATCTGCAGGGCGTATGGTCGTACGCCACCGTCACACCACTGGAGCGACCCGCCAATCAGGCCGGCAAGGACGTTCTAACCGCCGAAGAAGTCGCCGCGCTAGACAGGGAAGCCCGCACGGGCGCCGATCGGCGCGACGGCACTCCCGAAGCCGACCTCGCGCGAGCCTATAACGCGTTATGGTACGACCGCGGAAAATCGGACGGGCGAACGTCGTTGATCGTGGATCCGCCGGATGGGCGGCTTCCGTCGTTGACGCCGGAAGGACGGCGGCGGCAAGCGGCCATGGCGGAGCAGTCGAGTGCGCACCCGTTCGACTCGGTGGAAGACCGGCCTTTACAGGAGCGCTGCATCATCTACCACGGCGTGCCACCGCTTCCTTCGGGCTACAACAACACCTATCAGATTTTCCAGACGCCCGGGTACGTCGCGATCGTCGATGAGAACATCCACGACGTTCGCGGGATCCCGCTGGACGGGCGTCCGCATGTCGGCGCGAACATCCGCCAGTGGAATGGGGACTCGCGCGGCCACTGGGAGGGCGACACGCTTGTCGTCGAGACCACCAATTACAGCCCGAAGACCACGTTCAGATTCCCGGTCGCCGGCGAGACGCTGCGCGCGGTCGAACGCTTCACGCGCGTCGCCGCCGACAGGATCGACTACCGGTTCACCATCAACGATCCGACGACCTACACGAGACCCTGGACCGCTGCCCTTCCCCTGGCGAACGTGCCTGAGTACGTCATCTATGAGTACGCGTGCCACGAAGGGAACTACGCCATCGAACACGGGCTCAGTGGCGCTCGTGCGTTGGAGAAGGCCGCTGCAAACGCCGGCAGGAAGGATTGAAGATGGCCACGCGACTGTTCACGACAGGCGCGCTCGCGATGGCGATCGCGGCCATCTCGCCTTCGATCGTGCCGGTTGCTGCTCAGGATCCGCCGAAGACTCCGGCGAGGCCAGGCAGGGCGTATGTGCCGCCGCGCACGCCATGGGGCGATCCCAACCTGCAGGGCAACTACACGAACAAGTACGAGCAGAGCACGCCGTTCGAGCGACCGAAGGAGTTCGAAGGACGGCGCGTCGAGGATGTCGCGGGCGCGGAGCTGGCCGAGGTCCTCAAGAAGCGGCAACAGCAAGTCATCGACCGCGCGCCTGGTGTCGGGCCGCCGCAATTTCGCGACAGCCTCGAGGTCACGAAGGCAAGCCGCGCGTGGCTGGTCGTCGATCCGCCCGATGGCAGGATTCCGCCGATGACGCCTGCGGCCGAGCGACGCATCGCGCCGTACGACGTCGTCCTTGATTTGGTCAATGCGAGGCCGCGGACCGGCAGCAGCTTCGGCGACGGTCCGTTCGACGGGCCGGAGGATTTCAGCCTGTTCGATCGGTGCATCACGCGCGGGCTCCCCGGATCGATGATGCCGTTCATCCATGGCAACTCCTATCAGATCGTGCAGGCTCCGGGGTTCGTGGCCATCCGCTACGAGATCATGCACGAGACGCGCGTGATTCCGCTCGACGGCCGGCCGCACGTCGGCGAGGCAGTCCGCTTGGACATGGGTGACGCGCGAGGCCATTGGGAGGGCAGCAGCCTGGTGGTCGAGACGACCAATTTCGGAGGGCGGAGCGCGTACCGAAACGCCAACGCCGCCACGCTGCGGCTGATCGAGCGCTTCACACGCACGGCGCCCGACAAAGTCGAGTGGGCCGTCACCGTGGACGACCCGATGACGTGGACCAGGGCCTGGACCTTTGCGATGCCGCTGACGATGAACGATCGCGAACCAGTGCTGGAGTTCGCGTGTCACGAGGGCAACTACGCCGTGCGCAACATCCTCAGCGGCGCCCGTGCGGGCGAGCGCCAGGAGGCCGAAGCGGCGAAAAGGCCCTAAACATCATTGGAGAGGCTCACGGCTTCGACTCGTCGTAGACCTTCTGCACATCCGCCTTGGCCTGGGCCATGTTGTAGCCCTTGTACTTGTCCGGTAGCTTCAGTCCGTTCACCGCTTCGTCAACGCTCTTGCCCGCCTTCCTCGCCGCGTCCGCGGCCGAGACGAACTCGCGGATGAAATCTGCGTACTCCCGCAGATCCGCCCACCGCATCACCGGGTTGGACCGAACGAAGGTCGCATCTCGACCGGACCCCGTCGTGGTGGTGCTGTGCCCGGTGATGACCGTGTCAACATCGCGGATCCCGGTCACCACTTTCGCAAGCGTCTGAGGGAAGGCCACAGCGCTGCCGCCGTTGGCCGAGTCGACGAGCGGCGCCCATTTCCGCGCGAACAGGTCGCCCATGATCGCAGTACGCAAGGCGGCGAACACGATCACCGTGTCGCCGTTGGTGTGACCGGGACCAAAGTAGTACAGATCGATTTCGTCTTTTCCGCCGAGGAGCGACATCCTGTCCTTGAACGTCTTCTTCGGCAGGAATGCGGCGTTCTCGCCCTTGAATTCGTCCATCTTCGCCATGTTCGCTTTGGTGTTTTCGTGCGCGACGAACTCGACAGTCCGCGGAAGCTCGCTGTTGCCTCCGGTGTGATCGCCATGCGTGTGCGTGTTGATGACCATCGTGACCGGCTTGCTCGTGACGGATTTGACCTGGTCCAGGATCGCCTTCCCGAACCCGGACAACTTGGTATCGACGAGCACGACGCCGCTGTTTGCGATGAACACCGTGGTGTTGCCACTGACGGTTCCTGCCTGCGCCCCGGCGCCACGGCCGCCCGTGATGATGTACAGGTTGTCCTTGACCTTTTCGATCTGAATGGCAGCAGGGTTCTGTTGTGCTCGAACAATGACGATCGACAGCGCACCGAGGGCGATGAGAGCACTGAGCGTAATCAGCCTTGTCATGTCACATTCCCGCCTTGTAGGTCTTGTTGAAGCCGTTCCGGCTGTTGGCCACGGTGAAGCTTCCGTCCGTCCGGGCCGACACTTTGATCCAGTACGCAGGTCCAGTGTGCTGAGGCGCCGGCGGGGGCTGCGTGCCCTGCTGCGGCAACGTCATCGGCGCGACCGGAACGGTGGCCGTGTCTTCGACGTTGGCGATGAATATTCCAGGCACGGTGTACTCCTGGCCGCCAAGCAATGCGAAGTGAATCTGCCAGAGATCCTCGAGACGCGGAGAGTTGAGCAGGATGTTCATCGCAGCCGGTTGTCCACCCTTGCGGCTTCCGTTGTTCATGATGGTCACCCTCGGCCGCACGGCATGCACGAGCACTTCAGAATTGGAGCTGGGCTGCCCATGACGTGACACCACGAACAGATCGACGGTGCCGATGCGGTTGTTCGGACACATCAGCTCGAATTCCTGGTTCCAGGTGAAATCGCCCAGATACAGGATCCGAAACTTTCCGAAGGTCACGTAGCTCGCGACAGACTGTTCGTCCTCGGTATTGCCGAGCGGTCCTCCTGAAACAGGGTTCACATCATGTCGCTTGAAGCTGGCGCAATAGGGATTCGGCGCGCCGCCCGGCAGCGGCGTCTTGAGAACCTGCCCCGCGGCGCTCACGATCCGCCAGTCCAGACCGCTCACGGGAATCTTATCGCCGGCTTTCGCAACCGTGTGCTTCGCCTTCGCATGCAGAGCGGCATACTGCTGCAGCACCGGGTCGATTTGAGCGCCCGGCTGGACGTTGGCCCCGTGGTCGATGAACTCTTTAATGGGGATGCGCGTCGCGAGCTCGGGAAGCCCCCCGATGTGATCGCCATGGTAGTGCGTCGTGATCAGGTGATCGATCTGCGTGACGCCGGCGTCTCTGGCCGCGGCCATGATGCGATCGGCGTCACGGACGGCGGCGGCGCCGCCGTTTCCCGAATCGATGAGGACCGACTCGCCCGACGGCGTCACCCACAACTGGGCGTTCCCGCCTTCCACGTCGATCACGTAGATATCCAGAGCCTTCCCCGTTCGGGTTTGCGCGACGACGAGTGTCGCCGAGAGCGCGAGAGCCGATAGAAACGCCAGCGGTACGCGCATCAGATCACTCCCCGTGACTATTTCCAGCCGTTATCCGCGCGGCGACGACACACCAGCCAGGTAGCCGGCGCGCGCCTTGACGGCGGTTTTCCGCCCCTTGACGCGCACGTCCAACCGGTGCCAGCCGTCTTTGGAGACGCCCTGCGGCGAGTAGCTCACGAGGTACCGCTGGCGGAACTCTTCGAGGATCGCGGTGAACCTCGCGCGTAAATCTTTCGTCGAGTCGACCTCGAACGAGGTCCCGCCGGTGAGCTCGCTCAAATCGCGGAGGAACGGCGCCGGCCCGCGCGCGGACACACCGTAGACGACGACATCGGCGCGCCTCGCCGATTCCAGAACCGTAGACGCCGGCAACCAGCTCGCGGTGTCGAATCCGTCGCTGAACAGGATCACGAGGTCGCGACCGACATCCGATGCCCCCAGCATCATCGCCGCATAGGCGCCGTCGATGAGTGCGGTGTTGCCGGCCGACTCGACCTCATCGAGCGCCGTTCGCAGTCTGTTGACGTTCGAAGTGAGGCCCTCCTTCCGACGCACCTTGTGACTGAACGTCAGCAGGGCCGCCTGATCCCGTTCCGTCAGACCCTCCAGTAGCGCGCGGGCGGCGCTTCTCAGGTGATCGAGCCGTTCTCCAGAGACGCTCTCGCTCAGGTCGAGCGCCAGGATGACGTTCAGCGGGACCTGCTCGAAGGTGACCAATTCCACTCGCTGCGGCACGCCGTTGTCGAGCACCTCGAAGTCCGGCGGCTGCAACCCGCGAACAACCTGCCCCCGATCGGTCACCAGCACGTCCACGCGGACGTGGTTGACGTCGGTCGAGAATGTCGGGGCCTGCGTGAGAACCGGCGTGGAGCCCATCACGCACAGGAACGCCAGCGCGGCCGCCTGTCGCCGCGTCATCGCGCCTCCGCCGGAGGAACCACGCGGTACAAAGCGGCGAGCCGCGCGTCGGCGTCGCGGCCTTGCGCCATGTGATACGCCCACCACGGATCGTCACGATCGTCGTCGTCAGCCGGCAATTGAAACAGCTGATCGAGCGCGCGGGTCGCTCCAGGGCGATCGGCCTGCCGCTGCGCGAGCTGGCTGAGCGCCACAAGGGGCGATTGCGCATTCGGGTAGAGCGCCGCCGCTCGTTCGTACCACGTGCGTGCCTCCGCCGGCTGGCCCAGCGCCTCGACCTCCGCGCCGACAAACATCGCTCGATAGTAGGCCAGCAGCGGATCGGTCGGTGTGGCAACCAGACGCAGTTGGTCGGCGGCTTCCGCGTGACGCCCCAGAAGGCCCAGCACGCGTCCCAGGCGAACGCGGGCTTCAGCGAAATCCGGAGCGATCGCGAGCGCGCGACGGAAGAAGGTCTCGGCCTGCCGCAACTCGGCGCGCTCCGAGCCGACCGTCCAGTTCATCTCCCGCGGAAAGGTGCGCGACACACCCTGGAGCTCGGGCGTTGCCAATGTCTCATGCTGGCAGCCGTTGAAGAACAGGAGATCGGCGTCGGCGGGAAAGAGCTGAAGCGCCCGCTCGAGGTGTGCCGGATGAAGCTCACCCCTGCCA
>JBGPKK010000115.1:0-14511 GCA_041485905.1 Vicinamibacteria bacterium
GGAGGCGTGCTGCTGGGAACGATCAGCGCGCAGGAGGACCGGTGGCGCGGCGCCGGTCTCGCCTTCGCCTGTGGCGTACTGAGCCGGCCGGAAGGCCCTCTCGTCTTTGCGGTGTGGTGGTCGGCGCAGGCGGTGTCCGCGATCCTGAGCCGCTCGGTGCGCTGGATCAGATCGCACCTGGTCGCCGACGCGGTGATCGTGACGGCTGTCTTCGCCGCCCAGGTGGTGTTTCGACGGATCGCGTATGACGGCGAATGGTTGCCGAACACCTACTTCGCTAAGGCCGGCGGATTCTGGACGATCGGTGCGTGGGAGTACATTCGTGACGGAATCGTCACGCCGTTTGGCGGAACGATCGCGGTCGTCATCGGGTGCGTCGGATGTTTTCTCTGCCGTCGATCGCATCGCTGGATGGTTCCAGCCGCGGCCACCCTCCTCGGTTGTGTGTTGTTGCCATTCATCACCGGCACCGATTGGATGCCGGGGCAACGGCTGCTGATGCCCTATCTGCCGCTCGCGGCCGTGCTCCTTGCCACGGGTTGGTGTCGCGTGGCTGCGACACTCCTCAAGAGACCGGCGTGGGTGGGACCGTCGCTGGCGCTTCTGCTGCTGCCCGTCCTGTGGATCACCCAGGCCCCGGCTCGCGCTACCTTCTTCAACGATTCGTCGGTCCGTGCGCGCGGGTACGAAGCTGGGCATACCGCGCTCGCCAACTGGCTGCGGTCTGGTGTCGCGAGGCCTGGCGACACCATCGCGCTCATGGACACGGGGATCATCGGGTACGTGTGCATCGATCAGCAGATTCTGGATATCACCGGTCTGACCAACCGGTTCATCGCGAAAAGTCCCGGCGACTTTCTCGATAAACAGTACGACGTGAGCGACGTGCTCGCGCAGAAGCCGCGATTCGTCGTGCTCGTTCTGAAGCAGCCAGGCGACTTCAACGAGCCGCCGACGGGCGCGGGATTTTCCACCTGGACGTTTACTGAGGAAAAGATCCTGCATCACCCCGATTTCAAGCGCTGGTACCGCAAGGCTCCCGTGATGGGCGCCGCCGATGAGCCGTGGCTGGAACGCGTCGCCAAAGGACTCGGCGCCGAGCGCATGTTCCTGCACGCCCACCCGTTCGTTTACTATCTGCTCACCGTGTTCGAGAGGCAGGAAAAGCCGCAGATCTAGCGCGTCGGGAGTGATAATACGGTGTACGAAATGCGCGGCCGATTGCGGAGTCGGCCATCAATCAAGGAGATCTGAGATGGGCAAGCGACGGCTCGCTTCAGGACTGGTGCTCCCGGGCATGATCGCCGTGATGTCGCTGGCGGTGGCCGCCCTGTCGGGTCAAGGACAGGCTCCGAAGATCGCGAAGCCCGCGGCGAACTCCGTGCCTGCAGCGCCGAAGCCGCCTGCGGCGGCGAAGGCGTGGGTGGCCCCCAAGACGCCGTGGGGCGATCCGGACATCGAGGGCACCTGGACGAGCGACGCCGCCAACGGGATCCCCATGCAGCGGCCCGCGCAGTTCGCCGGCAGAGCGGAGCTGAGCGACGAAGAGTTCAAGGCGAAGGTCGAGCGCGACACGCGTACCCGAACCAACGCCGAGAACGCCGTCGGGTCGTTTCGCGGCGACGGCGCGTGGCTGAACAAGTCCTTCCGCCAGACGTCGCTCATCGTGGAGCCGGCCGATGGACGCACGCCGCCGCTGACGCCGGAGGCCGAGGCGAGACGGGCGTCGCGCGATGCGGGCACGTTCGGAAACGGTCCCTTCGACAAGCCGGAAGACTTCACCTTGTACGACCGCTGCATCACGCGTGGCATCCTCGGCTCCGTCCTCCCGGTGATCTACGGCAACGGCAACCGGATTCTGCAGACGCCGAAGGAAGTGGTGATCTCCTACGAGATGATCCACGACACGCGGGTGATTCCGCTCGACGGCCGTCCGCACGTCGGACAGAAGATCCGCCAGTATCTCGGCGACTCGCGCGGCCTTTGGGAAGGCAACACGCTTGTCGTCGAGACGACGAATCTGACCGACCAGACGAGCATCGGGCTGAACGGAGGCGGCGTCCGCCACAGCGCGGACATGAAGCTGATCGAGCGCTTCACGCGCACCGAGCCCGGCGAGCTCAAGTACGAGGTGCTCATCGACGATCCCAAGACCTACGCGAGACCGTGGAAGATCTCGATGCCGCTGACGTCGCCGCCCGGATTTCAGCTCCTGCCGTACGAGTGCCACGAGGGCAATCGTGCGGTGTCGAGCGCCCTCGGCGGGGAGCGTGCCGAGGACAAGGCCATTGAAGAGGATGCGAAGAGGGGCATCATTCGACCCAGGAAGCCGATCCAGGGTCTGACAATCGGCGGCTCGCCGCTGCCCGAGGGCGGCGGTCGTGGCCGCGGAGGTCCTCCTGCTCCGGGCGGTCCAGGAGCAGAAGGCGGACCGGGGCGCTAAGGAGGTTTCACGTGCGTGCATTTCTGGCCGTCGGTTGGACGGTCTTCGCATTCGCCTCAGTCAATGCCGTCCAGCAGCCAGCCGCTGGCGTCGCCGCGCCCACAGTCACGGGCCCTGTTGCCTGGACGTCGGCGCTGCGCGATCCGGCGCATGGGTACGCGTACAACGCCACGCCGATGGACCTCACCAAACAGGGGTACGTCGAGGAGGAGTTCTTCATTCAGGGCGCGGCCAATCGGTACAACACGCCGCAGGCGGAGACGGGGACCCTCATCGACAGCGGCCACCCCTACAAGACCCGCATCGTCATCCGCCGGCCGAAGTCGGCGTCGCGCTTCAACGGGACGGCCGTCGTCGAGTGGTACAACGTCTCGCAGGGCCACGACGGCGAGTACGACTGGTTTCAGTCGATGGATCATCTCGTTCGCTCCGGCTACGCGTGGGTCGGCGTCTCCAATCAAGCGGTTGGGGTGAATTCGCTGAAGGAATGGAGTCCGAAGCGCTACGGCACGCTCGATGTGAGCGATCGCGGCACCGTCATGGGTGACGCGATGTCGTACGACATCTTCACGGCGGCGGGCCTCGCGCTCAAGGGCAAGGCGAGTGCTGATGTGATGGGCGGGCTCAAGATCGCCCGGCTGATTGCGGTCGGCCATTCGCAATCGGCCGGCCGTCTCTTCACGTACTTCAACTCGGTCCATCCGCTGATTCCCGCTGTGTACGACGGGGTGATCCTCCACGGCGGCGGCGGGAGAGTACGCACGGACCTGAACGTGAAGGTGTTCAAGTTTCTCGACGAGACCGACGTGCCCGGACAGGCCAACAACCGTCAGGCGGACACCGACACGTACCGTCAATGGGAGCTGGCGGGCACGTCTCACCTCAACGCGCAGTTTTCACGCGCGCTGGCCGGGATCGGCCTGCGTGTGTCGGGCATGAATCCTGTCGAGGGGTCGCCATCGATCGACGGCCCCACGATCAGCGGCGGCGCCGGCAACGGTGCGGCGGGAAACGGCGAAGGACAGGCCAACGCCGGACCGAATGGCGGGTGCGCAAAGCCACCGTTCAGCCGCATTCCATCGCACTACGCGCTCAACGCGGCGTTCGATCATCTCGCGCGGTGGATCAAGGACGGCACACCGCCACCGATGGCGCCTCAGGTTGAGATCAAACAGGCGGCGCCGGCTCAACCGCCCGCCGGCGGTGCGCCTGGGGCCGGTGCGGGTCGAGGCGGACGTGGAGGCGCGCCCGCTGGCCCGCGATGGGAGGTTGTGCGCGACGAGGCCGGTAATGGGCTCGGCGGCATCCGGCTGTCGCAGCACGCGGTGCCGACCGCGATCAACACCGGCACGAATACCGGCGGCCAGGCCGGCGGCGAACGCAACTGCGGGTTGATGGGTTCGTACGAGCGGTTCGATGCCGCGCGGCTCGCCACGCTGTATCCGACGCACGCCGCATACGTGTCGAAGGTGAAGGACCTCGCAGAGAAGAATCTGAAGGCCGGCTACATCGTGAAGGCAGATGCCAGCGCAACGATCGCCGACGCTGAGCGTTCGGATATCGGCAGAAGCCGCGTGACAACCCGGTAGCGTTGTTCTGTGCACAAGACCAGACACGATCTCCGCCTGACCCGGCGCCGTCTGCTGCAGAGCGCAGGCGGACTCTTCGCCGCGGCCGCGTTTCCCGTGAAAGCGTTCGGCCAGAGCGCGTCGATCTCCCCAGGCTCCCCAGGCTCCCCAGGCAGCCCGCCGATCAGCTCCCCCATCAGCTCCCCCATCAGCTCAATGATGGCCACGCTCAGCACGTTCATGAGCGAGGCCGGCACGCGCGCGCTTCCCGACACCGTGGTCGAGAAGACGAAGCATCTCATCCTCGACACGCTGGCCGCGATGGTATCGGGGTCCCAGCTGCCGCCGGGACGCTTCGCCATCCAGTTCGCCCGCGCCTATCGCGGCGACAGCGTGGCCACAATTGTCGGCGCGAACATCCTGTGCGGCCCGATCGAGGCGGCGCTCGCCAACGGCATGCTCGCGCATTCCGACGAGACCGACGACACGCACCCGCCATCCCAGTCGCATCCGGGTTGCGCCGTCGTGCCCGCCGCACTTGCCGTCGGCGAGAAGTTCGGCATCAGCGGGACCCGACTGCTCCGCGCGGTCACACTGGGCTACGACATCGGACCGCGCGTCACGGCCACGCTCGGCCGATTGCAGTACATGGTGGATAGCCACCGCAGCACGCATGCGATCTCTGGAACCTTCGGAGCCGCGGCGGCTGCCGGCTGCGCCGCGGGCTTGAACGCGCAGCAGATGCGCTGGCTGCTCTCGTACACCGCGCAGCAGGCGTCGGGTCTTGCGTCGTGGCAGCGCGACACCGATCACATCGAGAAGGCGTTCGATTTCGGCGGCATGCCCGCGCGCAACGGCGTCACCGCGGCGCTGCTGGTGCAGGCAGGCGGCACCGGCGTCGATGACGTCCTGTCCGGAGCCGATAATTTCTTCCAGGCGTTCATCCCGAAGAACGATTCCGCCATGCTCGTCGACAAGCTCGGCGAGCGCTACGAGATCACCAGAACCAACGTCAAGAAGTGGACCGTGGGCGCGCCCATTCAAGCGCCGCTCGACGCGCTCGACACGCTGCTGAAGCGCGATCGCTTCAATGCCGATCAGGTGAAGCAGGTGGTCGTTCGCGTCGCGGCCGCCGAAGCGACCATCGTGGACAACCGCGAGATCCCGGACATCTCGCTCCAGCATCTGATCGCGGTGATGCTGGTCGACAAGACCGTCTCCTTCAAATCGGCGCACGACAAGGCGCGGATGGCCGACCCGGCGATTCTGCGTCAGCGCGCGAAGGTGCAGCTCGTGCACGACGCGGATCTCGAGCGGCTGATGCCGCGGCGCGAGGCGGTCGTCGAGGTGACGCTGACCGACGGGAAGCTGCTGACCGAGAGGGTCGGCAACGTGCGCGGCACGGCGGAAAACCCGATGACGCGCGAGGACATCATTGCGAAGGCGCGCGATCTGATGACACCGGTTGTCGGCAGTGCCGCCTGCCAGAAGCTTATCGATCGCATTTTCGAGATCGAAAGCGTGAAAAACGTGCGCGATCTGAGGCCGCTCCTCCAACGCGGCTGAGGTGTACACATGCCGACATCCAGGTGCGCGCGCACCGTGCTGCTGACCGGATTGCTGACGATGGCCGCCGTGTGGGAACCGGCGGCTTCCGGCGCACAGCGCGATCGGACGCCGTTGGCGTCCGTCAAGCAATGGACCGCCGAAGTCATCGTCACGTCAGACTGCGACCGTAACGCCTTCGACGGCTCGCGGACCATTGTCCACACCCGCGTCGTGACGACATATGCATTCTCCGAGCGCGTCACGGACACCTCCGTTCTGACGTGGCGCGGCCGCGCCTCCACGACATACCAGTGGTTGGTCGGCGTGGGCAACCGGGACACTATCGATCTCGAGGAAAGCTCGGGTTCGTTCGACGTCGACGGCACACTCGAATTGACCGATTCGACGAAGATCTCCATCGGCCACGCGCCGGGCCGGCCCTTTACGAAGAAGAAGATGGCTGGCGATTCCGTTCTCGATACGTCGACGGCGGAAGATACGGCACCCGCGGCGGAGCTCGCCGACGCGCCGCTGCCGCCGGAAGTGGGAACCCAGCGCGGGGATCGAATGGAAGCTGGCTATGTTCTGCTCGGCGGGATGGTGGTGACCTGTCCGGCGCAGCGGCAATGGACTTTGCATGCGACCACACCCGCGCCGAAGCCCTGAGCTCGGGCTATAGTGGCGCGCGGATGATGCGCGTTGACATGAGAGCATTAACGACCTGCGCGCTTGCGGCGATCGTCGTCTCGTCGGTTTCCGGACTCGTTGCAGGACAGGCACCGCGGTTCACAAGAACGTGGCCGCGAACGCCGTGGGGCGATCCCGACCTGCAGGGCGTCTGGACGAGCGACGACATGCGCGGCGTGCCGCGGGAACGTCCAGACCAATTCGGCACTCGGCAGTTTCTCACCGACGAAGAGTTTGCCCTGCGGGCCGCCGAGGACACGCAGACACTTACTCAGCAGCTCCGAGGCCCCTACGGCGCGCGTAACGATCTGCGGACGCGCACGTTCCGGCAGACGTCACTGGTCGTCGATCCCCCTGATGGAAAAATTCCCGCGCTCACCCCTGAGGCTCAGGCCAGAGCGACGTCGCGGGATCGCGGAAGCTTCGGCCAGGGTCCGTTCGACAGCCCAGCGGATTTCTCCCTGTTCGACCGATGCATCACGCGCGGCGTGGTGGGCTCCATCCTGCCGGTGATCTACGGCAACGGCAACCGCCTCGTGCAAACGCCTGGACAGGTCGCGATCATGTACGAGATGGTCCACGATACGCGGATCATCCCGCTCGACCCCCGTCCGCACGCGGGCGCAAACATTCGCCTCTATCTCGGCGACCCTCGCGGTCACTGGGACGGCAATACGCTCGTCATCGAGACGACCAATTTCACGGACCGGACCAGCATCAGCGAGAATGGAAACGGTCTCCGTCACTCCAAGGCCATGCGTCTCACCGAACGGCTCACGCGCCTCGATGCTGACGTCCTCGAGTACCGCGTGACGATCGACGATCCGCAGACCTACACGCGGCCCTGGACGATGTCGCTGTCGCTGACGTCGCCGCGCGGGTACGAGCTGCTGCCCTACGAGTGCCACGAAGGGAATCACGGCTTGCCGAACATCCTGAGCGCTGAGCGCGCCGAGGATCGGGCCGTCGAGGAAGCCGCGAGGAAAGGGATCGCGCGGCCACGGCGCGCGAGGAATGTCGGCGACGGTCCGGCTGCCGAGGGTTTTGAACAACGATGAGTTGACCCGAAGTGTAGGGGACGGTCTTCAGACCGTCCCGGAGGCTCACATGAACAATCGACTCGTTCGACCGATCGGCGTGACGCTCGCGATCGCTGCGGCGTTGCTGGCGGTCCCGCTCGCGGCCCAGTCCAGAAAACCGGCGCTAGCGCCGAAGCCGGCAGAGCCGGCGAAGGCTGGGTGGACGCCGTCCAGGACGCCGTGGGGTGATCCCGATCTGCAGGGCAACTACACGAACAAGTACGAATACGGGACGCCGTTCGAACGCCCACAGGAATTCGAGGGGCGCGGGATCGCAGATGTCACGACCCAGGAATTGATCGACGTCGTCAAGAAGCGGCAAGAGGACACTCTCGCCCGCGCGAAGTTCCTCGGCGGAGATCCTGAAGGCAAGATCGGCAATTCAGCGGAATTTCGCGACATCTACGAAATCACCAAGGCCAGCCGGCCGTGGCTGGTCGTCGATCCGCCGGACGGCAAGATTCCGCCTTTAACGCCCCAGGCGATCGCACGCATCGCGGCGCAGGCCCGCGCGGGCGGCAGCTTCGGCAGCGGGCCCTTCAACGGCCCGGAGGACTTCAGCCTGTACGACCGGTGCATCACGCGTGGGTTTCCCGGCTCGATGCTGCCGGGCGCGTACGGCAATTCGTTCCAGATCGTGCAGGGGCCCGGGTTCGTCGGCATCCGCTACGAAATGATCCACGAGACGCGCGTGATTCCGCTGGATGGCCGGCCGCACGCCGGTCACGGGATACGCCTGGACATGGGTGACCCGCGCGGCCATTGGGAAGGCAGCACGCTCGTGGTCGAGACGACCAACTTCCGCGACCGCAGCGCCTACCGAAACGCGAACGCGGACACGCTGCGTCTGGTCGAGCGCTTCACGCGCACCGCGCCTGGCAAAGTCGAGTGGACGGTCACCGTCCACGATCCGTCGACCTGGACGCGGCCCTGGACCTTCGCGATCCCGTTGACGATGAATGACGACGAGCGAATCATGCAGTACGAGTGTCACGAGGGGAATCAGGCCGTGAAAAACATCCTGAGCGCGGCGCGCGCCACGGAAACCGCGAGGTAGTTCCGTTTGATTCCTCCGCGTCCTCAGCGGTTGGCTTTGTACGTCTTGCTGAACCCGTTTCTGCCGTTGGCGACCGTGAACGAGCCGTCCGGCTGCGCCGAAACCTTGACCCAATACGCCGTGCCATTGTGGACCGGCGCGGGCGGTGCGCCCGGGCCAGGCGGCGGAGCCGTGATCGCCGCCAGCGGCACAGTGGTCTGCGGCTCGTCGATGCCGTTCGCAATGAACATCCCCGGCACGGTGTACTCCTGTCCGCTCAGGAGCGAGAAGTGCAGCTGCCAGAGATCCTCGAGGCCCGGCGACAAATGCATGACCTTCATGGCGTCCGGCTGTCCGCCCTTGCGCGTGCCGTTGTTCATGATGGCCACGCGCGGCTGGAGCGCGTGCACGAGCACTTCTGAATTCGAGATCGCCTGCCCGTGATGTGACACGACGAACAGATCCACAGTGCCGATGCGGTTGATCGGGCACATCAGATCGAATTCCTTGTTCCACGTCAGGTCGCCCAGGTGCGCGACCCGAAACTTTCCAAGCGTGACGATGCTCCCGACCGACTGCGCGTTCTCGGTCGGATCCGGATCCTTCGGTTTGTAGCTGGCGCAGTACGGATTCATCTTGCCCGCGCCTGGCAGCGGCCCCTTGATGTGCTCGCCCCCCGCGGCCACCACGCGCCAGTCCAGGCCCGCGACGGCGATCTTGTCGCCGGGCTTCGCCACCGTGTGCGTTCCCTTCGCATAGATCGTCGGATAGATTTTCTGCAGGAAATCGTCGGTCGCCGCGGCGGCCTGCACGTTTCCGCCGTGATCGACGAAATGGCGAATCGGGATCCGCCCGGCGAGCTCGGCCATGGCGCCGTAATGATCGCCGTGCCAGTGCGTGGTGATCAGATGGTCGATCTGCGTGAGACGGGCGTCCCTGACCGCCGCCATGATGCGATCGGCATCGCGCGTCGCGGCCGCCCCGCCGTTGCCCGTGTCGATGAGGACCGATTCGCCGGAGGGCGACGCGAACAGCGTGGCGTTCCCGCCCTCCACGTCGACGACATAGATATCCAGGGTCTTCGCCGTGCGGGTCTGCGCGGACGGCGCCGCCGCCGCGAGCGCCAGGGTCAACAGGCACGAGGTTGTGGTGCGCATCGGATCGCTCCTCCGCGGCGATCCTATGGACGCGCGACCCGACTGTCAATTCACACGTAATGGTAAAATGCGCGCCTTGTGGAGGTAGTCGGCGCTTGCCTTGGCCTTGGGCAGATCGGGCAGCAGATAGCGTCCCTGATCGTTGGTGACGACGCTCTGTCAGATCCCTATTTCTTTTTTTGGGCCTGAATCAGCAGTTTCATCCCGACACCGACGTACGTGTGCGAGACATCGTCACTCGAGGCCAGGCTGTGCCCCACCTTTGCGTACACAACGACATTTCTTAAGCCGCGTATCAGACCGACGTTGAGAAACATCAGACGGTCACCGGCGTTATCGAACGCCGACTCGCCGCGCACTTCTACCATGGCCGCAAACGTTCTGGTGATGGCGCGCCCAAACGCGACGCTCAATATGCCCGCGATGTCGTGTGCAGGATCGTGAACGGATTTTTCGACGGCGCCATTGGCGACAAATGTGAAGTAGTGGAATTCCTTGGACACCAGCAACGGCACAATCAATGTCTGGCCGCGTTCTGCCAGGCCCTTCTCGACGCCGCCGCCACCAGGCGTCGCAAACTCAACCTGCGGGTAGAACGAAATCGACACGCCGTGTTGTTCGTTGATGTAGAAGTTGAATTTGAGGCCGAACCTGGCGGCGCCGGTGCCGAATCTGAACGGATCGCCGTTGGTGCTTGCAGCAGCCAGCGGGAATTCAAATTTCACTTGAGTGGGCAGCTCGTGCCCCGCGATCTTTGGCAGAATCCCGTAGTTGGCATCGACGAGCAGCAGATCGACTCGTGGCGCGTCTTTCGAGAGATTCGCATGCGTCGTGAAATTGATTTCGAATTCGCCTTTGTCGGGAACGCCGGGATCATCTGTTTCGAGCGGTGGTGACTGAGGGGTGGGGTCGACGACCTCGAGGCCCTGACGATCCCGATAGATCCCTCGGCGATGCCTCGGAAAAAGCGGGGGCGGCTGCTCCTTCGGCGGCGGGGCGGTCGGCGGCGGCTGTTGGCTCTGCCGGTCTTGACCAGCGACGGGACAAACAGAAAGCGCGAGGATCGAAAAGGCGACGAATCTCCCCGCGCGTTTCAACAAGTCATCGTATCCCAACCTTCGCGTGGGAACGAGAGCGAAGGTTAGAGAGAGAGTGGGAGTCCGGCTGTCTCAGCCGTACTTGGCTACAGCAACTGCGCGTTCATCGTGATCTTCGTGGCAGCGAGCAGCTTCGAAATAGGGCAGCCGGCTTTAGCGCCCTCGGCTGCTTGCTCGAAGGCGGCGCGATTGGCGTTCGGAATCCGAACGGAGGTGTCGAGATGGCTCGACGTGACAGAAAAGCCCTCGCCGACTTTCTCGAGCGTGACTGTCGCCTTCGTCTCAATGCTGTCCGCGGTCATGCCGGCGTTGCCGAGGAACAGCGACAGCGCCATTGAGAAACACGCAGCGTGGGCGGCGGCAATAAGTTCCTCGGGATTGGTCCCTTTTTCGTCCTCGAACCGCATCTTGAAGTTGTACGGCGTTCCAGAAAGCACTCCGCTCTCGGTCGAGACAGTCCCTTTTCCATCCGTGAGCCCACCCTTCCACACGGCGCTGGCGCTTCGCTTCATACGTCTCCTTGGTCCTTTCGGTCGTTACGCTCCGGCGGCCACACCGCCGGAAGGCTGAGTTGTCGATGGGGTTGTCGATGGAGTGGGCGCGGCAGCCTGGGCGACCGGGCCGGAGGCGGCTGCCCTCGGTTCAGTCGGCCTGTGGGTCGAAGCCGGCTTCGGCAGCCGCTCCTTCAGGAGCTCCTCGGCGCGCGCGAAGAGGTCGGGCTTGGCAATCTTCCCTGCGTCCACATCCGCCAGAATCGAGCGCTGCGCTTTGTACTCGCGGTTCTCGATTCCCGCCTTGCTCTGGAGCATCCGCCATGCCTTGCGACGCTCCACACAGAAGAGCACGAGCTGGCGCGACAGCGACCGGTACTCGCTGGCTCCGTTGGTTCCCTGAACTTTGATGAAGACACCGAAGTCCGGCACATAGGAGCGGTGATCGTGAACCAGATAGCGCCGGTACACGACATCCTGCTGCGTGATGCGAACCAGCATGTTCTCCAACGGGATCAGTTTGGCCGCGTCGTCCTTCTTGATCTTCTTCAGATGGTTTCGGAACCGCGCTTCGGTGGCGCACCAGTGGGCCACGGTGTACCGGTAGGGCTCGTTCGTGCTCTTGAACTTCGTCTCGTACCAGTCCATGTCGATGGACGGATTGCCCTTGATATCGAGCGCTTCCTGATAGGTTTCGCCGAGCCGCGGGTTGAAGACGAACTCTGGCGCGCCGCGCGAATCCCGTACGCGCTGTGCCTGGTCGAGCGCCATGTCGTCGGCCACTCCGTGCTCGGGCTGGCACGTCGTGAAGCACTGCATGAACATCGTCCCGCGGTACTCCAGACCGTCGAGGATGGCCCGGTAGAGTTTCGGCGCGTTGGCGATCGACACCTGAGCGACGAAGGGCGATCCGTGGCCCGCAAGGAACGTCTCGGCGACGGTCTTTTTCTCGACGTTCTTGCCCTGGGTGGCCGCACCGAACACGTTCATGTCGTTGCCGCCGAGCATGGGCGTCGAGTCGGAGTTCTGGCCACCGGTGTTGGAATAGACCTGCGTGTCCAGCATCAGCGCCTTGACGTTGGGACGATTCTGCAACACCACCTTCGACGTGTTCTGGTACCCGATGTCGCCCATGGCGCCGTCGCCGCCGACGACCCAGACTTTCGGCAGCTCGAGGATCTCCTGATCCGTCATGACCGCGTCGGTGAAGTGGGTGTACTCGTAGTACTCGCGCGGACTGATGACGCCTGACTCGCGGTGCATCAGCGCGTCGGCCAGCCGCTCCGGGATCACGGACCTGCGTCCGTGATCGACGATGAAGCTCTCGCCGAACAGCCAGCCTACCGTGATGCCATCCTGGAACAGCGAATTCATCCACGGATACGGATGGGGGTTGTTCGACGGCGTGGACCCGTACACCGTGTTGCAGCCCGTGTGGGCCGCCATCGCCATCACCGACATGCCGTTCGCAATGCGGCCGTCTATGGCCTGCAGGTTCCGGTGATTGAACGCTTCCTGCCGCAACACGGCCACAATGGCGCCGACGATGTCCTTGTCGGAGAGCGGAGCATGGGCGGCGATGCGCGCTTTGGTGTCCTTGTCGTCCTCGCCACCGAGGCCCATCAGCATGTGTGCCACCACCTGTCTGAAGAGGTCGTACTCTTCCAGGCTCCGCGCCTTCAGCGCCGCGAGCGTCTGGACGCCCCCCCGCTCGAGCTGATCGGCCTTGGCTCGGAATCGATCCGCCTTCGCGTGGTACAGCGGACGCATGTACGCTTCGGTGACCGACGTGATCGCCTTCAGCACACTCTTTTCGCCGCAACCCGCGCATGCGCCGTCGCCCGACACGAGCGCGTCGTAGTTTCTGCGCACCATCAACATGTTGCGCAATGTCGCGGTCTTCGAGTCCTGCGGCCGATCGTCGTTGTAGAGGCCGAGGTACTTCTGGGACGTGTCGGGCAGCAAGTCGAGGAAGGCCGTGCCCGTTTCGTGCTCGGCGTTGACCGCTTCGGTTTCCTGCACCATCCGCAGCGCCTGATGCTCGCCGCAGGCCGTGACGCACGCCGCACAGCCCTTGCACAAATCGGAGACGAAGATGGAGAAGACGCCGCCAGCGCCCGGGGTCTTTTTCTCGGGCGTTCCGAAAATGGCGTTGACCTTCTGGTAGGCCATCGGCACCTTGTCGATGACCGCGAAGAACTGACTCTTGGCCTCCGGCGAGAAGCCGTCCACGACGTTGGTGACCTGCCGAATCAGATCCTGAATCGGGGTCTTCTCGTTTTTCGCGATCGTTTCGCGCATCAGCTCGCGCGTCCGCCTCTCGATCTCTCCCAGCGATCCGAACATTTTCTGGCGTTCGCCCGGATCGGTGACGTAGTTGGAGACCGCCGTGTGGAGCATCGTGCCCAGATCCTGCGAGCAGTTGGGGAGCGCGGTGTCCGGGCAGACCGCGATGCACTCCATGCACTGGGTGCAGTTCTCGGCGATGAAGAGCGGCGTCTCGCGGCGAGCCACGTACTTGGACGCCGTGTCGCCGGTGCCCGCGGCCATGATCCCCAGCGCGGCGTACGGCGTCGCCGGCTGGTTGTAGCCGTAGTTCGAGCGGAACGCCGCGTCGAAGGACGCGACCCGCGTGAGCGGCGTGCGCTCCTCCTGACCCTCGGGAACCGGATGCGACCGGCAGCCGCAGCCGTTCCCGTTCCCGTCTTCGAGAACGGGCAGCAGGGCCTTGCCGCGCATGGTGGAGCGATCGGCCGCACTGAGCTCGCCGATCGGGATCTCCTGCACGCGCTCGAAGCCCTGGGTCATGACCTCCATATTGGACTTCACGACCGCGTCGCCCAGCCGCCCGAACTTCTTCACGTACTGCCTGTGCACGACCTCGTGGAACTGTTCCTGGGTGATGCGGAATTCCCCGAGGAGCGGCGAGACGGCGAAGAACGCGCCAAGGAACGCGTTCCCCTGCATGCGGAGTTGCAAGTCGCCCCGGTCGGTCGCCTTCCGCGCGATCTCGAAGCCGGGCAGCGTGAAGACCCGGATCTTCTTGTCGAGAATCTGCCGGCGCGCCCACAACGGAAGCCGCTCCCACGCCTGTTCGCCGGTTTCCTCGGACTCCCAGACCAGGCAGCCGCCCTCGGACATGCCGTCCAGCGGATTGGTGTGCGTGAACGCTTTCGGGTCGCAGCAGAGCACCACGGTGACGTGGCGGAGATCGCAGTTCACCCGGATGCGCTCCGGCGCCGCGACCATGAAGTAGGAGGTCGGTGCCCCCTTCTTCTCGGACCCGTACTTCGGGTTCGCGCTGACGTGGATGATCTCCTTCGGGTTGCCGAATTCATCGACGACCTTGTCGCGCTCGTAGAGCAGGTCGTTCAGGTCGCCGATGATCGCGCCCAGGTTCTTGCC
>JBGPKK010000116.1:0-14462 GCA_041485905.1 Vicinamibacteria bacterium
ACCGCGTCGATGTCGGCGCCCACTTTGAAGGGGTCGCGGATGTTCTTGCCCCTGAACTGCGCGGCGAACTCCGGCGGATCGATCGAGAAATTGCCGTACGGCTCGTGATGGTCGGTCACAATGATGCCGGTCAGGACGCCTTGCGTGTTCATGCCGATGAGAATCTTGATCGGACCGTCATAGCCTCGCTCGAGCGGCTCCAGCTCGGTGGTCCAGAACGCAAACCCGCCGAGCGTCCGCGATCCGGAGCGCGGATCGTTGACGTAGGCCTTGAAGTGCGGCGGCTCACCTTCTTTCGGCGAGAATGCCGTGGCCGAAGGAAAGAGCCGCTTGAGCTCGGCCTGGAGCCTGGCGTCCGCGGGCGCCTGCCCGGCGGCCCGGGCAACAATGACGACAGTTCCGGCGGCGAAGATCGATGCGAGAAGAGCGATTCTCACTGGAGCGCTGATTATCATGTAGCTGACGAAAAGCGGTCAAGTTCAGCCGCGTTTGTCCTGACGCTTCTGTATGATCACGGTTTGCAAAGGGGAACCCCGGATGTGGATCAAGAGACGCGGTGCAGTGCTGGCGATTCTGGTTTTTCTCGCAGGTTCCGGCGCGCCTCACGGCCAGGGCGCGGACGCGAACACGCTCTCGAAGATCAAGAGCCTGATGTGCGTGTTTCCGGTATACGCATCCGGCAGCTGGAAGAACGGCGAACCGCAGGCCCAGGCCAAGACCGGACAACTGTCGATCCAGATTGATGCGATCGACGTGCAGGACGGATCGGCGCGATTTGTCGGCGCCGGCGACTCCTCTCACATCATCGCGCAGTTGTCCGCGTGGAGCCTGCACTTCCTGGAAACCGGCAATACCGGGAGCGTGAACGTCACGACCGTCTTCGCCCAGGAATCACGGGGGCAGAAACTGAAGGCCGTTCACTCGCGGCATGACTATCTGCAGATGTCGCTGCCGGGGTTCACCGCCGAGCCGACGGTGTCGCAGTATTACGGCGAATGTGAAGTGGGGAAGTAACCATTCCGCAGTTGTCTGCGACGGCAAAGCGGCGCGTGACGAAGTGGGCCGCCGCCCTCGCGGCGGTGTTTGCGTTCCGGCTGCTGTTCGGCCTGTCCAATGAGTTCTTCTTCGAGGATGAAACGCAGATCTTTCTCATGGGTCTGCGCTATTACGCCACCGGCATGTGGCCGCACTTCGGGGCCGACGTCGTCTGGACCAGGAGCGAGATCCCGGGCGCGCTGCAGCCGCTGCTTGTCGGCGTTCCGCTGAACATCGTTCCCGCGCCTGAATCCCCGTACGTGCTGCTCAACCTCCTGTCGATGGCGGCGCTCGCCGCGTTCGCGTGGTACATCACCAAGCGCCTGCCGTCGCTGCCCAGGTGGCTGGTCTGGGGCTGGCTGATGACGCTGCCGTGGACGCTCTGGTACTCGGCGCACATCATCAACCCGTCATACGTGCTCGCTGCGGCGCTCGTCTTCTTCATCGGATTCTTCGAGGCCGTTCCGGTATTCCGCCTCGGAACGATTCCGGAGCCGATCGCGTTTTTTCTCATGGGAGCGGCGATCTCGTGGGTCATGCAGATCCACATGTCGTGGCCGCTGCTCCTTCCGTATGCCGCGCTCGCGTGGTGTTCCAGGTGGCGTGCCGGCGCGCGGACGGTCGCGGCGGACACCGGCGGGTTCGCGGCCGGCCTTCTGTTGTTCGGATCGTTGCTGATCCCGACGTTGATCGCGTTCGGTGCGTCAGCGGGCTCGGGCGGCACGGTGAGGAACTTCCGTCCGCATTGGGTCAGCCCGTGGATCGCCGTCACGACGCTGGCGCGCTTCTTCTCGTTCGCGAGCCTCGAGATCGCGCGCTTCATCGCCCCCGACAGCGGCAAGCGGCTCATACTGTTCGTGCGACATCTATGGCTGGCGCCGATCGCGGCGGTGGTGTGGGTCGCCGGCGTGTGGCAGCCGATCTGGATGTTGCGGGAATGGTTTCGAAGCCGGTCGGCCTACGCCGAATGGAAGCCCCTGCGGTGGCTGGTCGCCGGGACGATCGCCCTCGTGTACACGAGCTACTGGTTCGTGACGGAGCCGGCACAGGCGCACGCCTTCTACGTCGTCGCGCCGATCGCGTTCATGTTCGCCGCGTACTGCTGGACCTTCATCGACTCGGCGCGCTGGCGGCAGATCGCCGCTCTGATCCTGGCCATCAACGTCGTGCTTCACGCCGGGTTGGGGTGGGTGCAGGCTCCCGATAAATCGCTGTACAGGAACCGCGAGGTCGTGGCGGCTGCGATTCGGCTCAAACAGCCCGAGATGTTCGGCCATCGCCGGCCGTTCGCGGTCGACGGGGGCCCGCCGATCCTCGCGGATCCGTCCAGACCCTACGACAACCGGAGCGACATTCAACTGGTGGACGCGAACCGGACGCTGCCGTACGGCGTCGCGCTGTGGACATTTACACTGCGGAACACCAACGACCGGGTCGCGTATCGCGATGTTCAGTACCAGACGACGTATCGCGATCAGGCCGGGCGACCGGTCGACCGACGATACGACTACATCAAGGATATCTTCCAACCGGGAGCCGTGCGCGTGATCGAAGTGAACGACGGCTTCGTCCGCGCGCCGTTTGTGTCGGCGACGATTGAAGTGCTGAGCGCCGAAGCCCTCCTGCCGGTACCGAGCGCCGGTGATGTGGCAGCGAATCGCTGAGCCGGGTCGACCGCAAGGGGGCAGTTCGGCATCGATGTTGCTGCTCGGCCGTGACGTCATGACTCCACGAATCGCCGTTTTTTCTTTCCTTGTCCTGGCGGTCACATGCGTCTGTGCCGAAGCACAGGCGCCCCCCGCGCCCCCCGCGCCTGCCGGTCCGTGGACGGGGACGATCGGCGCCGGCCTCGCGTTGACAGGCGGTAACACCGACACGTCGACCGTCAACGTCAGCTACGACGTGACGTACGACCCGAAGACGAAGAACGTGGTGAAGTCGGACGCGCTGTTCCTGAGAGGCAAGACAGACGGTGCGCTCACGATCGATCGTCTCGGTTTCAACGTGCGGGATCAATACAATTTGACGTCCCGGATGTTCACCTACGGACAGTTGCAGTACCTGCGGGACACGTTTAAGGCGATCGATTTCCTCATCGCGCCGACGGCCGGCCTCGGGTACAAAGTGATCGATTCGCCACAGACCGCGATCACCGTCGATGGCGGCGTTGGGGGCGTCTGGGAAAAGAATCCGGCCCTGGCGGTGAAGACCTCGGGCGCCCTGACGGCCAGTCAGCGGCTCACGCAGAAGCTGTCCGATACCGCGGGTTTCGTCGAGCAGGTCTCGGGACTCTGGAAGACCACCGACTTGGGCGATGCGCTTTACACGTTCGGCGCCGGGTTGGCCGCGGCCGTGACGTCGAAGACCCAACTGAAGATTGAGCTGCTCGACACGTACAAGAGCAAGCCGCCCTCCGCGACGATCAAGAGCAACGATGTCGCGCTCATCTTCTCGATCGGCTACAAGTTCTAGTGGTGGTGTAGGCTGAATCTGCCAGCACACGAAGCCGACGCTGAAATCAGCGCAGGTCTGCTCACGATGATGGCGGCGGGGTCCGGGATCGCCGTCGCGAACCTCTACTACATCCAGCCGCTGCTCCCCGACGTCGGCCGAGCGCTCGGTGCCTCGGCGTCGGCCATGGGTGTGATCGTCATGCTCACCCAGCTCGGCTTCGCGAGCGGCGTGCTCTTTTTCGTCCCGCTGGGCGACATCAGCGACCGTCGTCGGTTGATCCTCATCATGCTCGTGGGCGCCGCCGTCAGCCTGATGGCGCTCGCCACGGCGACGTCGTACGCGTGGATGGGAGCGGCCAGTTTCTTCATTGGCGCGTTTTCCGTGACGCCGCAGATGTTCGTGCCGTTTGCCGCCCACCTCGCCGCGCCACACCGTCGCGGCAGAGCGGTCGGGATCGTCATGAGCGGATTGCTGGTCGGCATCCTCGCCTCCCGGACGGCGAGCGGCTACCTCGGGAGCGCTTTTGGCTGGCGTGCGATGTACTGGATCGCGAGCGCGCTCACGCTGGCGCTGGCGATTGTGATGGCGGTGTCGCTGCCGCGGAGCATCGGGAACGCCCGGCTGTCGTACGGCCGGCTGCTTGGATCGCTGTGGGAGTTGACGCGCCAATCACCCGCGCTGCAGGAATCGGCGCTGGCGGGGGCCATGCTGTTCGGCGCGTTCAGCGCGTTCTGGTCGATGCTCGCCTTTCGGTTGGAAACGCCTCCCCTTCATTACGGTAGTCAGGTGGCCGGCCTCTTCGGGCTCGTCGGCGTCGTAGGGGTCGCCGCCGCACCGATCGCGGGCCGGCTCGCCGATCGACTGAATCCGCGCGTCACCACGCGAGTCGCGCTCCTCGTGACCGCGCTCGCCTTCGTGATGTTCGGCCTCGCCGGTCATACGCTCGCAGGGCTCGTCGTTGGCATCATCGTGCTCGACGCCGGCGTCCAGGCCGGGCACGTCACGAATATGTCGCGCATTCACAGCCTGTCGCCCGAGGCTCGAAACCGCCTGAACACCGTCTACATGGTGTCGTTCTTTCTCGGCGGCGCGGCGGGATCGGTGCTGGCCGCCTACGCGTGGCAGCGCTGGCTGTGGTCCGGCGTCTGCGGCGTCGGCCTGGGGATGTCGCTGATCGCGGCGGTCAAGCTCTCGTTGCCGGAGAGCCGGAAAAACGAGCACAAGTCTATTGCGCCATCTTCTCCAGGTCACCCGACGCCGAATCCAGAAGCGCGGCGAGGCGCATGATCGCGCGTGACACCCGGACGACCTCGCCTTCCGCCTCGGCGTAGCGGCCTTGTTCGATGTTTTCTCTGACGCCTGGAACGGTTTTGACGCTGTAGCCGGTGTAGAAGCCGGGCGCGTACAGCAGATGCCGATACCATTCGCGATTCGGCAGACCCGCGGCATCGATCAACTGCGGCTCGGCCTCCCGAAGCTTTGCGTTGAGCGCACGAAGCGCGGCGACATTGCCGACGAGGCGCGGCCGCGCGGCGCCCAACGCCCTTTCGTAGCGACTCGCGCTCGCGCCGAGCGCGGTTGCTGCGTTCTCCAGCGGGGCGAAGTTGATGGCCGGCGGCACCGCCTCCGGCTTCGGAGGCGACTGTGGCGCGCGGGGATCCTTGACGGCCGCAAACACGCCATCCTGAATCTGTCGATTGCGCTCTCGGATGTCGTCCTGCCGCTTGTGCAACAGATCCTGCAGCTCTTTCACGTACAACTGAACCGTGTCGGCCAGATCGGTGAACTCGAACGGCAGGACGTCGCTGTCCGCCAGCCGAATGACGGCCGTACCGACGGTCTGAGCGAGCGCCCGTCCGTACGTGAAGTCTGTGTCGAGGAAATGCGTGAAGAAGTAGAAATCGTCGTAGATCGAGTGGTAGATGCCGTCCTGGTCCTCGTCACCGAAACTGATGTTGAGCGAGGCCACGCCCGCGTGCTGCAGGAAGGGCGAGTAGTCCGATCCGGAGCCGAGCGCCTTGATTCGCAGGTCCGCCCGATCGCGCGCGTCCTTGCGCTCGTCCGGGGTGCCGCGGGCAATCGTTTGGGCCTGGCGCCGCTTCCAGATGCTGAGATTGGTTTCCGGATCGCTGATGTCGCGCGCGACCCCGTTGACGAAGCGCTCGAGCGAATGGGATCCGCTCACGTCGAGAAATCCGCGGCCGTTGCCGTCCGTGTTGATGTAGGCGACGGCGTGCTGCTTCAGATCGTCGCCGTGCGCCTCGACCCATTCGGTCGAGCCGAGCAGCGCCGGCTCCTCGCCGTCCCACGCGGCGTACACAATCGTCCGCTTCGGCGACCAGCCTTGCTTGCGAAGCTCGCCGAGCGCCCGCGCTTCCTCGAGCGCGACGGACATGCCGCTGACGGGATCTGCCGCGCCGTTCACCCACGCGTCATGATGATTGCCGCGAATAATCCACTCGTCGGGAAACGTCGATCCCGGAATCCGCGCGATCACGTCGTACAGCGGCTTCTGGTCCCAGTTGAACGCGACTTTCAGATGCACCTTGGCCGGCCCCGGCCCGATCCGATACGTGATCGGCAGCCCGCCGCGCCACGTGTCAGGCGCCGTAAGACCGGTCAACGCCGCCAGGAGCGGCTGTGCGTCGCCGTACGAAATCGGCAGCACGGGAATCTTCGTCAGCGTCGCCGCTTCTGAGAGGGAGAGGCGCTTGGCTCCGGGCGTCGCGCCCACGCCGGGCGTCAGGGGATCGCCGGGGTAGACCGGCAGGTCCATCACGCTGCCGCGCTGCACGCCGTCGCTCGGACGCATCGGCCCGTTGGGAAACACCACCCCCGAGCCGTACCCGTCGTCTTTCGGATCCGAATAGATCAGGCAGCCGACGGCGCCGTGCTCGCCGGCGACCTTCGGCTTGATGCCGCGCCACGACTGTCCATACCGCGCAATGACGATGGCGCCGCGGACGGAGATGCCGAGCCGGTCGAGCTGTTCGTAATCCTCCGGACGGCCGTAGTTGACATACACGAGCGGCGCCGTCACGTCGCCGTCGATCGAGTACGCGTTATACGAAGGAAGTTGCTCGGCCTTCTGCCCGGACGTGGGATCGACCGAGAGCGTTGGCTCCTCGAGCCTGGCGGTGAATTTCGTCGGCTCGATCAGTTCGAGCCGCCGCTCTTTCGGCGTCGGGAACAGCACGTCGAAGCGTTCGATTTCAGCATTCCAGCCCCACTCCTTGAACTTCGCTAGAATCCACTCGGCGTTGTCCTTGCCGTACGCGGAGCCGACGTGATGCGGCCGCGCGCTGAGCCGCTGCATGTAGCTCTTGATGTTGGCAGGCTGCGGAAGGGCGCGGAATGATTCGTCCCAGGCTTTCGCAGCCAGGGCCTGCGCGAACGGTGACGCGGTCACGGCCGCCAGAATCACGCCGAACGCCAGCAGACGAACGAGCTTCATTAGATCCTCTCCAGTAGCCTTACCGAAAGTAATCCGGCAGATCCTTCTTCGTACTCCGCAGGATCTCTACGATGGCCCGGCGGTCAGCGGCCGACAACCGCGCGTATCGCTGATCCTTGTCGTCACCCGAAAGAACCTTCCAGAGCCGCCGGTACACGAGGTTCTTCGCCGAATCTGGCAGTGCATCGAAGGCGTTGGAGTAGATCATGTAGCTGCACGGGTAGCGCATGAGCCTCTGATCGAGATCGAACTGCCGCAGCGACCGGCCCTTGCTGTCGGACGGTCCGAGCGCGGCGAACTTTTCGGCAAAGCCCGACGAGCCGCGGATCTTGTCGGGGATCGGCGCTTCGTAGACGAACAACAGGTAATCCACCAGATCGTCGGCGGCCTCCTGAAGACGCTTGGCCGTGTTGCTGCCGGCGCCGGGCGATCGCGGAAGCAACGGGTCAATATAGGCCGCGAGCCGCGACTCCCAGCCCATGCGGATGATCAGGTTGATCATGTGCGTCTGGTGTTCCAGCACCATCAGGGCGACCGCGTCGCTGTGTGGCGACAGGTATCCCGCGGTGTCGAACTGGCCCTCGAGCGATTTCAGCTCGCGCGCTTCCGGCTTCACGGCGTCCGTGGTGCTCGCGGTCGAGACCGGCCTGTTCGCGAGGTGCCGGATCGAGCCCAGCGCGCCCGTCACGTACCAGCCGCCCCAGCGCTGGTCGAAGCTCGAGCGATGGTCGCTTGCGAACCCGGACGCGTACGCGTTCTTGTCCTCCGGGACGGTGATCGTGCTGAACACCATCAGCCCCGGGACCCCGAGCGTCGTCCACGAGAGGTGGCAGGCCAGGCACCCGTCGTTTCGTGTGAATTGCGGATCGCCGGCCGCCTTCTGGTCGAGGGTGTAGAAGATGATCCCCTGACGCGGATCCTGTGCGGCGACCTCGAGGACCGTGCCGCCCCGCACGTAACCGACCGCGACCGTGTCGTCGAAATAGAGCGCGCGCGGGTTTTTTGGTCCAATCAGTTCTGCCTGAAAGGCGTTCTGGGAGAAGACGGCCACCTGCGATTCAACCGGCAGGTTGAGCGCCTCGAGCGCGGAGCGCAGGTAGCCGCTCGCGGCGTCGAACTTCAGGCGGACGCTGCCGTCCTGAAGCTTCCGATTCAGGTCGGCGACGCGATCGGTCACCGGACCGTTGGAGTAGTCAATCGCCGGATGATTGCGGGAGGCGACAAACGCATCGGTGCGCTGCGCGACGACGGCGGACGCGTAGATGCCGGAGAAGAGGGCGAAGCCAGTGAGAAGTCCAGCGCGACGCATGTCTTAGAGAAATGATAGACCGCGGGCTCTCCTTCGCCAAGGTCAGGTCTCGGCGACGTTGCATTCCGCCGGCGACGATGGCATCGTCGTCTGCAGCGGGCGCCCCTTGTTGCGGGAAGAACCATGAAAGCCAAAACCATGCTCACGGCCGACGATTACTTCGCGATGCCGGACGACGGGAAGCAGTACGAGCTGCTGGCGGGAGAGTTGTATGTGAATCCCTCTCCCTCGTGGCAGCACCAGGACGCCGCCAAGCGTCTCTTTCGCCAACTTGATGAGTTTTTCGAAGGAAAAGGGCTCGGCGAGGTCTTTTTCGCTCCCCTCGGAGTTGTCCTCGGACAACACGACGTGGCAGAACCTGATCTGCTGGTGGTGGCCGACCCGTCGCAGTTTTCGCAACGCGGTATCGAGGGCGCCCCGTTGCTGGTCGTGGAGATTCTGTCGCCCTCCAACGCCCGCCACGATCGCGTGACGAAAGCCGCGCGCTACCTCGCGCTCGGCGTCAAACACTACTGGATCGTCGATCCTCAAAAGCGACATCTGCTGTGCCAGCGCGCGGAAGGCGGCCGCTGGGTGGTCGTCGCCGAGGGGCTGGACGACAGCCGTGTCTGCGATCCCTCATGGCCCACGCTGGCCCTCGACATGCGACGGCTGTGGCGACCGGAGTCGAAGTAGGACCTCCCTGTTCACAAGCTGACCCACCACTTCGCGTTGGCGGCAACCCGCGACATAATCGGCCACGCCATGGCGGCGCTGGCGGCAACTGCACGCGACATGACGCAGACAGTCCCGAAGCGAATCAGAGCGGTCCGCATTGCGCCGATCGACGCCCTCGTCCGGTACGGCGCGGATGGGGCTGTGTACCTGCAGTCTCCCAGTCCCCTGGCCGCGTATCCTCGCAAAATCACCGAGCGCCTGGAATACTGGGCGGAGCGGGCGCCTAATCGCCGGTTCCTCGCCCAACGTGAGGAAACTGGCGGCTGGCGCTCGGTGAGCTACGCGCAGGCGCTGACGCGCGTGCGCCATCTCTCGCAGGCCCTGCTCGACCGCAAGCTGTCGAACGAGCGGCCGATCGTCATCTTGTCGGGCAACAGCATCGAGCACGCGCTGCTGGCGCTCGCCGCCATGTACACGGGCGTGCTCTACACGCCGGTGGCTCCCGCCTATTCCCTGCAGGCGCGCGATTACGGGACGCTCGGACAGATCTTCGAGCGCGTACGCCCGGCGCTGGCGTTTGCCGCAGAAGGCGCTTCGTACGACCGCGCGCTTCGCAGCGTATTGCCAGCGGGCGTCGAGCTGGTGGTGTCGTCTTCGGCTCCCGCTGGAATGTCTGCCACGCCATTTGCCGAGCTCGAGTCCGCGCCAGCAACCGCCGCCGTCGACGAGGCGCACGCGCGCGTGGGCCCCGACACGATCGGCAAGATTCTGTTCACGTCGGGCTCGACCGGGCGACCCAAAGGCGTCGTCAACACCCAGCGGATGCTGTGTGCGAACCAGCAGATGATCCAGAGCGTTCTTGCGTGCTTCGCCGACGATCCGCCGGTTCTGTGCGACTGGCTTCCGTGGAACCATACGGCCGGGGGCAATCACAACTTCGGTCTGGTCCTTTACAACGGCGGCACGATGTACATCGACGAAGGCCGTCCGACGCCGGCCGGCATCGAGACGACCGTCCGCAACCTGCGCGAGATCGCGGCGACCGCGCATTTCACCGTGCCGCGGACCTACGAGATGCTCCTGCCGTACCTTCGCAGCGACGCGGCATTACGCGAGCGGTTCTTCAGCAAGCTGACGCTGCTGTTTTACGCGGCCGCCGGTCTGACCGAGCGCCTTTTCGACGAGCTTCGCGATTTGGCGGTCCAGACGTGCGGCGAAGAGATTCTGTGGATGACCGGCTTCGGCGCCACCGAGACGGCGCCGTTCGCGCTGAGCACCGGGCCCGATGGCGCGTCGGCGGGCGTCCTGGGTCTGCCCGCTCCGGGGATGGAGCTCAAGCTCGCGCCGTCCGGTTCGAAGATGGAGGCGCGCGTTCGCGGCCCGAACGTCACGCCCGGGTACTGGGCCGACGAAGCACTGACGCGCGCGGCCTTCGACGAGGAAGGCTTCTATCGTCTGGGCGATGCGATGCGGTTTGTCGATCCTGCGGATCCGACCAAAGGCCTGCTGTTCGACGGCCGGCTGGCCGAGGACTTCAAGCTCTCGACCGGCACGTGGGTGAGCGTGGGACCGCTGCGGGCCAAAATCCTGGCACAGGCAGCCGGCTACGTGCAGGACGTCGTCATCGCCGGCCACGACCGGAGCTTTGTCGCCGCCCTGATGTTCCCGAATCTCACGATGTGCCGCACGCTCTGCCCGGAGCTCGCCGCGGACGGACCGGCGCGAGCGGTGCTCGACGATCCACGCGTCCGCCAGCGGTTTCAGGCGCTGCTGACAGACCTCGATCGTGAAAGCACCGGCAGTTCGACGCGCATCGCACGCGCGATGCTCGTCGAGCTGCCGCCTTCCATCGACGCACGCGAGATCACCGACAAAGGCTCGCTGAATCAGAAGGCGGTCCTGCAGCACCGCTCGGCGCTCGTCGAAGAGCTGTACGATTCACGGCCTTCAGCCAGAGTGATCGCCGTATGACAAAGATTCTCGACGCCGAACAGTTGACCGCCATCGATGTCCACGTTCATCTGGAGCCCGCCGACACCGGGTCCGCGGCGGATGACGCCGCCAGGAAATATTTCGGCGGCGGCGGCGATCGCGATTGGCAAGCGCTCGCCGACTACTACCGCTCGCGGCGTATCGCGTGCGTGGTATTCACGGTAGACGAGAAGTTAACCGGCCGGCCCCAGGTGTCGAACGATGCCGTCGCGGAGTTCGCGGCGAACAACTCCGATATCGCCCTGGCGTTCGCGAGCCTCGATCCCAATCGCGGCGCCGCCGCGGTTCGTGAGGCCCGGCGGCTCGTCGCCTCCGGCGGCATTCGGGGACTGAAGCTTCATCCACCCCTGCAGCAATTCTTCCCCAACGATCGGATGGCGTATCCGCTTTACGAAGTCTTCGCGGCAGCACGGCTGCCGGTGCTGTTCCACACGGGACACAGCGGCATCGGCACCGGCATGCCAGGAGGGGGCGGTGTTCGGCTCAAGTACGGTCACCCCATGCCGATCGACGATGTCGCCGTGGATTTTCCGGACATGCCGATCATCCTGGCGCACCCGTCGTTTCCCTGGCAGGATGAAGCGATTTCGATCTGCCTGCACAAGCCGCAGGTGTACATCGATCTGTCGGGCTGGTCGCCCAGATACTTCTCGCCGACGCTCGTCCAGTATGCGAACACGCTGCTCAAGCACAAAGTCATGTTTGGATCCGATTACCCATTGCTCACGCCCGACCGGTGGTTGTCGGACTTCGAGAAAATCGGGATCAAGGACGAGGTGCGCCCGTTGATCTTGAAAGACAACGCGGCGCGACTGCTCGGGCTTACCAGGAGCTGAGACCCATGCTCGTCGGGCGCCGAACGGTCACGTCGAGTGGGGCGAGGGCGATCTCACTCCGACTTCAGCACAGCCATCGGTTCGATGCGTATCGCGCGGCGCGCCGGTAGATAACACGCTGCGGTCGCAACGAGAGCGACGAGGGCGGCGGCCCCAACGTACGTCGCCGGATCGGTTGGCCCGATCTCGAACAGGAACCCCCGAAGGACCCGCGAGCCGGCCAGCGCTGTCGCCAGACCGAGCACGATCCCGGCGATCACCGGCGTCAGCCCGTACCCGAACACGAGCCGCTGCAGCCGCAACCGATCGGCACCGAGCGCCATGCGGATGGCGATCTCGCGCCGGCGTTCGGTCACACTTCGCGACACGACGCCGAACAAACCCGCAACCGCCAGCAGCAGCGCCACGCCCGCAAACGCGCCGGTCGCCAGCGCATAGAACCGCTTTTCGGAGGTCGATTGCGCGAGGATGGCGTCGATCGTCGTGATCCCTTCCACCGGCTGTTCGGGATCCAGTGATTGGATCGCTGCACGCACGCCGGCCACCACTCGTGCACCGGCGCCGGCGGCGGGGCTCACGAGCAGACAGAGCAGCTCGTTCGGCTGCTGCGAGCGCGGCAGGTAGAAGGCCGGCGCCGCGTCGCGCGTCACGTCGACCATCCGCACATCGCCCACGACCCCCACGATCTCGGTCTGGTTGCCGTCGATGTCGAGCGCCCGCCCAAGCGCGCTCTGGCTCCCGAAATGCGATCGGCCGTAAGACTCGGAGACGATCATCACCTTTTGACTGGCGGCGGTATCGGTTCGGGTGAACAGCCGTCCCGCGCGGAGTGGGACCCGCATCAATCGGAAATAGTCAGGATCGACAGATCGCATGTTCCCGGGACGGGTCCGCCCGCCTTTTGGACCGACGACCCAGAGAAAATCCACACCCCGCATCGGCACGGCGGTCGTCAGGCTGGCCTGCTCGACGCCGGGCACCTCGCGGACTCGAGCCAGCAGGTCCTGCTCGAATGCCGCGATCCGGCCCGGCTGCCGGTAATTCGCGCTAATCAGCCGCATTTCCATCGTGATGATGCCGCGGGCATTGAAGCCGAGGTCGACATGCTGCATCCGCCAGAAGCTCTTGAGCAGCAGGCTCGCGCCGACCAGCAGGATCAGGACGACAGCGACCTGCACCCCCACGACCAGGCTCCGTGACTTCGACAGCGCGCGGTCCGCCGTGGCCGTGCCGGAGGCCTGCCTGAGCGCCGATTGCACGTCGCGACGCAACGCAAGCCAGGCCGGAGTCAGACCGCACACGAGCGTCGTGATTGCCGTCGCGCCGATTGCGAACGCCAATACCTGCCAGTCGATGCCAATTTCACTGCCGCGCGGGACGACCGGCGGCATGATCGACCGAAGAACTGGAAGCAGCACGGCGGCCGCGAGCGTGCCGACCGCGCCGCCCGCAAGTCCCAGTGTCGCGCCCTCCGCGATCAGCTGTCGGACGATCTGCCGCGGCGCGGCGCCGAGCGCGCTGCGAACCGCGAGCTCGCGTCCGCGATCCACCGTGCGCGCCATCACCAGCAATCCGAGGTTCACGCACCCAATCAACAGCACGAGTCCTGCGACCGCGGCAAGCAGCAGCACTCCGGGCCGGACCTCGCGCTTCAGGTGCTCGGGCATCGGCTCCACCAGCGCGGCCGCGCGCGCAATCGCCGCCTCGCGAAACTGGGTCGGAATCCCGTAACCGCGGACGATATCCTTTGCGACGGCCGTCAATTCCGCCTGGGCCTGTCCGGCCGTGACGCCGGGTTTGAGACGGGCGATCATCTGGTATTCGAGGGCGCGATTGGGATGAATGCCGGACCACGGCCACAGCGCATACAGCTCCGTATCGTCGGGGTACGTGAATCGAAACCCTTCCGGGAGGATACCGACGACCAGGTAGCTGGTCGTCGCCCGGTCGACCCGTCCGGCCACCAGTGAAAGCCGCTGGCCGATGATCGCGAGGTCGGCCCCGAATCGCCGCCGCCACAGCGCATCGCTGAGGACGACGACGGGATCACCGGCATCATCGGACTGAACGAGTGTTCGGCCGAGCGCGGCCTTGACGCCGAGCAGATCGAAGAAATTCGGCGTGACGAAGGCGCCGCGCAGCCGATCGGCGCCGTCAGGGCGGTAGAGATCGATTCTCGCGTCGAGCCCACTCTCCCACGACTTCACTACGGCAAAGCTGTCCAGTGTCGCGTTGCGAGTCGAGTACTCAACAAGATGCCGGCCGGTCAGGATGCCGTGTTGGTTGCCGGGCCTCGTCTCCAGTCCGTTCCACAGATAGACGAGCCGATCGGGCTCGTGATACGGCAGCGGCCGGAGCAGGACGGCACGGACAATGGTGAACACCGCCGTGTTGGCCCCGATGCCAAGGGCGAGGATGAGGACGGCCGCCGTCGTGAACCCGGGCACGCGAACGAGCAGCCGACAGGCATGACGCAGGTCAAACAGCATTCGCGGCCTCGGGCACCGGTATTATGCTCACCGAAGCTGGAGTTCAAGAAATGCTAATCGGGCGCCGAACGGTCATCGTCGAGTGGGGCGACTGCGATCCAGCCGGCATCGTGTATTTCCCGCGGTACTTCGAATGGTTCGATGCGTCGACGGCGGCGCTGTTCGAACAGGCCGGCCTGCCGAAAGCCGCCATGCTCGCCCGGTTCAACATCGCCGGCATTCCGCTTGTCGAGGCT
>JBGPKK010000117.1:0-14426 GCA_041485905.1 Vicinamibacteria bacterium
CCGCGCCGCCGCCTATTGCGGCGCCGATGAGCGCGCCTTTCTTGCCGCCAAAGAGCGCGCCAAGGCCGGCGCCCGCCGCGCTCGACCCGCCGATCACCATGGCCGTTTTCGCCCAGTCGCGGTGCGGACGCTCAATGGCCGCCACGCTCACGCGACGCGGCGCGGGAGCGGTTGTATACGCACGCACCGGCTGGACCTGACGGAACCCGCTCGCCGGATACGCCAGGGCGGCCGGCGCCGCGCGGTACCGGCTGTCCAACGCCGCGCCGTCCACGCATTCTGCGGCGGTCGCGCCGCCCACTTGGTGGATGACCGCCCGTTGACCGGCCTCGCAGCGCAGCTGCCACGTCGGCGTGCCGGCCGTATTCGCATCGTCGCTCAATGTGACGCGGTTGCTCGCGAACATCGGCCGCGCCGACTGGTACTGATACGGATCCATCGCGTTCGCGCCGGCGCGCGGGCTCAACAGACCATACGCTACGAGCAGTACGCCTGCGGCGATTGCGCCGAGCAGAGTTCCGAACAGGGTTCTCATATCTGCCTCCCGTCTCCTGCCTGAGAACACACCAAGTCCGGTGCCATCGCGCTCAGCCGAATTTCCCTCATGTTTACAACGATTTGCCACCAGCCCAATCGGCTTGACTGTCCCCATACCGGCTCATCGGTATTCATCGCCAGTAGAATGGACCGCGATGGCTGCCGCCCGCGTCCTGATCGTCGAAGACGATCGAGATATCGCTGACCTGATCGCCCGCTACCTTGGCAAGGCTGGCTTTGTCACCGAGGTGCTGGCCTCGGGACGCGAAGCGCTGACGGCGATCATCGATCGCCCGCCCGATCTCGTCGTGCTCGATCTCATGTTGCCGCAGGTCGACGGCCTCGAAATCTGCCGCGCAGTTCGTACGCACGAGAAGACCGCTGCGATTCCGATCATCATGCTGACCGCGCGCGCGGAGGAATCGGACCGCATCGTCGGCCTCGAGCTCGGCGCGGACGATTACATCGCGAAGCCGTTCAGCCCCAACGAGCTGGTGGCCCGAGCCCGCGCGCTGCTGCGCCGCACGCAGCGCACCCCGTCCCGAGGCGCCACGCTGAGCTACGGTCCGATCGTCGTCGATCCGGACACGCATATCGTTTCCACCGCGGGACACGCGGTCGTCCTCACCGCGAAGGAATTTCTGCTCCTCGAGTACTTGCTTCAACACAGGGGCCGCGTCCTGTCTCGGGACGTCCTGCTGACCGACGTGTGGGGGTACCGCTACACCGGCGGTACGCGCACAGTCGACGTGCACGTGCGCCGCTTGCGAGAGAAGCTGCCTCTGCTTGCCGACGCGCTGGTGACCGTGAAGCAGTTCGGCTACAAGCTGATGGACCCGGCACCGGAGTCGTCAGTCGTCAGTCGCAAGTCGTCAGTCAAGTGAGATCCTCATGACTGTCGACCGTCGACTGTCGACCGTCGACTAGAACATGGCCACCGCAAGCTTCCGAACGAAGCTGTTCCTCGCGGCGCTCTCAACGGCCGTCATCTCGGTTGCGGTCGCCGGCGTGCTCTTTGCCGAGTCGATGCGCGTCCGCGCCGACGAGCGCCTCGAGCAGACCATGCTTGCGGAAGCCCGGCTCGCGTCGGAGCTGCTGTCGCGGAGCGCCGCGGTCACGGCCGATTCTGCGTTGTCGGTTCTCGACGATCAGGCAGACCGCATGGGCCGGCTGCTCGATGCGCGCGTCACACTGATCGCGCCAGACGGTCGGGTGGTCGGCGATTCGGCGGAAACGATCGAAGGCCTTCGGTCGATGGAAAACCACGGGACGCGGCCGGAGGTACTCGACGCGAAAGCCACGGGCGTCGGCCGAACACGCCGGCACAGCGACACCCTCAACATCGACATGCTCTACGTCGCCGTGCCGGTGCACAATCCCGCGATCGCGTTCGTGCGCGTCGCCCTCCCCCTCACCGACATCGGTCAGCAACTGCAGCCCATCGTCAACCTGACGCTCCTCGCCGTCGCGCTGGCGCTCGCGAGCGCGTCGGCGATCGCGTGGATCATTTCAGGACGGATCGGACAACGCGTGCACCGTATCGCGCAGGTCGCGCACCGCTATCGCGCCGGCGATCTGCGGCCGCCGCTGCTCGACTACGGCGACGACGAGCTCGGGATGGTCGCCCACGCGCTCGACGGATCCGTGCAGGAGCTGGGGCGGCGCCTCGCGGAGCTGGCGCGGGACCGCGCGCAGATGGAAGCCATCCTGACCGGGATGATCGAAGGCGTCATCGTGGTCGATCCGCAGGGACGGCTGCAGCTCGCCAACGACGCCGCCCGGCGCATGCTGCATCTCGACGAGCTCGTGCCCGGACGCCATTACGTCGAGACCATTCGACACCCGGCGATCGCGGCGCTCGTGGCCGCGGCGCTCGCCGGCACTGTCCCGGACGGTCTTGAGCTCTCGCCGCCGCGTGACGAATCGCGCACACTCGTCGCGCGGGCCGCGCCGGTCGCCTCAGGCGGATCGCACGGCGCCGTCCTGGTGCTTCACGACATCACCGACCTGCGGCGCGCGGATCGGATTCGGCGCGATTTTGTCGCCAACGTGTCGCACGAGCTGCGCACGCCGCTGACGGCGATTCGGGGATACGTCGAAGCGCTGTCGGAGGGCGATCTCACCTCAGCCGAGCGCGAACGGTTCGTCGAGATCGTGGGCCGTCAGACGTTGAGTATGGAGCGCCTCGTCAAAGATCTCCTTCGTCTGGCGCGACTCGATGCCGGGCAGGAGACGCTCGACGTCGGGCCGTGCGACGTCCGGGGCCTGGTGCAGGGGGTCGTCGACGACCTGGCGGCGATGCTCGACGAACGTCGTCAGCGGGTCGAGGTGACAGTGGCTGCCGACGCGACCATGCTCCACGGCGACGCCGCGAAGCTGCACGACATCGTGCGAAACCTGGTGGCCAATGCCGCCACCTACGCGCCGGAGCGGACGACGATTCAGGTCGAGACGTCACGGGTCGGCCCGCGCGTGGCCATCACGGTGTCCGACGAAGGGCCGGGAATTCCTGACGAGGATTTGTCGCGTGTATTCGAACGCTTCTACCGCGTGGACAAATCGCGGGCGCGCGATCCGGGCGGCACCGGGCTGGGACTGTCGATTGTAAAGCATCTCGTCGAACTGCACGGCGGCCTGGTGCGCGCGGAGAACCGGCCCGAGGGAGGGGCGAGGTTCATCATCACGCTGCCTGGGTAGATCAATTCACAATTAGCAATTCGAAATTGTAAATTCGCCTCAGCGTGCGCCGGCGAGGCGCAGCAGCGAATACGCGGCCGCGGCGATCGTGAACGCGGCGGGAATCGTCAGCACCCAGGCCCACACGATCTGACCGGCGACGCCCCATCGTACGGCCGACATCCGCCGCGTGGCGCCGACTCCGACAATCGATCCCGTGATCGCGTGGGTCGTGCTGACCGGCACGCCGAACTGGGTCGCGATCAGTATCGCGAAGGCGGCGCCGGTCTCCGCCGCAAACCCGCTGACAGGTTGCAACTTCGTAATTTTCGAGCCCATCGTGTGGATGATGCGCCATCCGCCTGCCAGCGTGCCCAGGCTAATCGCCGCGTGCGCGATCAGGATGACCCAAAACGGTATGTAGAAGCTTTGGATGTAGCGGGCCGCAAACAGCACGCCGGCGATGATCCCCATTGTCTTTTGCGCATCGTTGGCGCCGTGGGTGAGGCTGAAGAACGCGGCGGACACAAGCTGCAGGCGGCGGAACGAGCGATCGACGCGCGAGGGCGGCGTCCAGCGGAGCAGCCAGAAAATCGCGGTCATCAACCCGAGGCCGAACGCCAGGCCGATGAGTGGCGACAAGACGATGAAGATGAGCGTCTTGGTCCACCCGGCCGGGATAATCGCCGCAAAGCCCGCTTTCGCCACCGCGGCTCCGGCATAGCCGCCAATCAGGGCGTGCGACGAGCTCGTCGGCAGGCCGAAGTACCACGTGATGAGATCCCAGATGATGGCGCCGCTCAGGCCGCCGAAGATGACCGCATAGGTGACGATGTGAATGTCGATCATCCCGGAACCGACGGTCCTGGCGACCGCCGTCCCGAAGGTGAACGCCGCAACGAAGTTGAAGAAGGCCGCCCAGATAACCGCCTTGCCCGGCGAGAGCACGCGGGTGGACACGACCGTGGCAATCGAGTTGGCCGCGTCGTGGAAGCCGTTGATGTAGTCGAAGACGAGAGCGACCGCGATGAGGCCGGTGACGAGGTAGAACGTCGGCGTCATCCCTGCTTGACCATCACGCCCTCGAGGACGTTGGCGACGTCCTCGCAGCGGTCGGTCGCATCCTCGAGGAAATCAAGCGTCTCCTTCCATTTCATGACCGTCAGCGGATCGTGCTCCTCGTCGAAGAGCCGGCTGACCGCCTGCTGATGGAGGCGGTCGGCCTCATTCTCCAGGCGGTTGATCTCGACCGCGTGGCCGAGCATCCCCTTCTGGTGCTCGAGCGCGTCGAGCGCGAGCCGAACCTGGTGGGTTGAGGAGGTAATGATCTGCGTCATCTCGCGCGCGCCGAACCGCACATTGTCGAGCCGGTACAGGCGGATCAGCGTAGCGGCGTCGTCGATCGAGTCCATCACGTCGTCGAGCGAGCGCGCCAGCGCGTGGATGTCTTCGCGATCGAGCGGGGTGACAAACGTCCGGTGCAGGCGCTGAATGATCCCGTGGGTCAGGAAGTCGCACTTGTGCTCAACTTCCTTGATTTCGTCGGCCTTGTTCCAGACTGGATGTTCCGGCTCGAGCATCGCCTCGAGCAGACGGGAGCCGTTTTTCAGCTCGTCGGCGAGCGCCTGGAAATCGGTGAAGAACTTCTCTTCGCGCGGAATCAGTCGCCATGCCACGGTGCCGCCCCCAACAGGCTCGGTCGGTCGGAGCCCAAAGCCCGAGGATTGTAACCGATCCGTTTACACGGCGGACCACACGAATCCCATGTACGATCGGGGGCGCGCTAGCGGGCGTGCATCGATTCGAGGCGCCGCGTCGCGACGCGCGCGAGGATCGAGCAGAGCAGCACGATCGTCACGAGCACGAGCGCGCCCGCCCACGCCTGCCGATGCCAGTCGGCGTAGGGAGACTGGGCGTAGCTGTAGACCTGGACAGTCAGCGACGAGATCGGCTGGCGCAGGCTGGTCGAGAAGAACTGGTTGTTGAGCGCCGTGAAGAGCAGCGGCGCGGTCTCGCCGGCGATGCGCGCCAGGGCGAGGACGATACCCGTGATGATGCCGGGCAGCGCCGCCGGAACAACGACGCTGAACACCGCGCGGGCCCGTGTGGCGCCCAGCGCGAGCGCCCCTTCACGCATGGTCCCGGGCACCAGCAGGAGGAGCTCCTCGGTGGTCCTTGCGATGATCGGAATCATCATGACGCCGAGCGCGATCCCACCCGCCGTCGCGCTGTACCGCTTGAACGGCAGGACCGCGATCCCGTAGACGAACACGCCGATCACGATCGACGGAACGCCGTTGAGCGTATCGGCCGCGAAGCGAACGATCGACGCGATCCGCGTCCCCGCGTATTCGGACATGTAGATGCCGCTCAGCACGCCAATCGGCACTGCCAGCAAAGATCCCAGGCCGGCGAGAATCAGCGTGCCGAAGATGGCGTTCGCCATGCCGCCGCCGGGCTCGCCGACAGGCTTCGGCATCTGCGTGAAGAAATCGACGTTGATGGCCTGAATCCCCTGGCTGACCACGTAAAACAGCACCAGGGCCAGAGGGATCAAGGCGAGGAGTACCGACAGCGCGCAGAAGCCGACAAACGCCGCCGACAGCGCCTTGCGGCGGGAAGTTCGACTCATGCGGCCGCCACCTCCGGATCCGCGGCCCCGGCGGCCGGTCCCCGCGCGCTGCGCGCCATGCTCCAGATGAGCAGGCGCGATAACAGGTTGACGACGAGCGTGATCGTGAACAGGACGAGCCCGATTTCCACCAGGGCGCTGACATGGAGCGGATCGGCCGCCTCGCTGAACTCGTTTGCGAGCACGGAGGCCATGGTGTACTGCGGCGCGAACAGCGACCACGTCACCTTCGGGTCGTTCCCAATCACCATCGTCACCGCCATCGTCTCGCCGAGCGCCCGCCCGAAGCCGAGCATGACGGCGCCGAGGATGCCGGTGCGGGCGTAGAAGAGGGCGGCACGGATCGCCTCGAGTCGCGTCGCGCCGAGCGCGTACGCGCCCTCGCGCTGCGCGGGCGGCACCGACTTCAGCACTTCGCGCGCCACCGACGAGGTGAACGGGATGACCATGATCGCCAGAATCAGCGCCGCCGCGAGCATCCCGACACCGGGCCGCGGGCCGCTGAAAAACGGGAGCTGCCGGAGCGTGTCCGGCATTGACATCTCCAGCCAGCGGACGGCCGGCACCAGAACGAAGACGCCCCAGAGTCCGTAGACGATCGACGGAATCGCCGCGAGCAGCTCGGTCAGGAACACCAGCGGACGCTGCAGTCGGTCGGGTGCCAGCTCCACGATGAAGATCGCGATGCCGAGGGCGATCGGGGTGGCGATGAGCAGCGCGAGAATCGACGAGTACAGGGTTCCCCAGATGAAGGGCAGGGCGCCGAACTCACCGGCGATCGGATCCCAGGTCTGCGTGCGCCAGAAGCTGAACCCGAACTTCTCGATCGTCGGGAGCGATTGCCGCGACAGCTCGAACGCAATCGCGCCGACGATGGCGATCAGAACCAAGCCGAAGAGCCCGGTCGCGACGCGGAACCCGAGGTCTCCGCCTTTTTTACGCACCTGCCCCACCTGACCTACCTGGCGTCGTCACACCTTGATCTTCGCGAGCTGGGCCAGCTCGAGCTTCACGACGCCATCGGGCACCGGCGCGTAGCCGAGCGCGGGCGCGAATTTCTGACCGTCCGACAGCGCCCACTTCATGAAATCAACCATCGCCTTCGCCTGCGCCTTGTCTTTCGGGTTTTCGTAGAGGAGCAGCCAGGTGAACGAGGAGATCGGATAGACGCCCTTCCCCTCGGCGTTGGTGATAGAGACGCGGAAGTCCGCCGGCATCTTGGCCACCGCTCCCGCAGCCGCCGCGGTGACCGATTCCACCGATCCCTTCACGAACTCGCCGGTCATGTTCTGGACCGGGCCGTAGCTGATTTTGTTCTGCAAGGCGTAGATCAGCTCCACGTACCCGATGGATCCCGGGGTCTGTGTGACCAGGCCCGCGACGCCCTCGTTGCCCTTGCCGCCGATGCCAATTGGCCAGTTGGGCGAGGCGCCCACTCCGACCCTCTTCTTCCATTCCGGCGAGACCTTCGCCAGGTAGTCGACCCAGATGTAGGTCGTGCCCGAACCATCCGATCGATGCACGACCGTAATGTCGGTGGCCGGGAGCATGACGCCGGCATTCAGCTTGGCGATCGCCGGATCGTTCCATTTCGTGATCTTGCCAAGAAAGACATCGGCCAACAGCTGGCCGTTGAATTTCAGCTCGGCGCGCACGTTCGGGATGTTGTAGACGGGCACGACGGCGCCCAGCACGGTCGGGAAGTGAAAGACCTTGCCCGGCGCGGCGAGCAGCTGATCGTTGGTCATCGGACCGTCTGTCGCGCCAAAGAACACCGTCTGCCTGGTGATCTGCTGGATGCCCGCACCGGAGCCCACCGACTGGTAGTTGATGCGGATGGTGGGATGCAGCTTGTTGTACTCGTCGAACCACTTCGAATAGATCGGATTCGGGAAGGTCGCCCCGGCTCCGTTGATTTGGATGTTCTGCGCGAAGGCGGACGCGCCAAGCGCGACCGCGCAGGCGGTCGTTGCGGCAAGGATGGTACGAATGGACGTCATGACTGTAAGCCTCCGCTTAGAAGTTCACCAGCGCGTGCACGGCGATCTTGCGCTGTGCGGGTATCGCCGGCGTCACGTTCTCGAACGTCTGGCCGTCGTAGTCGAGCAGCAGGGCCGCCGACACGCTCCCCTGATGGGGGAACCAGTAGGCCACTCCGACAATGGTGCGGTTCCGCGTCTGCACGTCGGACGCCGTATTCGGCGTGAGATGATCGAAGCGCAGCAACCCCTCCCAGCCCTTTGCCGACCTCGGCGTCGCCCAGATCGAGTACCCGGTCCCGGTCCCCTCGGGCTTGGTGATTGACGTCTGATCGGTGGCCTTCAGGTAATCGACGCCGGCGTTGAGGAAGGTGTGCTCGAAGGTCACGCTGCCGACGAACCGTTTGCGGTCCGCGTTTTGGACATAGTGATCGGCGTCGTAGAAGACGTGCCCACGCAGACCGCGCCACGCCATGGGTCCGCGCGCGAGCGGCCGCACGCTCGCCCGGATCTGGAACGCTTTCTGGTCGTTGACCTCAGCCTTGTTGTAGTTCTCGCCGTTATAGACCCCGACATGAACGTCGGCGTAATTGTTCGGGAAGTTGTAGTGAAACGACGCGCCCGCATCCGACGAGGACAGAAAGCCTTCGCGCTCGGAGAACACTGTCCCCTGGAATCGGTAGCGATAAATTCCTTCTTCGAAGTCGACCCATGGCGTCTGCTGGATACCGACGCGCGCCCACGAGCCCTTCGTGACCCAGTCGTCGAGGTTGAACTGCGCAAATGCGTACTTGATTCGGAACTCGAGGCTGCCGCTTAGCGACGAGCTCGTCTCGCGCGCCACATCCGGGGTGATGCGGAAGGCGATGAGGTGCGAGATGTTGCCGGTGATATTGATGTAGCTGCGGCGCACGCTGAACTCGCTCGGGTTGATCAGGTTGCCGTCGGCATCGGGAGCTTGCGGACTTTGCGTGTAGGTGTAATCGCCAAACACCGTCACGCCGATCTTGATCGACGGGGTGTCGTCTGGCGGGACATACCCGGCGGCAGGCGTAACCTGCGCAGACGCGGCAGCGGCAAACGCGGTGAGCACGGTAAGCACAACGACGAATCGCAACAAATGACCTCCTCGTGAATGGCACGTGGCCGATGACATGCGCCTACCCTATCGCCTCGACATGTCAGGCGTGCTTCGCGCGTGTTACATGAACGTTAAATCGTCGTCGACGGGGAGAGCGGGATTAGAACGAATTGCCGATGAACGGCAGCATCCGGCCCATGTACATGACCGCGATCCAGAGGAAGAGCGAGGTGCCGGCGATGACCTTCGCAGAGACGGGTGCATCCTCTCCCGGTCCCAGCGTCGCAACCTGGCGGGCAACGCCCGTCACATAAAAGAGGAGGACGTTCACGCCGGCGAGCGCGATGAAGACGACTTTATAACCGAACGCAGTGTTGTAGATGTACTGAAACGGATTGCCCGCGAAGAACATGATGCCGGTGAGCAGGTTGATGACGAACCCGACGACCGCCCACCTGACGAACCGGCTGAGAGGCGCCACCGGCAGGCCCTTCTCCACGCCCAGCAGTCGCAAATCCATCAACCCGACGTTGCCGATGAGGAGAGCCAGCCCCATGAAGTGCAGCGTCTCGCAGGCCGGCCACACCCAGGCGTGGCCGTTCACGAACGCCGACAAGCTCGTGGTCGCGATCCAGTCCGCAAATGCCTGCATGGGGTCTTTCCTCGTCTTTCCTCTACCGGCCGTTTCCAATATATGCCATCAGCCGACCGGCCGTGATCGCGCCGGCCCATATGACGAGCGACGACGCAGCCAGGAGCCTGCCGCCGGCTGGAATCGGCGCCTCGCCGACGCCTGCAGGATCGCGAAAGACCCGACGCTTGAGGAACCACATGTTCACGACGCCGAGCGCGATGAGCAGCATTTTGACGATGAAGGCGGGGTTGCTGAGCTTAGTCGGCGCCATCATGAGCAGCAACGTGCCGGAGACCGCGTTGATCCAGAACCCGATCCAGACGAAGCGGAAGAACCGCGCCATCGGCGCGAGCGGGAGCCGCTTGGTGAACCCAAGGACCCGCAAATCGATGGCCGCGGTGAAGCCGACCAGCAGGCCTAGACCAAACGTGTGCAGGAACAGAACCGTCGGATAGCCCCAGACTGACTCCGACTCCCGCATCCACACGACAGGCGCCGTGTGGCTGAGCCACTCGAGCAAGCTCATGGACTACGTGCGCCGCGGCTGCATGTGGACGCTCAGTGCGAAGGCCTTTGGAGCGGCTCGAGAAGCACGAACCAGCTCTCGCAGTCGCTGCGCGAGCCGCCGGCGAGCGTGGCCGTGAACGCCAGGTTGAGCGTGGGAATCTCCCAGCGCTGCTTCGCGCGGCCGGTGGTGCTCTCCACCCGATACGGGCTCAACAGGTTCTGGGCCAACGCGTGATCGCGGTGTTCCTCCTGGACGCCGGTGAACATCGCAAACTCGTTGCGCGGACCCATGTGCACTTCAAAACGCCCGACGCCGTTGATGACGTGGTCGTACACACGCTCGCTGTATTTGCCATCGTCCTCGCGGCACGACTGCCAGTTTCCCTCGAGGATGTAACGCGGGTCGTGTGAGAAGGACGTAAACTGCGGAGCCGCTGGGACGGCCAGCAGCACGATCGCCGACGCAAACAGCGCGATGTGAAGCCAGGACGCGCGGGCGAAGGGCGGACGCACAGTATTTCGCAGGATAGCATCAAAGAACTATTTGCGCAGACTCCTCATAATCCGCGGCGTCAGCAGCCATCGGAGCTCGCCCGGGCCCGGCGGTGGAAGGGCGTCCACGTCGATGCGGCAGACCGCGCCCTTCTTGAACTCGAAGGGATGCCGCGACCCGACGAGCCGTGCGGCCAGCTCGCCGATGGCGGGCTCGTGACCGACGAGCGCGATGGATGTCCGACGCGCCTGCTTCTCCAGATCCGCGAGGACGGCGGCATGCGTGCCACCAGGCGCCAGCGACTCCGCCGAGACGATGGGCGGACGGGGATCGAAGGCCGAGGCGACGACATCGGCGGTCTGCCGGGTGCGCGTCAGCGGGCTCGTCAGGATGACGTCGAACGAGACGCCGATGCGCGCAAGAGCGCGGGCCGACTTGCGCAGGCGCGACATCCCCTCGTCGGTGAGCGGCCGCTTGGTGTCGTCGGGCCAGGCCTCTCCGCTCGCTTCGGCGATGCCGTGACGAATGAGATAGAGCTCGTAGGGTCCAGGCATAAGGTCGACGCCCCACTTACGAACGTTCATCCAACGCGACGTGAAGGAGCGGCCGGCGTACGACCGGGGACCCGGTCACATACCGCCAGCAGCGCCTCCGATTCGCGTACATACCGGCCGTGAAGCCGCCGGCACTCTTCCTCCAGCGCTCTGAGGAGCGAGTCCAGACGCCGCCACAGCACCAGATTGGTCGGCGCCGACGAAGCCTGCAGCTGACGCATCCGTTCAATCAACACGTGCCGATCGTGCAAACGGCCCAACACTTCTTGACTGCGTTTCAGCGTCCGCAAGTGCGGCGTCAACTTCTTGTCGCGGGAAACGTCGCGGTCGAGCTCGACGGCGTAGCGAAACTTTTTCACCGCGATGCGAACGGCGTGGAGCCGATCGGCCAGGTACACGCCGCCGGCATCCTCGATCGCCGTTTTAAGCGTCGCCCCGCGCCGACCGATTCTGGCGCCGACCGCCCACCGCGACGCGCGTGTGGACGCCCGGATTCCGCCGGGTATAGGGCGCTCGGCCAGCTCATCAGCCAGCTTGTCGAGCTTGGAGGCGATACGCCGGAGCTCCGCGACCGGCAACTTGGCCTGCAGCCGCTTGCGCGCGGCCGCCCGCTCCTGCGAAACCGCCGAGGCGACGAGGGCAAGGGCTTCCTGATCGTAGCGGCCCGATTGCTGCAGCTCGTCCAGGAGGATGAGCTGCACATCGAGCTCGCGCGCCGGGCCGAGGCGTTCAGTCACCTTTCGGAGGCGGCGTCCCACTTCGGCGGTCACGCTGCTGTCGAGCTGGAGTACCGGCAGCAACTCGCGCAGCCGCCGGGACGCGACGCGCATGCGATGGACCGACTGCGGATCGCCCTTCCCGACGCCAGGCAGCATCCTGGTGAAGCGGTTGAGACGCTCTCGGAGCATTTCGTCACGGGGGTGTGAAACGGGCATGATAGAGAAGACGTGCCGTTCTCAATTATATCGGATGACCCGAAGGTCGTCGGTCGCGGCCGCCTCTGACCGGTCACAAGCATGCGCCTTGCCGCCATCGACATCGGGACCAACTCGCTGCACATGATCGTGGTGCGCGTCGGTCCGGACCTCTCGTTCGAGATCATCGATCGCGAGAAAGAGATGGTGCGCCTGGGCGCCGGCGGACTCGACGGCCGCGCACTGACCCCCGAGGCGATGCACGCGGCGCTGCAGGTGCTCTCGAAGTTCCGCCGGCTCGCCGAGTCGCACCGGGTCGACGAGATCGTCGCCGTGGCCACCAGCGCCACCCGCGAAGCCGAGAACGGCGGCGCGTTCCTCAAGGCGATCGTCGATCAGACCGGCATCCGTCCGCGCGTGATCTCGGGGATCGAGGAAGCGCGTCTGATTCACCTCGCCGCGGTTTACGCCGTGGGCGCGCCGGGCGACACGGCGGTCGTCATCGACATCGGCGGCGGCAGCATCGAGATCACGCGAGGGTCGGGGTCCGGTGTCGATCTTGGCCGCAGCTTCAAGCTCGGGGTCATCCGTCTCACCGAGCGGTTCGTCAAAAGCGATCCCCTGGCGCCGCGCGACGAGCGCAAGCTGATCAAACACATCGACGAAGAAGCGGGCGAATATCTCGCGCAGATCGCGCGTGCCGGCTTCGAGCGCGTGATCGGCACGTCCGGCACGATTCTCAGCCTCGGCCAGGTGGTCGCGGCCGAACAAGGGCGTCCGCCGCACGCGCCGCTACGTAACCGGCGCGTGTCGGCCAAGGCGCTGCGGCGGGTGCGGAAGCAGCTCGTGTTGCTGACACTGGAGCAGCGGCTCCGGGTGCCCGGACTCGATCCACGCCGCGCCGATCTTGCCGCGGCGGGAGCGGTGCTGCTTGACGCGGTGCTGCAGCGGCTGGGCGCCGAACAGCTTACGCTGTGCGATTTCTCGCTGCGAGAGGGGCTCGTCCTCGATTACATCCGGCGACACCGCAAACAGATCGCGCAGGCCGAGCGGTATCCGGACGTCCGCCGCCGCAGCGTCGTGGAGCTCGCCGAGCGCTGCAACTACTGGCCGGAGCACGCCGGCCAGGTCGCGCGGCTCGCCGTGTCGCTGTTCGACCAGACGCGCGGCCTCCACGGGCTCACGGATCGGGAGCGCGAGTGGCTCGAATACGCGTCGCTGCTCCACGACATCGGCGTGCACATCTCGTACGAGCGCCACCACAAGCACTCGTACTACCTGATCACAAACGGCGATCTCCGAGGCTTCGAACCGGACGAGATCGAGACCATCGCGCTCATCGCACGCTATCATCGACGGGCCTCGCCCGATCGGCGTCACGAAGGGTACGCCGCGCTCGGCCGGCGCCGGCGGCGGGCCATCAGAGCGCTCGCCGCCATTCTCCGGCTGGCCGAAAGCCTCGACCGCAGCCACTCACAGCTGATTGCCGGGCTCGATCTTCACGATCGTGGAGACGATGCCCTGCTGCAGGTACGAACGACCGGCGACGCGGAGCTCGAGCTGTGGGCCGCCACCCGTCATGCGGCGCCCTTCGAGCGGTTGATCGCCAAGCCCCTTCACGTCGAAGCCAGCGAACACACTTATGTTGAACAACCTCACCAATCCCCACGAGTACCCGGGCAAGCTGTTCGTCGTCGAGGGGATCGACGGCTCGGGCAAGACGACGCAGCTGTCGCTGCTGGCCAAGTGGCTGATCGCCGAAGGCCACCGCGTGTTCGTCACCGAATGGAACTCGTCCGCCCTGGTCAAGGCCGCGACCAAGACGGGAAAGAAGAAGAACGCGTTGACGCCGATGACGTTCAGCCTGCTGCACGCCACGGACTTCGCTGACCGCCTGCTCTACAAGATCATCCCGCCGCTCAAGGCGGGGATGATTGTGCTGGCGGACCGGTATGCGTACACCGCGTTCGCGCGCGACGTCACGCGGGGGGTCGATCGGCAATGGGTGCGCGAGCTGTACAGCTTCGCCGTCAAGCCCGATCTGACGATGTATTTCAGAGTGCCGATCGACGTCTCGCTCGACCGGCTGATGGCCCGCCGGGTGAAGCTCAAATTTTACGAAGCGGGCATGGACCTCGGCTGGAGCTCGAATCCCGCGGAGAGCTTCCGGCTGTTTCAGGGAAAAGTCTTGAACGAATATGATCGGCTCGTGGACGAGTTCGGTCTGGACGTCATCGACGCTGTGAGCAGCATCACCGAACAGCAGCGCGTCGTCCGGAAGCTGATTTCGCCGTACGTCGACCGCAAACAGGTGGAGGCTGCAGATGACCCCGTCTGATCCAGGCGTCGAAGGCGCCAACGGCGAAATACAGGCCGGCCGCTATTACGGCCGCGGCATTCCGTATCTGCCGATTGCAGG
>JBGPKK010000118.1:0-14335 GCA_041485905.1 Vicinamibacteria bacterium
AGGAGTTCGGTCGGATCGAGCAGGTCCAACATTACCCCGATGCTCGGTTTGTCTGGGAGCACCCCGCCGATCAACTTCGCGCGCGCGACGCCAATGAGATGCTGCGCGGCCAGCGCCGCAAACACCGGCCGATACCACACCGCGTCAGCCCGCGACAAGTAGCCGACCTGGGCGCCGCCTTGAATGTCCACGCGGATCCCGTTCGGATCGTGGTCCGGCTCCGGGATCAGCGCGGCCGTGAACGTTACGTGTTCGCCGCGTTGGAGCCGACCCGCATCGAGCGCTTGTAGCGCGCTCTGTCGATAAGATTCGCCGACAATGCCGACCGAGAACCCGGAACCGGACCCGAGATCGCAGTGTGAGGCGTCGCCTATTGGCAACGCCGAGAGGAGCACGGCGTCTTTGTGTGGGCGCGGCACCCAGGCGGCATTACGCGCATTAGGCTTCTTAGGCGAGTGTGGTGGCTTGTCGGCGGGCGCGACCTGATGTTGTCGCCAGAGAGTCACCGCGACGAGGTGGGCGCTCTTCGCGTCGCCGACGAAGGAGAATTGAAACGTATGCGGTGTGCCGCCACGTTGACGGTGGACGACCAAGGAACGATCGGAGAGTTCCAGTGTCAGGATCTTGGGCCACGGCAACGTCAGTCGTTTCGTACCCCCGTAGAACATCCCCTTGTCGGTGATGTCGAGCGGTCCATAGTCGTCGTCCCGTGACTGCTCCAGCGCGACGCTCTTCCGCCGGAAATAGCAGGTACCGCCATCGGACATGGCGGCGGCCGCCGGGAGCGCTTCGCCGAGCGCGATGCGATCCCGCAGGGCGAGCCACGCCAGCATCGACTCGGCCCGCTGCACTTCATGGACCAGTTCTTTCGGTTCGAGGTTCCACGCCGTTGCCTTGAACGCGTCGATCGCCGGTCGGATCTGCGCGGCGTCCTCTACGGCCACGGTCGCCCTGAATGCCAGGATGACCTGCACGATCTCTTTCTGCGTCAGATTCACGCGCGCGGGTGGATGCGACGGCTGTGGCAGTGCTGCCGTGGGCACGGTCACACGAACGGGCGGTCGGGACGGGGCACCGAAGATCGCAGCACGTAGACCGCGCCACATACAAGCCTGCTTTCAGTCGTCGTCACGGATTCACGATCAGGAGGCACAGGCGCGGGTAACACCGACGCCGACCGAGATCGCAGGTACACGGCGTCCAGAAAGGAAAGTGATCGGAGAGCTTCAGGACGCGACCGCTCGCTTAGATGCGCGCGATTCCGGCCGGCGTCGCAGTTCATCGTGTGGGATTTTGACGTTCTCTAAGAGTTCCCAGGTCTCGCAGTGAATCGCCGCCTACATCCGCGGACTCGGCGAGGACGAGTGCGCAGGTAGGAGTCGCTGCCGCGACCCCGCTAGGTACGAAGGAAAGGATATCACAGCCAGTAGGGCGGACCGGCTCTCTCTACGTAGGGCGGACCTTATCAGGTCCGCCGTGTCCGAACCCACTGCTCGAATGTACAATGCCGGTCCGAAAGGGATCATTCATGCTGAAAACGACATCGCGGGCTTTCGTATTCAACGTCGCGTTCATCGGGACGTTCATCGGGGCGGTCGCCTCCGCACAAACCACGACACTCAAGGTCATTCCACCCCCGGCAGACGTCGCCGCGCCGCCCGCTGATGCGAAGAAGACGGCATCGGGGCTCGCCACGAAGGTGATCGCGCCCGGGACCGGGAAGACCCGTCCGGCGCAAACCGATCTGGTCACCGTGGATTACACCGGCTGGACGACCAACGGCACGATGTTCGACAGCTCGGTCTCGAGAGGCAGCCCCGCCACGTTCCAGCTCGACCGGGTGATCGCCGGATGGACCGAAGGCGTGCAGCTCATGGTGGCCGGCGAAACGCGCAGGTTCTGGATTCCCGAGGCGCTGGCGTACAAAGGACAGCGCGACCCCAAGGGGATGCTGGTCTTCGACGTGAAGCTGATTTCGTTCACCGAGTCGCCCACGCAGGCGCCGGCGGACGTCAAGAAACCGGCGTCCGACGCCAAACGGACAGCGAGCGGTCTGTCGTACAAGGTCCTGGTGGCCGGAGCCGGCGCGCGACATCCGAAGGGATCCGATTCGGTCACCGTGCACTACTCCGGCTGGACCACCGACGGAAAATTATTCGACAGCTCCGTGGTGCGCGGCATGCCGGCGACGTTTCCGCTCGACGGCGTGATCGGCGGCTGGACTGAAGGTGTGCAGTTGATGGTCGAAGGCGAGAAAGCGCGCTTCTGGATTCCGCAGGAGCTGGCCTACAAGGGCCAGAAGCCGCCGTTCGGGATGCTCGTGTTCGATATCGAGCTGATCAAGATCAACTAGGGGCAGGTGGGTCTGGTAGGGCTGGTGGGTCTGGGTCCGCCATTGCTTGAGCGCTGAGCTACGCCGCCCGTTCTAACCCCGTTCGTCGGCTTCCTGCAACAGAACGCATTGGTAGTGGGTCAGTTTCGCGTGGCCTGCCGAGGGATCTCGGGCCGCGTCGCCCGAACGTCGCGCGGAAAACGCGTCCTCCCGGCCTGCGCTGTCGCACACCGCGTCGCGTCAGCGTCTTCCCACGCTTGGTTCATGAACAGGGACCGCCCGTGCTGGCACGCGGCATCGGGGCGTCAATCAGGCGCGACGCGGCCGGGCCGCCTCCCGGACGCGTTTTCCCCCTCTCGCGTGACGCGCGAGTTCGGATGCGTCGCCGCCCGAGATCCCTCGACCGGCGATGTGCGCGAGCCCTGCCCTGGCCTCGGCGATCGGCGACGTCGAGGCGTGCCGCGTCCGCTCGCACGACAGCGCGGCCGCAGCGTCTCAATCGCGGCGGTCACGGTCCGACGTGCGATCCACCCGGCCGGGACGTGCGCATGACCCCGAGGCGAACCCGCGCAGGTCACGAATGGTGGGGAAACCCCTTGACCGCCGCGGGAGCGGGAGCGTCCGACGCGAAGGACGCGCTGTCCGGCGCGCCGACATGGAGGCGAACGCCGAGGCCAGGGCAGGGCGTCACGAATGAGACGCGACGCCGAAAACTCAAATTGACCCAGTACCTATCCCTATTCATTTCTTTGACGATTTCTGCGAACAACTGGCAGGGGTGATCGCACATATTCGGTGGACATGGGCGAACACGATCGAGAGTTGGTGGAACGGGCTCGACGGGGCGACGGGGCGGCGATTGGAGAGCTATTCTCGCGTTACTGGCGGGCGGCGCGCGCCGCGGCGTTCGGAGTGACAGGAGAATTCGCTTCCGCCGAGGACGCGGCTGCCGAAGCGTTCCGGCAAGCGTTGGTCGGAATGGATGCGCTGCGAGATCCGGATCGGTTCGGACCCTGGCTGCGAACGATTGTCGTGCGCAAAGCCCGGCTGGCACTTCAAAGCCGTCGTCCGGCAACGGACGTCTTGCTCGACGACCTGCCCGATTCGAACGAGCTGCCGGACAACTTGCTGGAACGGCTCGAATTGGGGGCGCTGATCCAACAGTTAGTGCGCGAGCTGCCGCCTCGATTGCGCGAAGCCGTATCTCTCTTCTACTTCGAAGGCTACGACTCCGACGACGCCGCTCGGTTCCTTGAGATTCCAGCCGGCACCTTTCGCCGCCGGTTACACGAGGGCCGTAGGCGGCTGCGCAGCGCGGCCGACCAAATCCTGAAAGGGAGCAAGCCAATGAACGAGGAACGAGAACGCGAGATCGAAAGACTAAAGAGTTTGATCGACAATGCAGACGACGGCGACACCGAGCCGTTCTACCAGGCGTTTCGGGCGTCCTTGGCGCTTCGTCCGGCGCCGAACGAGCTGATCGGTTCGTTCATTCGGCGCCAAATGGAATCCGCGCGCGGCTCGGAAGCGGCCGCCGGTGGAAAGGAGTTCAAGGAACTTGTTCGCGAGAGAGCGCAGCGGTTCGCCGGCCCTTCCGATCGAGCGTCGGACCCGAATCATCCGGTGGGATCGGTCGCGGCCAGGATTCGGCGAGCGCTGCCGGACTTTCAAGACTGGACGCTCGACGTCGGCGAGGCAGCGGCGCATTTCCTCACGTTCACGGGTGAACATCGCGACCGTCTACAAGCCTTCATGCCGCCCGGTTTCGCCGAGGGGCGCCCGGGAGCTTTCCTTCGTGCGACGCGCGCGTTGCTGTTCCCGAGCGAGAACGGCCCCGTGCGGACCACCTACCAACTTTTCCAAGGCAGTGCGGACCAACAGACGTTTAGAGCCGGTATGAACGGCGCCCGGATCAGCGACGTGCTCGATTTGACCTGGATGGTTGCCGGTCCTCTTGAATTGCGATCGGTCCAGGAGTTGCTGGAACGGTTGAGCGCCGCCGTCTTACCGGGAGCTCCGATTCGATTCGCAATGTACGACGAGCCGCGCTACCGTTCTGCATTACAACTGCAACTTGGCGACGTTTCCGCGCCCGCCGCCAACGGCGGCGTGCTCGCCGAATGGCCCGGTCGACCGCAAGGCGTCGACGCCGCACATCTGCGCATTTTCCTGGAGCCGTGGTCGACGGTTCAATCCGGTCAAGCCGTCGAATTCGACCAATTGCCTTGCGGTTAGGAGGCTCTACCAGGCCCACCTGGTCGGCCCGACCCGCCGGGTCCACCTGGTCTACCTGACGCACCTGACCCACTTGGCCTACCCGCCCCACCTGACCCCAGAGATGCACCGGGCCGTTCGAGCACCCGCCGGCACGCGCGCTGGAACCGATCGGCCAGCGCGCGGCGTGTCTCCTCCGACACCGGCCCGAGCCGCGACCAGCTCGCCTGCGCCTGGCGCACGTCTTCCTCGGCGGCGCGCCAGCGGCTTTCTTCGTCGACCTTGCCGCCGATCGTGTTGGCCGCGAGCGCTTCCTTGAGCATCGCGGCCAGACGGGTGGTCGGCGAGAGCGCGTCACCACCGGCGGCTGCCGGGCCGCCGAGCGATGACGCGAGCGTCTCGACGCGGCGCACGAGCGCGTCCATGCGCTCGCGGTTCGCCTCGGGATCGAGATCGGTCCCGGCGAACGCCTGAGGCCATGTCGCGATGACGCCTTCGACGGCGGCGGTGAAGCGTCGATCGAGCGCAGCCGCACGATCGGGATCGACGCCGCGCAGGGCCAACTCCTGCTGCCACCGGCTGCGCAGCGCACGCACCTTCGCCGGCAGCCCGGTATCGTCGCCGCCGGAGAGCGCCTCGAGTTCTCCACAGATCGCTTCCCGCGCGGCCGCACGCTCACCGCGTGCGATCTCGTGGCGTTGCGCGAACCGTGTGAAGAAGCGGTCACCCGCGGTGCGGAATCGCTGCCAGATGGCGTCCGAGCGGCTCTTCTTCACCGGACCGATCGTCTTCCATTCGGTCTGGAGACGCTTGATCTCCGCGGCGGCAACGTCCCAGTCGGTCGAGTCGCCCAGCGCTTCGGCCTTCGCGCACAAGGCCTCTTTCTTCGCGAAGTTCTCGGCCCACGTGGCCTTCCGCCGGGCGAGATCCTCGTGTCGCCGCGTGAAGAACCGATCGCAGGCGACCCGGAACCGTTCCCAGACTGGTTTTTCCTGTCCGCGCGGGACGGCGCCGATCGTCTTCCATTCGGCTTGCAGCCGCTTGATCTCCTCAGCCGTTTGAATCCAATTGGAGGAGTCGGCCAGCGCCTGGGCGCGCTCGCAGAGCGCGAGCCTTTTCGCGAGGTTTTCGCGGCGCTGCTCCGCTTCGGCGGCGAAGTGCGCTTCGCACGTGGCCCACACCTCGTCGTGCGCGGCCTTGAACCGCTTCCAGAGCGCCTCGCCCTGCGCCCGCGGCACGTCGGCCGCCTCGCGCCATTGCTGCTGGAGATCATGGACGCGCCGCGCGATCTCCGCAGGGCCCTCGGCGGACCTGAGTGCCTCCATCTTCTCGCAGAGCTGCTCCTGGAGGCCGACGTTGGCCCAACGCTGCCAACCCTCAAGATCGCGAAGCTCCTGCAGCTTTGGCGTCAGCGTGCCCTGGACGGCCTTCAAACACCGCACGACTTCGTCGTAATCCTGTTTGGTGGGCAGCGGCGGCACCGCCGCCAGTGCCGCGCGGACGTCGCGCAGGGCCCGCTCGGCCAGCTTCACGGACAGATCGTTCCGGGTCGTCAGCGGTTCGACGCGGGCGAGCAGTTGTTGGACCTGGTTGAGCCCGTCGCGACGCGCTCGTCTATCGGCCTCCCGCGATTCGGTCTCGCGTGCGATCACCCGCGCTTCGGCCGCCGCCGACCGCTCGGCCAGATCCGCGTCGGCCGGGACCGACGCGGTGACATGCTTCCATTCGCGGCGCGCGATCTCCAGGCGCCGCTTTGCCGACCGCAGATCCTCATCGGCCGCAGCCGCTTCGACCTCGGCGACGAGCTCGACGAGGCGTTGGCGAGTCCGCTCGGCTTCTTTCCGCGCTTCATTGGCGGCCTCTTCGGCCGCCGCGCGTTCGGCGGCACGGCGCTCCTGCTGCTCGTGCGCTCTTTCTGCCGCCGCGTGTGCGCGTTCCGCTTCGGCTGCCGCCGCGCGCGCACGTTCCTCTTCGGCCGCCGTCGCGCCTGCTCGTTCCAGCTCGAAAGCCTTCGCCGCATCACCGCTCGCCGGGCCGGAGTCGACGGCAGGCGCCGGAATCGGCGCCGCAGCCGCCACCTCCAGCGTTTGGCGGTCATCCTGCTCACGCAGAATCGTCCGCGCGCGCTTCATCGCGTTCTTGTTGTTCGATCGCGAGGCCACCTGTTCGAGATCGGCGCGTCGGTTGAGCCGATCGACCGCGGCAACCGCCGTGTCTTTGAACTCGCTGCTCATCGCGACGGCGACTATCTCGTCGTGTTCGTTCAGCGCGTCGAGCGCGGCGCCGCGGATCGGCTCGAGCGCGGCGTGCCGCGCGATGGATCCCAGCGCGCGCGGGTCGTCCACACGCTCGAGCGCACGGCGCGCGACCGATTCACGCGTGACCGTCTTGATGACCTGTGACAGGATCTTCACGTCCGAGATCGCGTCGACGGCGGCCAGGCTTTCGGCTTCGCCCGTCTCTTCGAAGGCTTCGAGCGCGATGTCGCGGAGCATCGACGTCGCCTGCGCGCGAACGCCGGCATCCCCGTCGTCGCGCACGATGAGGGCCAGGACCGCCGGATCCATCAGCTTCCCGACGGCTGCGCGACGGACGCGCGGGCTCTCGTCCTCGCGCGCGGCGGCGATCAGTAGCTCGCGCTCGTCGATCGACAACGCCTCCACGTACGCAAGACGCACGTCCGGATCGGGATGCTTGTGTCCCGGCACCGGGCGGAACCGGTCGAGGATGGCCATGTGAGATCTGTCATTCTAGTGAACGCCGGGAGTTTTCGACCCCCGGATCGGCAGAAACGGCGAAATGCGTCGACCTACTCCAAAATTGCGGATCGCCTGAACGTGCTCATTACTACCTGCGTCACAACATCTTGCGGTCATCCCACAGGCCCCGTGCCGCGATGAACTTTGATGTCGTCGTCGAGCGGTTGCGGATCGCGCTTGCGCAGGCATTACCGGGAGCGTCGGCACACGCGCTGATGGCGCCCCGGCCGCGCCGCGAGTGGCCAGCCGGTTTCAACCCGGCCGCCATCCGTCACGCGGGCGGATTACTACTGGTCTTCCCGGTCGAGTCCCGCGCGCACATCGTCCTGACCGTTCGCGCCGACGCGCTCGGACGGCACGGCGGTCAGGTCTCGCTGCCTGGCGGCGTCGCCGAGCCGGGTGAAACGTTCGAACAGGCGGCGCTGCGCGAGGCCCATGAGGAAGTGGCGCTCGCGCCCGACCAGGTGCGCGTGCTTGGCCGGTTGACGCCGCTCGATATTCCGGTCAGTGGCTTTCGGCTGCATCCGATCGTCGCCGTGGCCGCAGCGCGGGCGGCCCTCACGCCGTCAGACGATGAGGTTGCACGAATCCTCGAGGTGGACATCGATGAGTTGGTCGATCCCGAGCGGTTGATCTTGGTAGAGCGCCAGCGAGACGGGCGCGCGATGATCGTTCCCGCGTTTCAGGCCGGCCGCGAAGAAATTTGGGGCGCCACCGCCATGGTGCTTTCCGAATTCCTCATGCTGCTCGGCTGGATCGCTCCGGCGTCCAGATCACGGTGAACGCAGAGGCCGATCTGCGTTCACCGCGGCTTTTGGGAACCGATTCTAGATATCGTAGTACAGGGCGAACTCCCACGGATGCGGCCGCAGGCGGATGGCGTCGACTTCCTTCTTCCGTTTGTATTCCAACCACACGTCGATCACGTCCTCCGTAAACACATCGCCCTTGAGCAGGAACTCGTGGTCTTTCTCGAGGGCATCGAGCGCTTCATCGAGGCTGCCAGGCGTTTTAGCGACCTTGGCCAGATCTTCCGGCGATAGATCGTAGAGATCTTTATCGAGCGGCCCGGGCGGCGTGATCTTCTTCTGGATGCCGTCCAACCCGGCCATCAGCAACGCGCTGAACGCCAGGTATCCGTTCGCGGCCGGATCGGGGAACCGAACCTCGACGCGCTTCGACTTCTCACTTCGAGAATAGAGTGGGATCCGAACGGCCGCGCTACGATTGCGCTGGGAGTAAATCAGGTTGATCGGCGCCTCGTAGCCCGGCACGAGTCGTCGGTACGAGTTGGTGGTCGGCGCGCAGAACGCGAGCAACGCCGGCGCGTGCTTGAGAATGCCCCCGATGTAGTGCAAGGCGGTCGTGCTCAGATCGGCGTACTTGCCCTTTTCAAAGAACAGGTTCTTCTTGCCCTTCCAGAGGCTCTGATGCACGTGCATGCCCGAGCCGTTGTCCTGAAAGATTGGCTTGGGCATGAACGTGACGGTCTTGTTGTGGCGCCGCGCCACTTGTTTGATGACGTATTTGTACTTCAGCAGGTTGTCCCCCATCGTGAGCAGGGAGTCGAACCGCATGTCGATCTCGGCTTGCCCGGCTGTTCCCACCTCGTGGTGCTGCACCTCGACGTTCACGCCAACCTGTTCGAGGGTGAGCAGCATTTCCGTACGGATGTCCTGCAGTTGGTCCATCGGCGGAACCGGAAAGTACCCTTCTTTGTAGCGCACTTTGTAGCCGAGGTTCTGCGACGGCGACGATGCGCTCGCCCGCTCTTCGCGCCCGGAGTTCCAGAATCCCTCGACTGAGTCGATGTGGTAGTAGCCGTGGTTGTAGCCCTGAGCGAAGCGGACGTCATCGAAAATATAGAATTCCGCTTCGGGCCCGAAATACGCCGTATCGGCAAGGCCGCTGGACTTCAGGTGACTCTCAGCCTTCATGGCGATATACCGCGGGTCACGGCTGTACATCTTGCCGGTCACCGGGTCTTTGACGTTGCAGATGAGCACCAGCGTTGGCGCCACCGTGAACGGATCCATGAACGCGGTCTCCGGGTCGGGCATCAACAGCATGTCGCTTTCGTGGATCTCCTGGAAGCCGCGGATGCTGGATCCGTCGAAGCCGAGTCCTTCTTCGAAGGCGTCGGCGTCAAACTCTTTGGCGGAGACCGTAAAGTGCTGCCAAAGCCCCGGCAGATCGACGAATCGCACGTCGATCGCCTGAACCTTCTTGTCCTTGATGAGTTGCATGACATCGTTCGCTTTCATCTTCATCTCGCCTCCCTAGACCGCAGCGTTTACCGGCACGAAATCTTACACGACGTCCTTCTCACGGGGCGGATATTCTACCCGACGTGGCCTGGCACCGCGGACGTGCCGCCATCGATTGCGGCAGACCACCACGGTTGTGGACGTCGTGCAAAACAGACGCCGGCCGGCGCCGGCCGCGATCTCGCAGGAAATGCGGTTTTGCCGGGAAATAAGCCGGACGGAGGGAGTGGGGCGACGGCTCTGTAAAGCGGCCAGCGAGACATTTGCGTCGGACAGCTTGGTTCAACCGGACATTTTTGTCGATTTTGTCGTTCGTCTGATGGGGCACGGCAACCGCAACAGCCCCGCGCCAGGGCTCCGACTAAACATTGTTGTCGATCGTATGACGATCCCGACAAATGTGTTGCTCCAAACACGCCTCGGTGAGCGCGGAGCTGAACAGCCCGCCCGGCATTCTTGGGTAAGATACGATTCACATTGACAAAACGACGCACACCCGCCGGCCGATCGCTCTTCGACAGTGTCGATGCCGGTGACGGCGAGCCCGGAGGCGACGCGGCCATTCGCTCTTCACTGATCCCCGGCGGCGGCGCGGGCACCCCAGAGGCCGTCGCGCTTCACGAAGCGGCGCAGTCGCGCTACCTCAATTACGCGCTCTCGGTCATCACCGCGCGCGCGCTGCCCGATGTCCGCGACGGTTTGAAACCGGTTCAGCGCCGCATTCTCTACACGATGTGGCAGCAGAACCTCACCGCCGACGTCAAACACCGCAAATGCGCCAAGGTCGTCGGCGACGTCATGGGCAGCTTCCACCCGCACGGCGACGCGGCGCTGTACGAAACGCTCGTCCGCATGGCGCAGTCGTTCTCGCTCCGCTACCCGCTCGTCGACGGCTCCGGCAACTTCGGATCGCTCGACGGCGACAACGCCGCCGCCATGCGGTACACCGAATGCCGCCTAGCGCGGATCAGCCACGAGATGCTCGAGGAAATCGATCAGACGACCGTCCCGTTTCGTTCCAATTACGACGGGACGAAGACCGAGCCGGTCGTGCTGCCTGCGCGCCTTCCGAACCTGCTCGTCAACGGCTCAACGGGCATCGCGGTCGGCATGGCCACCAACATCCCGCCGCACAACCTGGGAGAGGTCTGCACGGCGCTTCTCAAGCTGCTCGACAACGAAGACATCGGCACCGCGCAGTTGTGCCGCTATATCAAAGGGCCGGACTTCCCGACCGGCGGTCAGATCCTCAACTCGCGGGGCGAGCTGAAACAGATCTACACGACGGGCTCCGGATCGATTCGGCTGCGCGGCACGTGGGACATCGGGCCCGAGACCCGCTCGACCAAGATCGTCTACATCGACAGCGTGCCGTACACGGTCAACAAGTCGCAGCTCGTCGAGCGGATTGCGGAGGTCGTGCTGAGCCGCAAGCTGCCGCAGTTGCTCGACGTGAAGGATCTGTCGACCGAGGACGTGCGTATCGCCATCGAGATGAAGAAGGACGCCGACGAGAAGATGATCATGGCGTACCTCTTCAAGCACACGCCGCTGCAGATCAACTTCGCCGTCAACCTGACGTGCCTCATCCCGACCGAGAACCCTGAAGTCGGGCGGCCCGAACGGCTCGACCTCAAGCAGATCCTGTGGCACTTCCTCCACTTCCGGCTCGACGTGGTCACCAGGCGGCTCGAGCACGAGCTCGCCGCCCTCAAAAAACGTATCCACATCCTCGAAGGCTTCGAGAAGGTCTTCGACGCGCTCGACGAGATCATCCGCATGATCCGCAAGTCCGACGGCAAAGCGGACGCCGCCGAGAAAATCATGAAGCGGTTCGAGCTCGACGCCGAGCAGACCGACGCGATCCTCGAGCTGAAGATCTACCGGCTCGCGCGGCTCGAGATCCTGATCATCCGCAACGAGCTGGACGAAAAGCGCAAGCGCTCGCGTCAGATCACCGCTTTGCTGAAGGACCAAGACAGCCGCTGGAACCTCGTCCGAAGCGACCTCGAGGAGATCCGGAAGACGTACGCGGATCCGAAGGTCGATAAGCGGCGCACCACGATCGCGAGCGACACGGCGGAGCCGGAATACTCCGCGGACGACTTCATCGTCGAGGAGGACAACGTCGTGATCGTGTCCGGCGATGGATGGGTGAAACGCCAGAAGGAAGTCAAGGACATCGCGACGACCCGGCTGCGTGAGGGCGACTCTGTCCTGGCAGTGCTTGCCGGCAGCACGCGCGCATCGTGCGTGTTCTTTTCGAACTTCGGCGTCGCGTACTCGAGCCGCATCATCGATGTGCCGGCGTCCACCGGCTACGGCGAGCCGATTCAACGGTTCTTCAAGCTGAAGGACGGCGAGAAGATCGTCGCGGCGCTCGGCCTCGATCCGCGCGCCATCGGCGACATCACACCTCCGGCCAAACATCCCGATAATCCCCCCCCCGTTCACGCAGTCGCGGTGTCGAGCGACGGCTACAGTCTGCGCTTCGGCCTCGAGCCGTTGGTCGAGCCGAGCACGCGCACGGGCCGACGATACGCGCGGCCGGCCGAAGGGGCCGAGATCGTCAACGTCGCCAGGGTCACGGGAGACGAAGTGCTGATCGCCGCCACGGCCCAGGCGCGCGGGATTCTCTGTAAGGCCGACGAAGTCAACTACCTGTCGGGCCCGGGCAAGGGCGTTATTCTGATCAAGCTGGCAGACGAGGACCGCGTTCTCGGATTCATCGCGTCCGCGGGCGATCGCGACCTCCTCACGGTCGAGACCACCCGCGGCGCCGAACAGACGATCAGCACGACCAAGTACGAGGTGACCGGCCGCGGCGGCAAAGGGCGCGAGTTGCTCCAGCGCGGTCAGTTCACGCGCATCGTCCGGCCGACCCCCGAGGCGCCGCCGCCACTCGCCAACGCCTGATGGAGTACAATGGCCTCGCGCCTCACCCTGAGGCTGCTTGGCTTGATCGCTGCGTACTCTGGCTGGAACCTCCGGCCGCTGTCGCTCGAGCCACCACCGGTAACCGACGACAACGCAAGGATCCGTTTTGCCTCATCAAGATCGCCTGAACATCGCCGTCTTCATCGACTTCGACAACATCGAGATCGGCGTCAAATCAACCCTCGGCCAGCAATTCGACGTGGGCATCATCCTCGACGCGATCAAAGAGCGCGGCGAGGTCGTGACCAAGATTGCCTACGCGGACTGGACGCGCGCCGGCGAATACAGCCGGACGCTGACCCAGCACGCGATCCGCCTCGTGCAGCGCAATCTCACGCCCGGCGGCGACAAGAACGGCGCCGACATCAACCTCGCGCTTGACGCGCTCGAGATGGCGTTCACGCATCCGCACATCAACGCCTATGTCATCGTCGGCGGCGACAGCGATTTCCTGTCGCTTGTGGAAAAGCTCAAGCAGTACGACAAGAAGGTGTTCGTCGTCGGCGGGCGGGCGTTCACGAGCGTCATCCTGCAGCGGAATTGCCACGAGTTCATCGCGTACGAGAACCTGCAGGGTGTGCGGAAGACGGCGGCCAAGATTGGCCGGCCGATGCCCGCGGCCGCCGCGAACGCGCCCATCGCGCAGGCGTTTCCGATCGTGCGCCGCGCGCTGAAAATTCTGGCCGACCGCGAGGTCACTCCGCAGACCGGACTGCTCAAGAGCACGCTGTTGCAGCTCGACTCGACGTTTTCCGAGCGCAATTACGGCGCCTCGTCGTTCCTCGATTTCGTCGAGAAGCTGTCTCTGGCCGGGCTGGTCCAGTTGAAGCACGCCGGCCGCAGCGTCATGGTCGAGCTGAACAATCAGTTCGACGACAGTGAGGCCTCGACGGCAGACGCGAAGGTCCGCACGACGACGGGCAATCAGCCGGCAGAAATCGTGCAGCCGCGTCGTAGCGAAGACGGAGGCGGGGCCTTTCCGCCTGCCGGTATGGTCGAGACCGAACCGCGAGTCGCGGCAGAACCCGCCGCCGATGGTGTGAAACGGGTCGCAGACGTGCTCAACGCCGCGACCGCTGCGCGCTGGCCGATGTACCTCCGCAACGTGAAGCAGTTGCTGCGCGCTGCCGACCTCGGGTTCGACGAACGCCGGTACGGCTTCTCGGGACTGGTCGAGCTCGTGCGGGCGTGCCAGAAAGAAGGGCTCGTCAGACTCGAACGTGACCGGCGCGGCGGCTTGCGCGTATTTCCGGGCCCGGCGCTCCAGCGCGTCACATTAGCGGTCGCGCCGCGCGAAGAGCCGATGGATCGGGCCGAAAGCCCAATGGAAGATCAGAGTCAAGCCGGACGCCCCGACGAAGCATTCGAGGAGTCTGCGCCCGGCAACACCATGGCGGCTCGCGAGGCGGTCGACTCAGATTTTCTGGACAACGAGCCGATGCCGACCAGCGATCCGACCGCGGAGCTGCTCGGAACGGGTGCGCGACGGAGGCGGGTCGCGCGCGTCGCCGGGTCAACGGCCGGCCGGCGTGCCCCAAAGACGGCGGCGCGAAAGCCTGCCGCGCCTCGGCGCGCGTCCGCAAGCGCGAGAAAAGGCGCGAACTCGAAGCCTCAAGTGTGAAGGCTGAAGTCTCAGCGTCCTGGCAGACTTGAGACCTGAGATTTCGCTTTTGCCTCACCGTTTTTCGCTGGCGAGGAAATCCACCCACTGCTGGACGAGCGGCTGTTTCGGGCCGTCAGCTTTGGCGTACTGCGCGGCGTAGTTACGCGCCATGGTGAGATCGGCGGCGCCGTTGATCACGACGGCGCGGTTGTTGTGCACCTGG
>JBGPKK010000119.1:0-14212 GCA_041485905.1 Vicinamibacteria bacterium
AAGGTACGTGTTGCCCACGACGGCCGGACCGCCGTGCCCGGGGCCGGAGACGTAAATCATGTCGAGGTCGTATTTCTTGATGACCCGGTTCAAGTGCACGTAAATGAAGTTCTGCCCAGGGGTCGTGCCCCAGTGTCCCAGCAGCATGTGCTTCACGTCCGCGAGCGCCAGCGGCCGCTTCAGCAGCGGATTGTCGTACAGATAGATCTGGCCGACCGACAGATAGTTGGCGGCACGCCAGTACGCATCCATCCGGTGGAGCAGTTCAGGCGTGAGCGTCTTTGTCTTTGTTTTCATGGCTCGCAACCAATACAGCACCGCGCCACCGGTATCCCCAGCCGCGTACGAGGAACCGAACGATTGGCGCGTTCGAAGCGGAAGAGAATCACCCCGATGCCGCCTCCTTGATGATCTTCACAATCGTGTCCTCCACTTCCTGCACCACGCCTTCCAGTTGCGGCGCGTTGAACATCGCCAGAAGAGCGGTTGGCTTCAGCGTCGCCAGTGTGGTCTTGCCGCCCTCCTCGTAAATGGAGATCCGGCATGGCAGTGCGGTGGAGACGCTCATGTTGTGGTCGAGAACCTTCTTCGCCTGTTGCGGCTGACAGACCTCGAAGATCAGACATTCATGGGCGAATTCCACGCCCTTCTTCGCCATGGTCTCTTTGAGGTTGTGAACCTGCATGACACCAAAGTGATTGGCCTGGACGGCAGCCTGCAAGGCAGCGGCGGCTTCACTCACGCTTTTGTCGGTGGATGATTTGATCAGCATCGAGGTGTCCTTTCATACGTGACCGTTCGCGTCACGCGCGAGTCGTGAACGCACGATTACTTATTCGACATCTTGGTAATCGCGACGACCAGCAGGACCACCACCAGTACGCCGATCACCGTCCAGAGCCACATCCCTCCGCCCGCCCATCCACCCATCCATCCGCCAATTTGGTTCATCATAAAGGCCCCCTTGTTGCGCTGCGACCAGCCCACCACTGGACAATAATCGAGAGAGATGCGCAAGGATCACACCGCCCTTTGTGGCCGCCGGATCGAGGCGGCCGAGCTCCTCCATCAAATAGGCGTAGGACAGGCCGTGGAAGCCGTAGCGCTCGACGCCCTTCGCTGCGTAGCGCCGAGGGATCGGCAGTAACGTGGCCATCCGCGGCATCGTGCGGTGAAACGCGGTGTCGAAGCACGCCACCTGGGGCAGAGTTGGATGCCGCTTGCGGAACGCCTCGATTCGCCCGATCTCGGGCGGCAGGGGCTCGAGGTCATACGGCGTGCTGCGGTGCAGTTCCGCGCGCAGCGTCGGCGTGACCGCCGCAGCGTGTCGCCAGCCTCATACACCGCGAACCGGATGCTCGACGAGCCGCCATTGATTGTGAGGACGCCGGGCAACGCAGACTTCATCCGTCGACTCCCGCACTACGGCTTCTCCAGGCCGTGGACGCTGACGGTGCCGCAGCAGCCTCCAGCGCTGTTCACAACGGGCAGGCTCGTGGCGCGCTGTTCGTGGAGCTTTCGGCGAGCTTCTTCAACGGGCTCGTCCGCGCCGCAACACGCAGACGAGGGGCGCATGATCGCTTCGACGCGTACTTCCGAGGCGCGCCGGTCATCAGCTGCCACCCCGCAACACACGTCACGCTCGGTGACGACGCCGACCAGCTTGAGTTTCTTGGTATCCTCAACCGCAGGCGCGCAGCCGCAACCTGAATCGCGCATCGCTCGCGCGGCGTGTGCCGCTGTGTCTTGCGGCGTACAGCACGAAGACGCTTCGATCGGTTTCATCACATCACTACAACAGCTCATTGTCTTTTCCTCTTTCAGTCATACGACTTCCGCGGGCTTGGTGTCTCGCTTGAGGCACATTGCGGTACGGCGTCGTCGACCATACTTCGCGTGAACCAAGGCGCGTAGTAACCGCCGAGAATGGGCCGAGCCAACGCGCCGGCCACGGAGACTGCAAGACGTAACATCAGCCTCGCCGTGCCTCCGGCCGAGACGCAAAGACGTTGTAGAGCGGCACCCAGATCAAGGCCACAAACCACCCGTATCCGTAGCTTTCCACCAAGCCCACGGAGAAGCTGCCCCAACTGATCCACGTGAATCCCGGAAGCAAGCGTTGCCACGACTGGTACATCGCATGAGCGGGGAACAGCAGGTCGAATCCCACGCACAGCATGAACGTGATGGCCAGAAACAGACTCGTGGCATGGCCGAACGCACCCAGTGAGATTCCGCGATTCATCGTGCACCTCCTGCCTTGATCACATACTGGTCCGGGTTCGCCTCGAACTTGTCGAGGCACGCCCGCGAGCAGAAGCGATACTGTCGCCCCTGATGCATCTTCGTGTAGCCCTGATCCGCGACGACCTGCATGTTGCAGACCGGATCGATGGCGCTGCCGGCGGCACCGTCGCTCCCATGTTCGTGTCCACCGTGCCCTCCGTGCCCGTGCACCATGTGTGCACCGCAGCCGAACCGCATCATGAAGTAGAAGAATGCAGCAAACAGCAACAATGAAAATAAGCCTGGCATGTTCGTTCTCCCTCACTCCAGGTCAAGCACTCACCACACCCATACATGCAAGCGGCCGCGATGCCTCGCTCGGAAAACGTCGCTCACGCATGTGCGTCCCGTTTCTGCCCGACCGAACCGCCACGTCGCAGGCGCGGGATGAACCCGGGCGTCTGCGTGGCATAGCGGTCCCAGGACTCGCCGAACTCGGCGCGCACGTCTCGTTCCTCGCGGCGCGCGAGCCTCACGTACACGGTCACGAGGATGGGAAACATGGCCAGCGTCACAGCCGTCGGCCATTGCAGCAGGAAGCCGAACATAATCAGAATGAACGCCACGTACTGCGGATGTCGCACGGACGCGTAGGGGCCGGCGGTCGCAAGCGTTCCGTCACGCTGCGCTTCAAACAACACGCGCCAGGCTGCTGACAAAAGGACGAAGCCGCCAAGGATGATGAGATTGCTTGCGATGTGAATCGGGTTGAGGTGTGGATTGCCCTTGAAGCCGAGCAGCGTGTACCACAGGTGGCCGAAGTCATGGCCAAGCGGATCGACGCCCGGGAACTTGCGCGTGAGCCATCCGGACAGGAGATAAATGGTCAGCGGGAAGCCGTACATTTCCACGAAGAGCGCGACGATGAATGCCGAGAACGTCCCGAACGTTCGCCAATCGCGGGTTGTCTTCGGCTTGAAGAAGCTGAAGGCAAACAGGACAAAGATCGCCGAATTGATGATCACCAGCGACCACAGCCCATACGCCGGAATGTCGTGATTCATGTTGCTCCACCTTCCTGGTGGGGCTGGGCTTCCCGCTCGGAATGGCCTGCCCCGTGGCCGCCATGGCCCCGATGCATGAACAAGTGAACGATCGGGCAGAGCAAGAGAAGCGCGTAGGGCAGCACGCCAAGGATGTGCGCTTTGTGCTCCTCCCACAGAAAGAAGGTCGCGACGGCCAGAAAGAAGCAGAGGCTCAGCCACACGGGCAGGTGAAAACGCTCGCGTTGTGAGGTCGGTTCAGCGGAACTCTCCACGGTATCCTCCCTTCCGACTCCCTATATTGGGCCGTTCGGCAAGATCGATGCCCACGACGCGTAATGGGGGTCGTACATCTGCGCTTCAATGAACGCTCGCAGGTCGTCTGGCCTGGGGACGGTCGCCAAGTCCTTCTCGTACGCGAGTCCCGCGACTGCGGTGGCGATCGACGCCGAGATCTCCCGAAGCCGGCCGAGCGGCGGGAACAGGCGGCCATCTGCCAGATCGGCGTCACTCGCGGCAGCCGCGAGGGTCCGGGCGGCCGTCAAGAACATCTCGTGGATGATGCGGCGCGCACCGCACGCGATGACGCCCAGCCCCACGCCGGGAAAGATGTAGACGTTGTTCGCTTGGCCCGGGACGAACCTCGTTCCCTGATAGTCGACCGGTGGAAAGGGACTTCCGCTGGCGAACATCGCCCGTCCGCCGCTCCAGACGTAGGCCTGCTCCGCCGTACATTCGGACCTCGTGGTCGGGTTGGACAGCGCGAACACGAGGGGCCTCTCGTTATTCGCGCTCATCGCCTCGATCACGAGGCGTGTGAAGGCGTGCGGCTGCCCGGACACGCCGACCAAGACCGTCGGCCTCAGTGCCGTGACCGCCGAGAGCAGGTCCGGAAGCCATGCGTGGTCATGTGCATAGGGCCGCTTGTGTTCGGCGAGATCGGTCCGGCTCCTGACGACCAGCCCCTTGGAGTCGACAAACCAGCAATGTCGCCGCGCCTCGTCTTCCGAGAGCCCTTCGGCGGTCATGGCGGCCACCACGAGATCGGCGATCCCGACGCCCGCTTCGCCTGCGCCCAGAAACAAGATCGTCTGGGCGCGCAGTCGCACGGAGGGCCGCACGCGAACCGCCGAGTACAGACCAGCCAAGCAGACGGCTGCCGTGCCCTGGATGTCGTCGTTGAAACAGCACGCGCGGTCTCGGTAGGTTCTGAGAATCCGGAACGCGTTCTTGTTGCCGAAGTCCTCGAACTGGACCAGGGCTCGAGGAAAGCGCGCCGCCACGGCTTCCATGAACTCGCCGACGAGCGCGTCGTACTCCTCTGTCGCCAGTCGACGCTGCGGCAAGCCGGGATACAGCGGGTCGCCGAGCAGTTGCGCGTTTTCCGTGCCCACGTCGAGCGTCACGGGGAGGCACCACGCCGGATGGACGCCGCCGCACGCAGTGTAGAGCGACAGCTTGCCGACGGGGATTCCCATCCCATTGGCTCCCAGATCGCCCAACCCAAGAATTCTCTCTCCATCCGTCACGACGATGACCCGAACGGGCCCGTAGGGCCAGTTGCTCAGGACGCGAGCGACCCTGCCCCGATCGTGCGCGGTGATGAAGAGGCCCCGTGCGCGTCGCCAGAGATGCCCGTACAACTGGCAGGCCAGTCCGACCGTGGGCGTGTAGACGATCGGCAGCATCTCGTCGAGGTGATCCATGACGACACGGTAGAAGAGGCGCTCGTTCCGGTCTTGCAGCGAGATCAGGTAGATGTACTTTTCGATCTCCGATGTCTTGTTATGGAAGTTCTCCAAGACTTTCTCGACTTGCTGGTCCTGTGTGAGGATCCGCGGAGGCAAGAGCCCTCTCAGCTTCAGCTGGTCTCGTTCCTCTTCAGTGAAGGCGGTGCCCTTGTTGAGGCTCGGGTCGTGCAGCAGATGGACGCCGGTTGGACCGGCGACCGGCCGTCCGGTTGGCCTGCTCTCACGCTCGATCACGTCAGCGCCGTCCAGCAGCGATCGCGGATCCTCAGTCATGCCCGTCTTCTTGGGCTGCATCCTTGGGGAGCGATGCTCCCGGCCCGCCACCACCGTGGGGGGCCGGCGACATCACGGCCTGCAACAGCGTCTCCGCCGCGATGATCGCCGGCGCTCGACTCTGGGCAAAGCCGACCGAGCCACGCTCGGCGTACCGCGTGCGTATGCGGACACTCCGGATGATCTCGAACGGCACAAGCTCGATGGCCATGCCGTCTTGGTGGCCCGCGGCGTCACGGACGGCCAACATCACCCAGCGCGGCGACACGCCGATGATGTGGCAGAGATCGAGGGTCTCTCCGTCGGCAAGGCGAACCTGGACCGACGGTAGATTCTCCTTCGGGTCCGGGCAATGATCGCGCACGAAGCGCCCGAGGTGACCCAGAAAGAAGCTCGGACCGAACGGACACGCGAGATCTGCCCTGGTGAACGCGGCTGCGGCTCCCAGCTTTTCTGCCTGGTCGTCACTGCGTGTTTCGATGTCCGACATGGTCCTCCTCAGCTCGCCGAGCGCACCAGCGCCGGCTTCACCTCACGATGCCACTTCCAGATGGTGAAGATGACCGGATAGATCAGCAGTTCGAGGATGAACGACGTGGTCACGCCGCCCACCATCGGCGCGGCGATGCGTTTCATCACGTCGGCCCCAGCTCCCGTGCTCCACATGATGGGGAGCAACCCCAGCAGGATCGCCATCACCGTCATCATCTTCGGCCGGATCCGTTTCACGGCGCCGTCTTCGACCGCTTCTTGCAAGTCGTGCAGACTGTTCATCCGGCCCGCGGCCTTAGATTTCTCGAAGGCCTGATCGAGATACAGAAGCATCACGACACCCGTTTCTGCGTCGACCCCTGCGAGCGCGATGATCCCGACCCACACGGCAATGCTCATGTTGTAGCCGAGCAGGTAGATCAGCCAGAACGCCCCAATCAGTGAGAACGGAACCGCGAGCAACACGATCGCGATCTTCACCACGTTTCGCGTGTTGAAATACAGTAGGACGATGACAAGGAGCAGCGTGACTGGGATCACGATCTTCAATCGCTCCTTCGCCCGCATCATGTATTCGTACTGGCCGCTCCATTCGAGGTAGTACCCCTCCGGCAGCTTCACCATCCGATTGACGACCTGCTTCGCCTCATCGACGTAGCTGCCGATGTCGCGGTCCGCCACATCGACGTAGACGTAGCCGAGGAGCTGGGCCTGCTCGGTCCGGATCACGGTCGGACCGGTGGTCAGCGAAACAACCGCAACCTGATCGATCGGGATCTGCATACCGCCCGGCGTCGAGATGAGCGTGCGGCGGAGCGTATTCAGATCGCTCCGGTAATACCGTTGGTACCGCACGTTGACCGGAAATCGCTCGCGCCCTTCGATGGTCGTCGTGATGTTGGCGCCCCCAACCGCTGACTCGATGACCATCTCGACGTCCTGGACCGTGAGGCCGTACCGGGCGATCTGATCGCGCTTGACCTTGAAATCGAGGTAGTACCCGCCGGTGACGCGTTCCGAGAACGCGTTCCGTGTTCCGCGCACGCTCCGAACCGCTCCTTCGATTTGCGTGCCGATATCGTTGATCACTTCGAGCTTCGGACCGAAGATCTTGATGCCGACAGGCGTACGGATGCCGGTCGACAACATGTCCGCCCGCGCTTTGATCGGCATCGTCCACGCGTTGGCGACGCCAGGAATCTTCAGCGCTCTGTCGAGCTCGGATACGAGCGTGTCTGGCGTCATTCCCTTCCGCCACTTGGATTCCGGCTTGAGGTTGATAACCGTCTCGAACATCTCGAGCGGCGCCGGGTCGGTCGCGGTGATCGCTCGCCCCCCTTTCCCAAAGACCGATTCGACCTCGGGGAACTGCTTGATCACTTTGTCCTGCATTGCCAGGATTTGCTGGGACGTCTGGACCGAAGCGCCCGGCAACGTGATGGGCATGTACAGCAGCGTGCCTTCGTAGAGCGGCGGCATGAATTCCGCGCCGAGCTTCAGAAAGACCGGCACGGTGCTCGCCATCAGCAGCACGGCAGCCACCAGCGTCAGCGCGCGGTGACGCAGGACGAACCGCACGAAGGGGTGATAGGCCCAGATCAGGAACCGGTTGATCGGGTTCTTCTCTTCGATAGCGATCTTCCCTCGAATGAAGAGCACCATGAGGAACGGCACCACTAACACCGACATCAACGCCGCGAACCCCATCGCGAAGGTCTTGGTGAACGCGAGCGGTCGGAACAGCCTTCCCTCTTGCGCTTCGAGCGTGAAGATCGGCAGGAATGAGACGGTGATGATCAGCAGGGAGAAGAACAGAGGCCGGCCGACCTCCTGGGCTGCCTCGATGATGATGTCCTTCCGCGACTTCGCGCCGGTGTCGTGCTCCAGGTGTTTGTGGGCGTTTTCGATCATGATGATCGCGGCATCGATCATCGCGCCGATCGCGATCGCGATTCCGCCGAGGCTCATGATGTTCGACCCAAGGCCGATGTACCGCATCGCCATGAACGACAGCAGAATCGACAGCGGCAGCGTCAAAATGGCGACGAGCGCGCTGCGAAAGTGCCAGAGAAAGACGATGCACACGAGAGAGACGATGACCCCTTCCTCGATGAGCTTCTCCTTCAGCGTTTCGATCGACCGCTCGATGAGGTCCGACCGGTCGTAGGTGGTGACGAATTCGACACCAGGTGGGAGGGCCGGCTGCACTTTTTCCTTCACGGCCTTCTTGATGTTCTGGATGACGCCGTACGTGTCCACGCCATATCGGACGACGACGATGCCGCCGGCGACGTCTCCTTCGCCGTTCAGTTCGGCGACGCCGCGGCGCATGTCCGGGCCAAGGTGCACACGGCCGACGTCCTTCACGAGGATGGGCGTGCCGTCCCGCTTTGCTCCCAAGCTCACCTGTTCGATGTCCGCGACGCTTTCGATGTACCCCCGGCCGCGCACCATGTATTCGCGTCCGGTCCACTCAACGACACGGCCACCGACGTCGTTGTTGCTCTTGCGCACCGCCGAGATCACCATGTCGATTGGCATGTTGTAGGCGAGCAGCGCGTTCGGATCGATCTCGATCTGGTACTGCTTCACGTAGCCGCCGACGGGCGCGACCTCGGCGACCCCTGTAACACTGCGCAGCTGATACTGGACGTACCAGTCGTTCAGGGTTCTGAGACGCGACAGGTCGTACTTGCCGGTTTTGTCCACCAGCGCGTACTCAAAACCCCATCCGACGCCCGTCGCGTCAGGACCCAGCACCGGCGTCACCCCCGAAGGAAGCCGTCCCTGCAGGCCGTTCAGGTACTCGAGGACCCGGCTGCGCGCCCAGTAGGGATCGGTGCCGTCCTGAAAAATGATGTAGACGAACGACACGTCGAAATAGGAGAAGCCGCGGACGACCTTCACGTTCGGCGCTGAGATGAGCGCCGTCACGATCGGGTACGTCACCTGATCTTCGACGAGCGTCGGACTGCGGCCCTCCCACTCAGCCGTCACGATGACCTGGACGTCGGACAAGTCCGGAATCGCATCGATCGGCGTCGTCCTGATGGCCCACACGCCGCCGCCGACAATCCCCAGCATCAGCAGGATCACGATAAAGGCGTTGCGAGCGCTAAAGGCGATGATCTTTTCAATCACGGCGACGACTCCTGGCGAAACACGCCGCTATTGCTGGTGCTGATCCTTCGGTTTTGCAGGTGGCTTGGCCGTGCCTGGCATATCCATCCCCTTCATCGACTCGTCAGGCTTGCTACTGGTCTTCGGCGCAGCACCCTTCGTCTCCGTTCCCTTCGTCAAGCCGCCGCCCACGTCCATGCCCGGCATGCTCAACGACATCGCCCCCATCGCCGCCTGCAGGTTCGTTTCGGAATCGACGAGAAACTGCGCCGACGTGACGACGCGGTCGCCCATTTCCAGGCCGCTGATGAGCGGGTAATAGTCGTCCACCGGTGACCCCACCTTCAGCTCGCGTGGCTCGAAGTAGCCGTTGGGGTGCGCGAGAATCGCGTACGTTTTGGCTCCGGTGTCGATCACGGCTTCCTTCGGGATGGCGAGCTGATGGCCGCCGGCGGTCTTGAGAATCACCGTCACATAGGTTTCTGGCTTGAACTCCAGCCCCGGGTTGCGGAACTCAATTCGCACCTTGGCGCGGCGCGTTTGGGGATCGATCTCCGGATAGATGAACGTCACTTTCCCGTTGAGCGTGCGGGTGGACTGGCCGTACGGGAATTGGATCTGCGCGTCTTGTCCGAGCTTCAGGCTCTTCAGCTCGTACTCGAAGACCTGCCCGAGCACCCAGATCGTCGACAGGTCCGCGATCTTGAACGTGCTCATCTCGGGGCTGATGTACTGCCCGGCGAAGGCATTTCGTTCGAGGACAATACCGCTGAACGGCGAATACAAGGTCAGGGTCTTGCGCGGCTCTCCGCTCTGTTCGAGCTCGGCAATCTGGTCGTCGCTGATGTCCCACAGCCTGAGGCGGTCACGCGCCGCACTGACCAACGATTCGGCGCCGTTCCGCGTCTCTTCGAACTGGCTGGCGCCGAGCTGCCCGCGAGCCTTGAGTGCGAGCAGATACTCCTTTTGCGTGGACACCAGATCGGGACTGTAGACGGTAAACAGCGGCTGCCCGCGCTGCACGAGCTTGCCGACGTAGTCGACGTAGAGTTTGTCGACCCAGCCCGCAACCTTCGTGTGGATCTGGGTCACGCGCGTTTCGTCGTACGCCAGAGTGCCAACGGTCCGAATCGTCGTGTCGAGCACCTGGTGCGTCACTGTGGCCGTCCGGACGCCAATCAACTGCTGGCGCGCCGGAGAAATGTAGACGACGTTGCCTTTCGACTCCGTCGGGTGTCCGCCCGCCCCAGTCGCGCTCGCGTCCAAGCCGGCCATTGACTCTGGTTGTGCCGCAGCCGGTGACTGGGTGTTCGTTGCGGCAGTGGATGTTCGACCACGTTCGAGGAAACGGAGCGCTCCGAACATGCCGGCGGCGCCGATCAGCACCGCAACGAGGGCCACCACCGCGTACGTGCTCCACGCTCTCTTTCCCACCGACTCAGGTGGATGAGGCAGTGGTAAATTGCCGGCAGGCGTCACGGTTGCCGGTCGCGGGTCCGGTTCCGGTTCGCGCTTCGTCAGGGCGGGTTCTTCGGGCGGTGGGGTCATGACCAGTTCCTCATTAATGCAGCCGTTCCAGTCAATTCGTCAGCGCGACGCCGACAAGCGGCTCCAGGCGCGCGAGCGCCTCGTGAAACCGTGCGTTCTGTTCCTCGTAATTAATTTCGTAGTTGAGCACCGTAATGAAATTCGTCAGCACGGTCAGGAAATCGACGCCGCCTACCTGGTACGAAGCGAGAGATGATTCGAGGGCCAGCCGCGCCTGCGGCAGCACGCTGTCGCCGTAGAGGGTCACGAGACGATGACTGGTGTCGGCCATCGCGTACGTGTTGGTGATCTGCGCCGCGGCCAGAGCGAGGGTGTTCTCGCGCATCTTCCGGCCGCCTTCGAGTTGTGCCGCCGCTTGCGCGATGAGCGGACGTTGTTTGCGCTGCCAATACAACGGCACCTTGACCATGAAGTCGACGCCATACATCCAGGGCATGTCGCCAACCATCTGCTGCGTCGTGACGTTGACGGCGAAGTCCGGCAGCATCTCGCGCTTGGCGAGCGCCAACGCCTGCTGGCCTCGATCGACCATCCGCTCGTCTCGCTTCAGCTCGGGGTTGTTCTGAGCCGCGAGTGCTTGCAGTTCGTCCAACGAGCGCGTCAGGCTCGCCGGCTCGTAGTTCAAGGAGACGTCAAGCGGTGTATCCGGTCTGCGATAGAGGAGTGCATTGATCTGCGCACGAAGTGCGGCGCGCTGCTGGCTCAGGACGGCCTGTCGCTCGATGAGCAGTGAGATCTCGAGCTGCGCTTTCAACACGTCCTGCTGCATCGCTTTGCCGACGCTGTAGCGGGCGTCGGCAATCTGCCGGAACTGATCGAGGCGCGCCTTGTTTCGAGCGAGCACCTCCAGACTCCGATCGACGAAGACGTACTCGTAGTAGGCGCTCTTCAGGTCGGCAACGAGACGGCGTCGTGCTGTCTCATAGGTCCAACGCTGGGCATCCGATTCCGAGACCGCGATCTTGGTCCGCAGCGAGAGTTTCCCCGGGCACGGAAATTCCTGCGAGGCGCCGAACTGCCGGAAGCTGTCCGACGGGTTCGTCGTCGGAAAGAATGGAAACGCCTTCACGCCAGCCATGTACCCGCCGCTCAGCGTCGGGTCCGGCAGCGCACCAGCCGGCGCGATCGCGGCGACGCTGGCATCGACGAACCGACGCGCCGCGGCCATTTCCGGATTCTGTCGCTCGAGCTCGGCGACCAGATCCCGCAGTGTTGTCCCTGAGGCCGGCTGCGCGGACGCGGATAGCGCTACCGCGGGAGCCGGCGCGGTCTGCGCGTTGATCGGGCCGGACGCGACGAGCGCCCCGATTAGCGCAATGACGAGCGTGAAGACAGCAGACGAGGAGATGCGATTCATGGCTGTCCAGGGTGATCTGGTCCTCGCCGTTGAGGCTGGACCAGGTGGTATTTCTGCATCCGATACAAGAGCGCGCTGCGAGAAAGGCGAAGAAATTGAGCCGCGTGCGTGCGGTTCCCGCTATGAGTGTTGAGCGCAAACTGGATCAAGGCGCGCTCGACGGCGACAAGATCGACTCCGGTGGACGGAACGATCACGCTCGCCCCGGCATCTGCAGCGTCCGTTCTGCAGATGGCAACCGTTGTATGCTCGTCGGGAAGCGTGATCAGTCGCACGACCGGGGTAGGGCAAGTGCAGTACCGGCCGCTGAAGGGTTCAGAGTTGCGGCTCTTGCAGGGACTTACCGGCGATCAAGGAACCGAGGTTGACCTGGACACTGCGTGTTTTCGGACAGCCCCGCCGCGACTGTCTGGAAACAGACACCGCGGGCTGAACCGAAAAGGTGACCGGGATTGACCGTACCGAAGCCGGTAAAGCCGATCCTGATCGCGCTGGTGATCGCCGCGATCTCCATTGCTCATTACGTGACGGATCCCGCGCGGATCTGGTGGCACGTGGCCTACCAGGATCTCTGTTATGGCCCGATTCTCGTCGCCGCGTACTGGTTTGGTGTGCCGGGCGGTGTCGCGACGGCGGTCGTCGCAGGGCTAGGCACCAGTCTGCACTTCCATCATGAATGGGCGGGCAATGCGCCCTTCATCGTCAGCCAGTACGGGCAGGCGGTCGCGTTTGTCATTGCTGGCGCCGTGGGCGGAGTGCTGGCAACGGCTGAGCGGCGCGCGACACGCCGCCACGAGCAGGCGCTGGCCGCAATAGAAGCGGCGCATGCCGAGCTCCGGAGATCGCACGAGCAACTCCTGCGCGCGGACCGCCTGTCCAGCGTCGGGGAAATTGCGGCTGGTCTGGCGCACGAGATTGGGAACCCGTTGGCCGGTGTAAAAGGCGCTCTGGAGATCATCATTTCTCGTGCCGCAGAAGGAAGTCCCGAGCAGGAATTCTCGGCCCTTGCATCGCGTGAGATCGCTCGGCTCGAAGGCTTGATCGAGGAGTTCCTGCGGTTCGCGCGACCGCACGAGCCGCGGCGGAGTGATGTCGACATCCTCGATGTATTGGACCGTGTCGTGTCACTCATCAGCCGAGAGGCCTCGGACCGTGGCGTATCGATTCGCGTGAACCGGATGGAGGTGCCGCCTGTCTCGATCGACCTGGAACAAATGGTGCAAGTGTTCGTCAACATCGTCCTCAATGCAGTGCAAGTGAGTCCTCCTGGCGGTCGCGTCGAGATTGCCCCGTCCACCAGCGACGGAATGCTGGCGGTGGATGTACGCGACGAAGGACCAGGCGTCCAACCCGAGTATCTGGACAAGATCTTCGATCCGTTCTTCAGCACGAAGAAACGCGGGACCGGACTGGGCCTCTCGATTTCAAACCGCATCGTGCAGGGCCATGGCGGGAGAATCGAGGTCCAGCAACCCGCTCACGGCACGGTCATTCGCGTTCTTGTGCCCTTCGGGACCGCTGGCAATGAAGCCCGCTCGCAGAGTCGGGCCGACGCATCAACATGAGCGACCGCAAGACCATTCTGCTGATCGATGACGACGACAGCCTCAGGCGCGTGGTCGAGTACAACCTGCGGGAAGAAGGCTACGACGTGGTGACGGCGGCTGCCGGAGCCGAAGGACTGCAGCTCTTTCAAAGCCGGCCGGTCGATCTCGTTCTCACGGATGTGCGCATGCCCGAGATGGATGGCGTCGATGTCCTCGCTCGGCTCAAAGCGATCCAATCCGACCTGCCCGTCGTCATGCTGACCGCGCACGGAACGATCACATCGGCGGTCGAAGCGATGAAGCTTGGCGCTTTTGACTACCTCACGAAGCCGTTCGATCGCGAGCGGTTGAAGGCAGTGGTCCGCAAGGCGCTGGACATGGCGGCGCTCGCCAGCGAAAACCGACAGCTGCGCCAGGTCATCGCCGAACGCTTCTCGTTTGCGAGCATGATCGCGGGATCGCGGGCCATGCGGGCGGTGACCGATACGGCCGCACGAGTCGCACAGGCGGATACGACGGTGTTGCTGGAAGGCGAAAGCGGCACGGGGAAGGAACTACTGGCGAAGGCGATTCACTTCCACAGCAGTCGGGCTCGCGGGCCCTTCGTCACAATCAACTGCGGTGCCATTCCCGAACAACTGCTCGAATCCGAGTTGTTCGGCCACCGGCGCGGATCGTTCACGGGCGCAGTGGCTGACAAGAAGGGCAAGTTCGAAGCCGCCGACCGGGGCACGATCTTTCTCGACGAGATCGGCGAACTGGACCTGGATCTCCAGGCGAAGCTGCTGCGCGTGATTCAGGAACGGCGGGTCACGCCGCTGGGCTCGCACGAATCGATACCGGTCAACGTGCGGG